>NZ_JBWKKF010000007.1:0-338018 GCF_056431745.1 Amycolatopsis sp. NPDC045836 | reverse complement strand
TCTCCCCCTTTTCTTCCCCCCCCTTTCTTTGCTTCTTTCTTTTTTTTTTTTCTCCCCCCCCCCCCCCCCCCCCCCCCCCCCCCACCACCGCGGTTACCAGTAGACGGCGACGCCGACGTTCAGCAGCGCCAGGCCGCCGACCAGCGGCAGCCCGGCTCGCGGCAGCTTCCCGGGTTTGTGCGCCTCGAAGGCGAACACCAGCACCACCAGCGCGACGACCAGTTTCACCGCCACCTTGACGTTGTCCGGCTCGGCCGCGACCAGCCCGCTCGAAGCGAGGCCGACCAGCAGCGCACCGGTCAGGACCTGCAGGGCCGCGCTGTGCAGCACCAGCGTCGGCACCCCGGCCCGCCGGGCGATCAGTTCACCGGCCACCCCGCCGAGGATGCCCGCCATGCCCACCAGGTGCAGCACCACCAGGGTGCTGTACAGCAAGTTCATCCGCGCAAAACTCCTTCGCTCCCGCCGGAGCGCAGCCTACTACGCGACGTCGTATGACGTCGCGTAGTAGGCCGGGGAACTCAGGCGGAAGGCACCGAAGCGACTCCCGGCGCGAGGAACGGCTTCCCGTTGACCTTCTCCGAGACCCCGCTCCGGTCCAGGTACGGCGTGATGCCACCGAGCCAGAACGGCCAGCCCGCCCCGAGGATCAGGCACAGGTCGATGTCCTGCGCCTCGGCGACCACACCCTCGTCGAGCATGATCCGCACCTCCTCGGCCAGCACCGACAGCGCCCGCTCCCGCAACTGCTCCTCGGTGGAGGGCCGATCACCCCGCTCCCACAGCGCCGCGACCTCGGGGTCGACGGTGGCGTTGCCCTGGTCGTCCCACTGCCACACCGCCGACTTGCGGGCCTCGACGAACTTCGCCAGGTTCTGGCTCACGCCGAACCGGTCGGGGAACGCCCGGTGCATGGTCTCCGCCACGTGCAGCGCCACCGGCGGCCCGACCAGCTGCAGCAGGGTCAGCGGTGACATCGGCAGCCCCAGCGGGTCCAGCGCGCGGTCGGCCACCTCGAACGGCGTGCCCTCGTCCACCGCGGCCAGCACCTCGCCGAGGAACCGGGTCAGCAGCCGGTTCACCACGAACGCCGGTGCGTCCGAAACCAGCACGCTCGACTTCTTCAGCTGTTTGCCCACGGCGAACGCGGTGGCCAGCGAGGCGTCGTCGGTCCGCTCACCACGCACGATCTCCAGCAGCGGCAGCACCGCGACCGGGTTGAAGAAGTGGAAGCCCACCACCCGCTCCGGGTGTTCCAGCTTCGACGCCATCTCGGTGATCGACAACGACGACGTGTTCGTCGCCAGGATCGCCTCGGGCTTCACGTGCGCCTCGACCTCGGCGAACACCTGCTGCTTGACGCCCAGCTCTTCGAACACCGCCTCGATGACGAAGTCCGCGTCGGCGAAGGCCGCCTTGTCGAGCGAGCCGGACACCAGCGCCTTGAGCCGGTTCGCCGCGTCCGGCGAGAGCCGCTTCTTGCCCAGCAGCTTGTCGATCTCGCCGTGCACGTAGCCGACGCCCTTGTCCACGCGCTCCTGGTCGATGTCGGTGAGCACCACCGGCACCTTCAGCCGCCGCACGAACAGCAGCGCCAGCTGGCTGGCCATCAGGCCCGCCCCGACGATGCCGACCTTGTTCACCGGCCGCGCCAGCGACCTGTCCGGCGCCCCGGCCGGTCGCTTGGCCCGCTTGTTGACCAGGTTGAACGAGTACAGCCCGGCCCGCAGCGTGTCGGTCATCAGCACGTCGGCCAGCGCCTCGGTCTCCGCGGCGTACCCGCGGTCGAGGTCGCCTGCCCGCGCCAGCTCCAGCAGTTCCACGGCCTTGTTCGCGCCAGGCGAAGCGCCCTTGGTCTTGGCGTCCACAATGGACTTCGCGCGGGCGGTGGCCCGGTCCCACCCCGCCCCGCGGTCGATCTCGCGCCGCGCCGGGGTGACCTCCCCGCGCACCACCTTCGCCAGCCACAGCAGCGACTGCTCCAGGTAGTCCGCCGAGCCGAAGACCTCGTCCACGATGCCCAGTTCCGCGGCCTGCGCGGGCTTGAGCATCTTGTTCTGGCTCAACGCGTTCTCGATGATCACGGTGACCGCGGCGTCCGGCCCGATCAGGTTCGGCAGCAGCTGCGTGCCGCCCCAGCCGGGGAACAGGCCGAGGAAGACCTCGGGGAACGCGATCGCCGCGGTGTTCTCGGACAGCGTGCGGTAGTGGCAGGACAGCGCCAGTTCGAGCCCGCCGCCCATGACCGCGCCGTTGACGAAGGCGAAGGTCGGGATCTGCGACTCGGTGAGCCGCCGGAACACGTCGTGCCCGGTCTGCGCGATCTGGCGGGCCAGGTCCCGCCCGGCGATCTGCTCGACCCCGGACAGGTCCGCGCCGACGGCGAAGATGAACGGCTTGCCGGTGACCGCGATCGCCACCGGCTCGGCCGCGAAGGCCGCGTCGATGGCGGCGTTCAGGCTGACCAGGCTCTGCGGGCCGAAGGTCGACGGCCGCGTGTGGTCGTGGCCGTTGTCGATGGTGATCAGCGCCACCTGGCCGTCCAGGCCGGGCACGGTGATCAGCCGGGTGACCGCGTGGGTCACCACCTCGTCGGGGAAGGCGGCCTTCGCCTCTGCTGCGGAAATCACTCGTTCCCCTCCCAAGCCGGGTTCTCCCAGATGACCGTGCCGCCCATGCCGATGCCGATGCACATGGTGGTCAGGCCGTACCGCACGTCCGGGCGCTCGGCGAACTGCCGGGACAGCTGCGTCATCAGCCGGACCCCGGAGGAGGCCAGCGGGTGGCCGCAGGCGATCGCCCCGCCCCACTGGTTGACCCGCGGGTCGTCCTCGCTGATGCCGAAGTGGTCGAGGAAGGCCAGCACCTGCACGGCGAAGGCCTCGTTGATCTCGAACAGGCCGATGTCCTCGATGGACAGGCCGGTGCGGGCGAAGACCTTCTCGGTGGCGGGCACCGGGCCGATGCCCATCACCTCCGGCTCGACGCCGGCGAAGGAGTAGCCGACCAGCCGCATGCCGACCGGCAGGCCCAGCTCGGTGGCCACCTCCTCGGCGGCCAGGATGGCGCCGGTGGCCCCGTCGTTCAGGCCGGCGGCGTTGCCCGCGGTGACCCGGCCGTGCGGCCGGAACGGGGTCTTGAGCCCGGCGAGCTGCGCCACGGTGGTGCCGGGGCGGGGCGGCTCGTCCTCGGTGGCCAGGCCCCAGCCCAGCTCGGTGTGGCGAGTGGCGACCGGGACCAGTTCGGGGCCGATCTTGCCCGCCTTCACCGCGTCGGCGTAGCGCTCCTGGCTGCGCGCGGCGTAGGCGTCGGCGCGCTGCTTGGTGATCGCGGGGTAGCGGTCGTGCACGTTCTCCGCGGTCTGGCCCATCACCAGCGCGGTCGGGTCGACCAGCTTGTCGGCGATGATGCGCGGGTTCGGGTCCACGCCCTCGCCCATCGGGTGGCGGCCCATGTGCTCGACCCCGCCGGCGATGGCGATGTCGTAGGCGCCGAAGCCGATGCCGCTGGCGGTGGTGGTGACCGCGGTCATCGCCCCGGCGCACATGCGGTCGATGGCGAAACCGGGCACCGACTTCGGCAGCCCGGCCAGCAGGGCCGCGGTGCGGCCGATGGTCAGCCCCTGGTCACCGGTCTGCGTGGTGGCCGCGATGGCGACCTCGTCCACGCGCTCGGGCGGCAGTTCCGGGTGGCGCCGCAGCAGTTCCCGGATGACCTTGACCACCAGGTCGTCGGCGCGGGTACCCGCGTAGATGCCCTTGTCGCCTGCCTTGCCGAACGGTGTGCGCACCCCCTCGACGAATGCCACGTTGCGCACTGCTCGTGCTGACACGGGTGCTCCTCAACTCGATCGGGTAAGTGGTTACCCGCGACCATAGCGCTGGTTACCCGTCGGTAACCAGCGCTGTGGTCCAGTCGAGTGGCGGACACCACGTGCCGGCGGTCCGGTCAGTGCGCCCGGCTCACCTGAGCCCGTTGTCGGTGGCCGTCATCAGCACGCCGGTGTCCCCGGACATCTCCCAGATCATCGCGCCGAGCAGGCCCTTGCTCTTGATCCACGCGGTTTTCTTCCCGATCGCCCACGCGTCGTCGAAGGTCCACCACTGGCCGCCGTTGCCGGTGAAGCAGGAGGTCGCCACCGCGGCTTCGTCGTGGTGCACCGTGCAGTTCGGCACGCTGGCGATCAGGTTCGAGTAACCGCGCGTCCCGGCTTCCTCGGCGAACTGCCCCGGCGCCGCGCCGCCGGCCGCCTGCCACTCACCGGCCTTGCCGCCGTCGGTCACGCCCTGCCAGCCGCGGCCGTAGAAGGCCAGGCCGACGGTCAGCTTGCGCGGGTTGACCCCGGCGTCGAGGTAGGGCTTGATCGCGTTCTCCACGCTGAAGTGGAAGTTGTACGGGTCGTCCGGGTCGGTGTAGAGGTTGCCCTGGTGCCCGGTCCGGTTCGGCTCCCACGAGTTGTCGCTGCCGGCGCCGTGGAAGTCGTAGCCCTGCACGTTGAAGATGTCCAGCGACTTCGCCACCGGGCCCAGTTCCCAGCCGGCGTCGATCTTCGCCGGGTCGGCCGGGGTGAACGCGGTCAGCTGGTAGCGCTTGCCCTGCTGCGCGCCGAGTTCGTCGAGCTGCTTGCGGAACTCGTCGATCAGCAGGGTGTTGTTGACCTTGTCGGCCGGGCTGACGTGGTTGCCGGGGTGCCCCTCCGCGCCCGGCCACTCCCAGTCGAGGTCGATGCCGTCGAAGATGCCCGCCGCCGTGCCGGGGCCGCCGGCGCCGTTGTACACCGGCAGGTTGCCCTTGAGGTAGATGTCCAGGCAGGAGCTGACGAACTTCTTGCGGGAGGCGTCGGTGGCGGCCACGTCGGAGAAGTACTTCGAGTAGGTCCAGCCGCCCAGCGAGATGAGCACCTTCAGGTGCGGGTGCTTCGCCTTGAGCTTCTTGAGCTGGTTGTAGTTGCCGCGCAGCTTCTCCCAGCCGGTGTCGGCCACGCCGTCGACCGACTGCGCTGAAGACATCGGGCGGCCGTAGTCGGCTTCGGCGTCACCGGCGCCGTCACCCTGGTTCGGGTCCTGCGGGTTCGGCGTGGTGCCCTTCGTGACGCCCTGCAGGCAGGTCAGGTTCACCGGGTCGATGTTGCCGAAGGCGTAGTTGAGGTGGGTCAGCTTCGCCGCGGCGCCGTTGGTGTCGAGGTTGCGCACGAAGAACTGGCGGCCGTAGATGCCCCACTGCACGAAGTAGCCGATCTTCGCGTAACCGCCGACGATGTCGCCGGTCTTCGCGGTGACCGCGTTGCTCGGTGCCGAGGTGTTGTCGTAGCCGTCGCGGGCGCGGACCGTGAAACTGTACGAAGTGGACGGTGAGAGCCCGGCGATCTTCGCGCTGGTGGTGGTCACCGTGGTGGCGAGGGTGCCGCCGCGGTAGACGTCGTAGGCGGCGACGCCGGTGTTGTCGGTGCTCGCGGTCCAGGCCAGCGACACGCTGGCGGCGTCGGAGCCGGTCGCGTGCAGGTTGCCCGGCGTGGTCGGGGCCTGGGTGTCGTCGGCGGGGTTGTTGGTGCGCACGGCCAGTGGTGCGGAGGCGGGGGAGGCCAGCCCGGCGGTGTCCTTGGCGACCACGGTGAACGAGTACTCGGTGTTCGGGGTCAGGCTGGTGATCGTCGCCGTGGTGCCGGTGACCGCGGCGGCCTTCGCGGTGCCGTTGAACACGTCGTAACCGGCGACCGGGAGCGACCCGGGTGCCGAGGCCGACCAGCTGAGCGTCACCGTTTTGGTGGTCTTCACCGTGGCCTGGAGGTTCCCCGGTGCCGACGGTGGCGTGTCGGGTGAACCGTCGCAGTTGGCGCCGGCGATCCGGCACGCGGTCGGGTTGGCCGCCGTGCTGAGCCGGAAGGCCGGGTTGTACGGGTAGGTCGACTTCCCCGGTTGCAGGGTGCTGATGTAGTGCGCCGGGGTCAGCGTGACCTCGGTGCCGTTCTGGGTGACCGTGGCGTGCTCACCGCTGCTCGCGGTGACGCCGGCGGGCAGCCGGAAGCTGATCGTCCAGCCGGAGACCGCGGCCGAGCCGGTGTTGGTCACCTGGTACTGGCCGGTGGTGCCGGTGAGGGTGAACGCCGCGGTGAGCGGGCCCGCGGCCGCCGCGGGTCTGCCGAGCGCCGCCGAGACGCTGATGGCGAGCAGGAAGGACAGGACTGCGCTGAGCAACCGGCGTGGGGTGTGCCGCATGGGCTGATCCTTTGCGCGAGGACGGGAGGGTGGTCCAGACCATTTCACGCTAGCGGGCAGCCGGTGATAGGTATAGACCATTGTTCAACTGGGTCGATCCAGCCCACCCGGCTCGCACCTGGCACCATTCCAGGGTGCGGAATTCGGGCGGGGTGGGCAGGCCGCGGGCCACCGGTGCGGCGGCGAGCAGGCACGAAGCCCGCGAGGCCGTGCTCGACGCGGCGGCCGAGCTGTTCACCACCACCGGCTACACCGCCACCACCACCCGCGCGATCGCGGAACTGGCCGGGCTCCGGCAGGCGTCGATCTACTACCACTTCCCGGCCAAGGAGGACCTGCTCGCCGCCCTGCTCGCGGAGACGGTCGACCCGTCGGTGGCGGTGGCCAGGGAACTGCTGGGCGAACTGGCACCGGCCGAGATCCGGCTGTGGGCGCTGAGCTACTCCGACCTCCGCCTGCTGGGCGCGGCCAGGCACAACCTGGGCGTGCTGTGCCTGCTGCCCGAGGTCAAGGCGCTGAACCTGGCCGAGTTCCGGGCCGCGCGGGCCGAGCTGAAGGACTGCTACCGGGCCCTGATCGCCGAAGCCGGTGCGGCGCCCTCCGCGCTGGACATCTGCACCAGCCTGGCGTTCGGCCTGGTGGAGAGCATCGCCACGGCCCGCCGGGACAACCCGGACCTGGATGTGGAAGCCCACGCGCGCCACGGCGCCGATGCGGTGCTGCGGTTGGCCGGGCTGCCCGCCGCGAGTGGTTCGGTTCGCGCGGCGGGGCTGGAGTTGCTGCGGGCGGTCGCCTTGGCGTGTTCGCGGGTGTAGGTGCTGGTTTCGCGGGCGCGGCTGGCCGGAACGCCCGCGCGAGTGGCTGGTCCGGCGGGTGATCGCCTGGAAGTGCTCCCAGTGCCGCCCACGCGCGCAGCACCTCGGCCTCGTCGCGCTGCTCCGGCGGGCGTCAGTAGGTGCGGGTGATCGCCTTGCGGTGCCCTCGGGTTTAAGTGTTGTTTTCCGGGTGGGCGAGCAGTGCTTTGGCCAGTGCGGGTGTGGTCAGTTCGATCTGCCACGGGCGGGCGCCGCCCGCGTGCAGCACCTCGGCGACCCCGGCCTCGTCGCGCTGCTCCGGCGGGCGCCAGCAGGTGCGGCGGACCAGCTCGGGCAGCAGCAGGTTCTCCACCGGGAGCCGGTGGTGCTCGGCCAGTGCGGTCAGCGCGGTCCTGGCCGCCGACAGCCGCGCGGCGGCGTCCGGGTCCTTGTCGGCCCAGCGGTTCGGCGGGGGCGGGCCGTCGGTCGGCTGCGCGGGCAGCGGCAGCTCCGACTTGGGCAGCGACCGCGCGACCTGCAGCGGGCGCAGCCAGGTCGAGGCGTACTTGCGCTGGACCCGGCCGCTGAACACCGGCAGCGCCTGCAGTTCGGCGGTGGACTTCGGGTCGGCGAGCACGGCGCTGACGATCGCGCTGTCCGGCAGCACCCGGCTCGGTGCGCGGTCGCGCTTGCGTGCCATCTCGTCGCGGATCTGCCAGAACTCCCGCACCGCGGCCAGCCCGCGCGGGGAACGGATCTTGTGGATGCCGGAGACCCGGCGCCACGGCTCGGCCCTCGGCGGGGGCGGCGGAGCGGTGCGGACCGCTTCGAACTCCTGCCGGGCCCACTCCAGCTTGCCCTGGGCCTCCAGTTCGGCTTCGAGCTTCTCGCGCAGCGGGATGAGCAGCTCCACGTCCAGCGCGGCGTAGTTCAGCCAGTCCACCGGCAGCGGGCGCCGTGACCAGTCGGCCGCGCTGTGGCCCTTCTCCAGCCGGTACCCGAGCAGCAGTTCGACCAGCGTGCCGAGCGCGACTCGCTCGTACCCGGCCAGCCGCCCGGCCAGCTCGGTGTCGAACAACGCCGTCGGCCGCAGGTCCAGTTCGGCGAGGCACGGAAGGTCCTGGGATGCCGCGTGCAGCACCCATTCGGCGCCGTTGAGCACGTCGGCGAGCGGCCCCAGCTGCCCGCTGAGCGGGATGGGGTCGACGAGGAAGGAGCCCACGCCCTCCCGGCGCAGCTGCACCAGGTAGGCCTTGGGCCAGTAGCGGTAACCGGAGGCCCGCTCGGTGTCCACCGCGATGGCGCCCGCGCCATCGGCGAGCCGGGCGCAGGCGTGCGCCAGCGCCTCCGGGTCGGCGATGACCCCGGGGGTACCTTCGGCCGGTTCCGTCAGCGGAATCGGCGCCGGCGAATCGGGCGTCGCGCCGTCCTGATCAGCGGTATCCACTCCACGACCCTACGGTAAGGGCCGACCGCGCCTGGTCGGCCCTTACCGCGGCAGAGCCCTGACTAGCGGATGACGCCCGCGCGCATGGCCAGTGCGACCATCTGCGCCCGGTCACCGGTGCCGAGCTTGCGGCCGATCCGCGACAGGTGGGATTTCACCGTCAGCGCGGAGAGGCTCAGCTCCTCACCGATTTCCTTGTTGGACTGGCCGTCGGCCACGAGCTGCAGCACCTCCACCTCGCGAGCGGACAGCTCGCGCGGGGTGTTGTCGGTGCCCGCGACCCTCGTGCCGGTGGCCAGGACCGGAGCGACGCTCGGATCGGCGTAGACGCCGCCCTCGAGCACCCTGCGCACGCCGTCGGTGACGACCACCGGCGACGCGGACTTGAGCAGGTATGCCTGGGCGCCCGCCTGGAACGCCGAACGAACCGCGTACGGGTCGTCCGAGGACGCGAGCACGACCACACGAGGCCAGCCGTGGCTACGGAGTTCCGTAACCAGCTCGATGCCGCTGCCATCGGGCAGGCCGAGATCGAGGATGGCCAGGTCGCACGGCCCGGTGGCCGTCGCCCTCGCCCTCGCCTCGGCCACCGTGGCGGCCTCGTGAACCGTGCCCGCACCCATCTGTGCGAGTCTTGCTGCGATTGCCTCCCTCAACAACGGGTGGTCATCGACCACCAGTACGGAAAAAAGTTCTTCCCGCGGGTGCGGAACCATGCTCGCCGGCAATGCACCGGCTGGCGTGGAACGGACGGCCTGAGATAAGCCGACGGCAGCCACGTCACTACCTCCCTGGAGTCGGTCGTGCCCCCCGACCGGCACCGGGACTTTCGGCCAATCAGCCGCGCCAGCCTTAGACCGAAAGTGGTGTCGTCGAAGGCGCTCTAGCCGCCCGAGAGGGTCAGTGGGGGGATCGAACGGGTACGGATCTGGATCGAGTCGTTACTCCGTGACGTTGCGGTCACACGATCGGGGTAGTAATGCGTGACTGGCTAACAGATCCCCGGAGACCGGCGATGAACAGAGGTTGCTGCCACCCGGATGGGCGTGCATTCGCTACGTGCATCCGCAGGGGAACACTCTCGCGGGTACTCCGCGGCCGTCGCTAGGGCCGGTCGGGGGAGGCGGGCGGCCGGGTGCCGGGGCGGACCACCAGCCTGAGTTGTCCGCCGGGCAACCGGATGATCAGGCGTGAAACAGGCAAACCGGACTTATCGCGTTCCGGCTCCGTGACGGACTGCGGGTTTCCGGCCGGCGGGGGCCGGGCCTTCCCCCATCCGCTGAAGCCCGGTCCCGGCAAACCGCCCACCTCGGCCCAGGCGGGTCGTTAGAGTGTGGCCGTCCGCCCGGCGGACACCGCGAGCGACCCGATTCCGGTCGCCCGGCGTTATGGGGGTTTCACTCGAATGGTTGATATTGGTGTGCTGGTGCTGCTCGCTCTGGTGCTGGTGGCACTGGTGGTGATCGGTGTGCTGCTGTCCCGCCGCGGCCGGGTGAAATCCCCGGAACCGGTGCCGGGCGCCGATCCGTTCGGCTCCGCCGACGTGGACGCGGTGCGCGGCGACCCCCGCACCCTCGGTCCCGGCGCGATCGCCGAGATCCGCGGCCAATCCCACGCCGTGCGCGGCACGCTGCGGCTGACCGAGGACGGCTGGTCCTGGACCGAGCACCTGCTGGAGGACCCCGGCGGCCGGCGGTACTGGCTGTCCGTGGAGGAGGACCCGGACCTGGAGCTGGTGCTGTTCACCGCGTTGACCGACGTGGTGGTGGAGCCGGGCCCCGAGATCGCGCTGGACGGCCGGACCTACCACCACAAGGATTCGGGCACGGCGAGCTTCACCGCCGAGGGCACCACCGGTCTCGACGCCGAGGGCACCGTGCACTACCAGGACTACGCCGCGGGTGACGACGCGCGGCTCTCGCTGGAGTCCTACGGCGACGGCGGCAAGTGGGAGGTCAGCCGCGGCGAGGTGCTGTCGCGGTACGAGGTGCGGATCTACCCGCCGGGGCACTGACCGGGCGGGACTGGGGAAGAGGACGACGTGAAACACCTGCTGTGGTTCGTGCTGGGCGGGATACTGGCGGTGATCGCGCTGATCATCGCGGTGAACCTGCTGTTCTTCGGCGGGACGAGCGTGGCGAGCTTCGTGGACAACGAGTTCGACCGCGACACCTCGCAGGACTTCGACTCCGGGGTGCTCTCCTACACCTCGGCCAAGAAGCCGAGCGCGGTGTCCACCCTGATCGTCACCGACTGGCAGCCGCTGGCGCAGTCGGCCGACAACTCGGGCATCTACCTGCGGTACTCCTCGGACGCGGTGGTGATCACCCCGCGCGGCACCGGCTCGACCATCCAGGTGATGGACGCCGAGCGGGCCCACCGCCGCTACGGGCACACCAGCGGGTCGTGGGGCTGGACCTCCACCCACGGCGGTGACTTCCGCGGGCGCGGGCCGGGGGCGGGCAAATGAGCGAGGAGCAGCAGGCCAGGGGCTGCGCCTGGATCTTCTGCGGACTGCTGGTGGCGGGCGTGGTGTGGGCCGTGATCAGCGGGTCCAGCGGCACCTCGCCACCGGGACCGGGGGAGTTCCACAACGCGGACACCACCGCGTTCTCGAGCGACACCAGGTACGACGGCGGCGCGGTTCCCGGTTTCACCCCGGACGCGGCGCAGGAGCTGAGCGCCGGTCTCGCCGAGCTGGAGAAGGTGTACGGCGTCTGCTTCGGGTGGCGCCTGGAGGACGGCTCGACGAAGAACGTGCAGGTGGGCTCCAGCCGTGGGCCGGGCACGGTGGCGAGCAACTGCTCGCGGTGGCTGGAGACGCGGGTGTCGGTCGGGTACACCAGGGAGAGCAGCGAATTCGCGGACGGGGTTTCCGTGCGGGTCGAAGGCTCGCCGGAGTTCGGCAGCGCGAAACTGCCGCGGGAAGCGGACTTCGCCCGGCTCGGCGTGCACGGCCCGGCGCTGGTCGAGGACCCGGTCGCCGGCACCGGGCACGCCGCGCTCGGCCTGCCGCTGCTGATGATCGAAGCGGGCGCCATGCAGGCCGTGCCGACCCCGCCGCCCGCCGACCGCCCGGTGCCGCCGCTGGGCCGGGCCGGCAGTTCGGACTTCCCGGTGAGCACCACGCTGACCCTGTCCGGGCTGGGGGCCGGGGTGGTCCTGTGCGTGGGGCTGGGCTTCTGGATGCGGGCGCGGGCACGGCAGAAGGAGGCGGCTTCGCCGGGGCAGGCGACCGGGGAACCGCCTTCTTCGCCGAGTGCTGCCGGGCCTTCCCCGTCGGGGCCACCGCCTTCCGGGCAACCGCCGCGGGGACCGGCTGGGCCTCATCCGGGGCAGCCCGGGGCGCCGCACCAGCAGCCGCGGCCTGGACACCAGCAGCCGCCACCGCCGGGGCGGCAACAGCCGCCGTGGCCGGGGCAGTAGCTGCTGGGCGCTGGGAAAGACCAACTGAACCACTGAAAGGCGACCATGTCCGAACTCGTTTCCGGCCTGCTGGCCACGCTGGCCTACGGCGCGGTCGGCACCATCCTGATGGCGCTCGGCTTCGTGCTGGTCGATCTCGCCACGCCGGGCAAGCTCCGCGAGCTGATCTGGGTGCAGGGCAACCGCAACGCGTCGGTGCTGCTGGCCTCCGGGCTGCTCGGCGTCGGCGTCATCGTCACCACGGCGATCATCACCAGCGACAGCGACCTGGTCACCGGCCTGCTCTCCACCGTGGTCTTCGGCCTGGCCGGGCTCGCGTTGATGGCCGTCGCGTTCGTGCTGCTCGACCTGGCCACGCCCGGCAAGCTCGGTGAGCTCCTGGCCCGGCCCGAACCGCACCCGGCGGTGTGGGTCTCGGCCGCGGTGCACGTCGCGGTCAGCGCGATCATCGCCGCCGCCATCACGTGACGAGCACCGAGACCGGCACCGAGGCGCCCCGCACGCGGCTGGCCAGGGCCGCGGTCCTGCTCGCCGTGTTCGTCTGCGCGGCCTGCGGGCTGGTCTACGAACTGGCGCTGGTCGCGCTCGGCAGCTACCTGATCGGCGACACCGTCGGCCAGGCGTCGATCGTGCTGTCGGTGATGGTGTTCGCGATGGGCGTCGGCGCGCTGGCGGCCAAACCGCTCCAGCGCCGCGCCGAGGCCGCGTTCGCCGGCATCGAGATCGCGCTCGCCCTGCTCGGCGGGCTCAGCGTGCTCCTGCTCTACGCCGCCTACGCCTGGCTCAGCCTGTACGTGCCCGCGCTGGTGGTGATCGCGCTGCTGCTCGGCGTGCTGGTCGGCGCCGAGATCCCGTTGCTGATGGTGCTGCTGCAGCGCATCCGGCGGCAGGACGCGGGCAGCGCGGTGGCCGACCTGTTCGCCGCGGACTACGTCGGCGCGCTGCTCGGCGGCCTGGCCTTCCCGTTCGTGCTGCTGCCGGTGTTCGGCCAGATCCGCGGGGCGCTGCTGGTCGGCGCGCTGAACGCGATCGCCGGGCTCGGGCTGGTGCTCACCGTGTTCCGCAGGCGGCTGCGGCGGCGCACCCGGGCGGGGCTCTCGGCCGCGGCGGTCGTGGTCACCGCGGTGCTCGCCGCCACCTTCGCCTTCGCCGGGCAGTTCGAACTGTCCGCGCGGCAGGCCCTCTACGCCGACCCCGTGGTGCACGCCGAGCGCACGCCGTACCAGGAAATCGTGCTCACCGAATCGATCGGCCTCAGCGGCCCCGCCGACGTCCGCTTCTACCTCAACGGCGACCTGCAGTTCAGTTCGATCGACGAACACCGCTACCACGAGGCGCTGGTGCACCCGGTGCTCGCGGGCGCGCGCGAGCACGTGCTGGTCCTCGGCGGCGGCGACGGCCTCGGCCTGCGGGAGGTCCTGCGTTATCCGGACGTGCGGCAGGTGACGCTGGTCGAACTCGACCCCGGCGTGGTGCGGCTGGCCCGCACCCAGCCCGACCTGCGGGCGATGAACCAGGGCGCGTTCGACGACCCGCGCGCCCGGGTGGTCGACGCCGACGCGTTCACCTGGTTGCGGGACAACGCCGTCCGCTACGACGCGATCATCGTCGACATGCCCGACCCGGACTCGACGGCGACCGCGAAGCTGTACTCGGTGGAGTTCTACGCCCTGGTCCGGCGGGCACTGGCCGACGGCGGACGCCTGGTCGTGCAGGCCGGTTCGCCGTACTTCGCCCCGCGGTCCTACTGGTGCGTCGAGTCGTCCCTGCGCGAAGCCGGGTTGCGGACGGTGCCGTACCACGCCTCGGTGCCGAGCTTCGGCGACTGGGGTTTCCACCTGGCTGCCGCCGAAGGCGAACCCGAGCTACGGCTTTCCCCGGCCACTCCGGCCCTGCGCTCGCTGGACACCGAGTCACTGCGGGCGGCGGCGGTCTTCCCGGTGGACCGGCGGCGCATTCCGAACGTGCCTTCGTCGTCGTTGATGCAGCCGAGGGTCCTCGAATACGCCAAGGACGAATGGCGCAACTACTAGAACTACTGGGATCCGGTCCGCTGCTCGAACAGGGACACGCCCACCGGCGGCAGGCCGACCACGCTGGCCATCAGCTGGACGAAGCCCTCGCCGTGCGGCCGCAGCGCCGCGTCGACCGGGGTCCACGACGCCCGCAGCTCCAGGTCGTCGGTGCGGGACGGACCGGCGATGTCGCCGAAGCGCGCCGATGAGGTCTCGGTGACCGTGCCACCCAATGAGGTGTATTCGGCGCCGGTGTGCTCCAGCGCGTCGGTCAGCCACGACCAGCCGACCGCGGGCAGGAACGGGTCGGTGGCCAGTTCGCGGTCGAGTTCGGCGCGGACGTAGACGACCAGGCGCAGCACCCCGTTCCAGCCCTCCTGACCGTCGGGGTCGTGCAGCAGCACCAGCCTGCCCGAAGCCAGCACGTCGGCCGGGCCGGTGACCTCGCAGCTCAGCGCGTACGCCCACGGGGCGAGCCGCTGCGGGGCCCGCATCGGCGCCAGGACCACCTCCGGACGGGAGCGCGCGGAGGCCAATGCCGCGACCGCTTCGCGGAAGAGGTCGGGCGCATGCGTCATCGCGGTCACGCCCTGGACTGTAAGCCGGAAAGTGCCCGCTGAGCTGGCGGACGCGCCGTCAGCCGCCTGGAAATCGGCCCTGACCTCGCGCGTGGCACGATGTATCCGATGTCTTCTCCTAGCTCGGCGCCCGCGAGCGCCACCACGCGCCGCGCGCTGCCCGGCGCCCCGTTCCTGCTGGCCGCGCGGGGCGAACGCCCCGATCGCCTGCCGGTCTGGTTCATGCGGCAGGCCGGGCGTTCCCTGCCTGAATACCGCGAGCTGCGCGCGGGCACCGCGATGCTCGACGCCTGCTTCGACCCCGAGATGCTCGCGGAGATCACCCTGCAGCCGGTGCGACGGCACGGGGTGGACGCGGCGATCCTGTTCAGCGACATCGTGGTGCCGCTCAAGGCGGCCGGGGTGGACATCGACATCGTCGCGGGCACCGGCCCGGTGGTCGCCTCCCCGGTGCGGGACGCCGCCGCGGTGGCCGCGCTGCCCGAATTGGACGCCGAGCAGGTCGTGCCGGTCGCCGAAGGCGTGCGGCTGCTGGTCGAGCGGCTCGGTGACACGCCGCTGATCGGATTCGCCGGCGCGCCGTTCACGCTCGCCTCCTACCTGATCGAGGGCGGCCCGAGCCGCAACCACGAGCGCACCAAGGCGCTGATGCACTCCGAGCCGGAGCTGTGGCACGCGCTGGCGGGCAAGCTCGCCGACATCGCGCTCGGCTTCCTGCGCGTGCAGATCGCCGCCGGCGTCGACGCGATCCAGCTGTTCGACTCCTGGGCGGGTGCGCTCTCGCCGCGTGACTACCGCGAGTTCGTGCTGCCGCATTCGGCGAAGGTGTTCGCCGGGGTGGCCGACGCCGGTGTGCCGCGGATCCACTTCGGCGTCGGCACCGGTGAACTGCTCTCCGACCTGCGTGACGCCGGGCCCGACGTGGTCGGCGTCGACTGGCGGGTGCCGCTCGACGAGGCCGTGCGCCGGCTGACCGCCACCCGGCCGGGGTCGGCGCCGGTGGTGCAGGGCAACCTGGACCCGGCGCTGCTGTTCGGCTCGTGGCCGGTGCTCGAGGCCGAGGTGCGCCGGATCGCCGAAGAGGGCCGCGCGGCCGCCGGGCACATCTTCAACCTGGGCCACGGGGTGCTGCCCGACACCGATCCCGAGGTGATCACCCGGGTCGTCGAACTCGTGCACTCGCTTTGAGCACCCGGATCGCGGTGGTCGGCGGCGGTGTCTCCGGCCTGGCCGCGGCCCACCGGCTGCGGTGCCTGCTCGGCCCGGCGGCCGAGCTGACCGTGTTCGAGTCGGCCGGGGCGATCGGCGGCAAGCTGCGCACCGGCAGCCTGGCGGGACGGCCGTTCGACCTGGGTGCCGAAGCCTTCCTGGCCCGGCGCCCGGAGGCGCTCGGCCTGGCGCGTGAACTGGGTTTGGACGTGGTGCACCCGACCGGTGCGCGGGCGACCGTGCGTGCGGACGGGCAGGCGCGGCAGTTGCCGCCCGGCACGGTGATGGGCGTGCCGGCCAGTGCGGAAGCGGTGTCCGGGGTGCTCTCGGCCGAGGGGCTCGCCGCGGTGGCCGCGGAGCCGTCGCTGCCCCCGGTCGAGTTGCCGCCGGAAGACGTGCCGCTCGGCGGGCTGCTGCGGGCGCGGTTCGGGGACGAACTGGTGGACCGCCTGGTCGACCCGCTGCTCGGCGGGGTCTACGCCGGGGGAGCGGACGGCCTCGGCCTGCGCGCGACGATGCCCGGACTGGCCGGTGCGCTCGACCGCGGGGCCGCGTCGCTGACCGAAGCGGCGGCATCGCTGGTGCCCGCGGCACCCAGCGGCGCTCCGGTGTTCGGCACGCTCCCCGGTGGGCTCGGCGCGCTGGCCGACCGGCTGGCGGTCGCGTCCGGTGCCGAGGTGCGCACCGGGACCACGGTCCGCGAGTTGCGGCGGTCGGCCGGCGGCTGGCGCCTGGTGGTCGGCGCGGTGCCCGAGGAGTCCACCGTGGATTTCGACGCGGTGCTGCTGGCGGTGCCCGCCCCGGCTGCCCGGCGGTTGCTGGACGGGGTGGTTCCGGCGGCGTCGGCGGCGTTCGCGCGGGTGGAACTGGCGTCGATGGCGGTGATCGGGCTGGCCCTGCCGCCCGGTACCGAGCTGCCCGACGCCTCCGGTGTGCTGGTCGGCGCGTCGGAGCGGCGGGCCGACGGCAGGCCGTTCGCGGTCAAGGCGTTCACCTTCTCGGCGCGGAAGTGGGCGCACCACACCGGTGGCCCGGTGCTGCTGCGGGGCTCGGTCGGCCGCTTCGGTGAGCCGGGGGCGCTGCACCGCGATGACGACGAACTCGTGCGGCTGGTGCTCGACGACCTCGCCGAACTGACCGGGGTGCGGGCCGAGCCGGTGGACTCCGTGGTCACCCGCTGGGGTGGCGGGCTGCCGCAGTACGGCGCCGGGCACGCCGGACTGGTCGGGGCGGTCGAACGGGCCGTGGCCGGGGTGCCCGGCCTGGAAGTGGCGGGCGCCACGCTGCACGGAGTCGGCGTTCCCGCCTGCGTCGCCACCGCGGACGCCGCCGCCACCAGGCTCGCGGAGTTTGCGAAGATGGACGCATGGCGCGGCTGAACTACCACGAGCTGAACGACACCATTCGCTACACCGCCTGGTCGGTGTTCCGGGCCGAACCGGGCCGGCTGCCCGAGGACCGCGGCGCCGCCGCGCGCGAGACCACCGAGTTCCTCGACGGCCTGGAAAGCAAGGGCGTGGTGGTGCGCGGCGTGTACGACGTCGCCGGCCTGCGTGCCGACGCCGACTTCATGATCTGGTGGCACGCCGAGGAGATCGAGCAGGTCCAGGCCGCGTACACCGGGTTCCGGCGGACCCCGCTCGGCCGCGCTTCGGTGCCGGTGTGGAGCCAGGTCGCGCTGCACCGGCCCGCGGAGTTCAACCGCAGCCACATCCCGGCGTTCCTGGCGGGGGAGGACCCGCGGAAGTACGTCTGCGTCTACCCGTTCGTGCGGTCGTACGAGTGGTACCTGCTGCCGGACGAGGACCGCCGCAAGATGCTCGCCGACCACGGGAAGGAAGCGCGGGACTACCCGGACGTGCGCGCGAACACCGTCGCCTCCTTCGCCCTGGGTGACTACGAGTGGATCCTGGCCTTCGAAGCGGACGAGCTGCACCGGATCGTGGACCTGATGCGCCACCTGCGCGGCACGGAAGCGCGGCTGCACGTGCGGGAGGAGATCCCCTTCTACACCGGGACGCGGGTGCCACCGGCGGAGTTGGTGCTGAACCTGCCGTAGGACAGAGGTGGCATATGCCACTTCGCGGTGGCTCGGTAAGCTGCTCCGTATGATGCCTGAAATGGAACGCAGACAGCGGCAGCTCCGGCACGACGTGGATGACGTCTACGATCTATTGACCGAGACCGGTCAGCGGGTGAAACGACTCGAAGGCAGGGTAGACCTGCTCGACAGCAAGGTGGACCTGCTCGACGGCAAAGTGGACCTACTCGACGGCAAGGTAGACCTACTCGACGGCAAGGTAGGTCTGCTCGACGGCAGGCTCACCGATCTCGATGGCCAAGTCGCGGAGATGCGCCGGACGCTGGCTTCACAGAGTCGGACTCTGTCCGAGCATTCGACCAAGCTGGACGAGCACTCCACCAAGCTGGACGAGCACTCCACCAAGTTGGACGCGATCCTCGAGCTGTTGCGTGGTCAGCGGCCCGACACCAACTGAGGGACTGTGATCGAGGAAGAGATTGCCGCGTTGTGGCGGCGGGTGACCGGGGAGCAGTTGCCGTCGCCGGTGGGGGTCAGCGGTGCGGAGTCCGTGCTGCCCGGTCCCTACCGGGTGGCGGCGGCCGCGGCGGCGAGCATCGGCGTGACCACGGTGGCGGCGGCCGAACTGCTTCGCCTCAGGGGGATCACACCGGAGCCGGTGGCCGTGGAGCTGCGGCACGCGGCGGCGGCCTTCCGCAGTGAGCGCCACCTGCGGGTCGACGGCCGGGAACCGGGGGCGCTCGAGGCCCCGTTGACCGGTGACTACCTCGCCGCCGACGGGTGGGTCCGGCTCCACTGCAACCACCCGCGCCACGTCGCCGCCGTCTGCTGGGGGCTCGGCACCGCCGCCACCCCCGCGGCCGTCACCGAGGCCGTCGCCAAGCGGCGGGCCCGTGAGGTGCAGGAAGCGGTGACCGCCGCCGGTGGGGCGGCCGCGTTGCTGCGCACCCGCCAGGACTGGCTCGACCACCCCCAGGGCGCCGCCGTCGCCGGGCAGCCGCTGGTCGAGCTGCGGCAGACCGGCGACGCACCACCGAAGCGCCTGTTCGACTCGGACCGGCCGCTCGGCGGGGTGCGGGTGCTCGAACTGACCCACGTGATCGCCGGGCCGGTGGCCGGGCGGGTGCTCGCCGCGCACGGGGCCGACGTGCTGCACCTCGGTGCCGCCCACCTGCCGCGCCTCGAACCGCTGTGGCTGGACACCGGGCTCGGCAAGCGCACCGCGTTCACCGACCTCACCCAGGACGCCGGGCGCGCCCGCCTGCGCAAGCTGCTGGCCAGGGCGGACGTGTTCGTCCAGTCGTTCCGGCCGGGTGCGCTGGCCCGCTGGGGCTTCTCCCCGGAGGAACTGGCCGACGAGTTCCCCGGCCTGATCGTGCTCGACCTGTCCGCCTACGGCCCGCACGGCCCGTGGCGCCACCGCCGCGGGTTCGACAGCCTGGTGCAGGTGGCCTCCGGCATCGCCGCGCACGCCGGGCTGGACCAGCCCCGCCCGCTGCCCGCGCAGGCGCTCGACCACGCCACCGGCTGGCTGGCCGCGGCCACCGTGATGACCGCCCTGCGGCGTGCGGTGCGCGACGGCGGTGGCTGGCGCGGTCAGGTGGCGCTCGCCCACACCGCGGAATGGCTGGACTCCCTGGGCCGCCGCGAGCCCACCGGAACCGGTTACGCGGTCGACGACCTGCTGGCGAAGCTGCCCAGCCCGTACGGCGAACTCACCTTCGTGCCGGTGCCCGGTGCGGATCCGCGGTGGACGGAAGGCACCCGGCTACCGGGCACGGACCGCCCGTCCTGGTAACCGCTGCCACCACCGCGGCTGCTTCAGCTCACCCCTGGCGGTGAGCCAGTGCGCGAAGTCCTCCGCGTCCTGCCGCATCCGCACGCCCTCCTCGCGGGGGTGCGTGGCCGCGTACTCGTCGAACAGCGGTGCGTACCGCTCGCCCAGTTCCTGCGGCAGTTCGGGCCGCAGGTAGGCGATCACCCGGCGGCGTTTCGCCCGCAGCGCCCGCACTTCGACCTCGACCCGGCCCTGGTCGAACCCCGCCGGCGGGGGGCCGCCGGCGAGCAGCGCCCGCAGCAGTTCCGCCTGCCGGGCGGCCAGTTCCGCCCGGCTCACGCCTCGACCACCGCGCGGATCGCCGCCAGTTCGGCGGCCAGTTCGGCGTCGGTGGGGTAGGCGTCGTCCCGTTCCAGCAGCACCCCCGGCGGGTCCACCCTGGACCGCAGTTCACCGAGCAGGTCGAGCACCTGCGGTGGCACCGCGTGCGCGTGCGTGTCGTGGTAGACGCCGTGGTGCTCCTCGCCGCCCGCGACGTGCAGGTAGGCCAGCCGGTCCAGCGGGATCTCGTCCAGGAAGGACACCGGATCGCTGCCGAGGTTCCGCGCGTTCGCGTACAGGTTGGCCACGTCCACGATGAGCAGGCAGCCGGTGCGCTCGGTCAGCTCGGTGAGGAACCGCGCCTCGCTCAGCTCCGGGTCCGGCCACTCCAGCAACGCGGCGATGTTCTCCAGCGCGAACGGCACACCGAGGATCGACTGCGCCAGTTTCACGTTGTCCACCAGCACGTCCAGCGCCTCGCGGGTGCGCGGCAGCGGGATCAGGTGCCCGGCGTCCAGCCCGCCCGCGCGGACGAAGCACACGTGGTCGCTGGCGACCGGCGCGCCGAGCGCCGCGGTCAGCTCGGCCAGGTGCTCGACCCGTGTGGTGTCCAGTTCCTCGGCACCGCCGAGGGAGAGCGACACCGCGTGCGGCAGCACCGGCAGGCCGCGGTCGCGCAGGGCGGTCAGCGCCGGTGGCAGCGCGGCGGGCTGGAGGTTCTCCGCGACCACCTCCACCCAGTCGACCCCGGGCAGGCGCGGTACGGACAGGTCCAGTTCGGGCCGCCAGCCGATGCCGACGCCGAGCCGGGGCAGTTCAGCCACCACAACCCCCGCAGCCACCGCAGCCGCCACCACCACCGCAGGAGGAACCACCGGCGCTGTCACCACCGGACGCGCCGGGACTCGGTGCCGCCAGCGCCGACCGCATCTGCTCGTCCGGGTACATCGCCAGGCCGCCGAGCGCGACCGCGCCCGCGGCCCCCGCCAGCACCGGCGCCCCCGCCGACCAGCGCGGCGGGGCACCACCGGACCGGCCGGTCGGCTGCTGGGCCTGCCAGTTCCTGGCGCTGGCCAGCTGCACCGAACCCTGGGCGGTCGGCCGGGCGGGAGGCCCCGCCTTGGCGAGCGCGCCCGCGGTGAAGGTCGCCACCGCGGCCACCACCACCAGTGCGATCAGCACGCCGATCGGGCGGTCCAGCATGATCCCGTTGACCAGCCGCACCACGCCGAGCACCAGCACGGCCAGGTAGAGCAGGTGCACCACGCGGCGCAGCACCGCGGAGCCCGTCCTGGACCGGACCAGGCCGGCCTGCACCAGGTGCCGTTCCATGCCGCGGAGCACCTCCGCGGTCCGCATTTCCTTGCGCAGGTCCGGCATCCGGACGCCGCCCCGGCGCACGACCACGCCGTGCACCGCCCGTTCCACCGGATCGGCGGGTTCGGCACCGGCGCCGTGCACCCGGCCGCTGCTGTCGGCGCGCAGCGTGCCGCGTTCGAGCAGCGAGGCCACGGCCGTTTCGGTCACGCGGTCGGCGCCGCCCGCCAGGTACGCCACTTCGTAGACGTTGCCCGGCGTGTACGCCGTGGCCGGACGCGCACCGGCGGCGCCGAGCGCGATCCGGCCCACCAGCGCGACCACCAGCGGCGCAGCCAGCGAACACAGGTACAGCCCGATGAACACCGGGCCCGACATGCCCCACGGTTCCACCACCAGTCGGCCCTCCAATCCGCGACTGCCCGGAGACTAAGCCACCGCACCCTGGTGCAGGGCCGTAATTCCACCGGCTTCAGCTGCCGCCCCCGCCGCCCCCGCAACCCCCACCGCACCCGGAACCGCAGCCGCCGCCGTCCCCGGCCCCGCTGTCCCCGTGGCCCAGCCCGGCGAGCAGCGTTCCGGCGATCACGCCCGCGCTGCTGGTGCCGGCGTGACGGCGGCGCGTGCGGTTGAACCTGAGTTCCAGCGCGGGTGCGACCTCG
Organism: Amycolatopsis sp. NPDC045836; assembly: GCF_056431745.1. Classification (NCBI taxonomy): domain Bacteria; kingdom Bacillati; phylum Actinomycetota; class Actinomycetes; order Pseudonocardiales; family Pseudonocardiaceae; genus Amycolatopsis; species Amycolatopsis sp. NPDC045836. Next base: position 316,216 of record NZ_JBWKKF010000007.1, on the reverse strand, counting down.
GCATCGGGGTAGGCGGACAGGCCGCCGTTCAGCGCGACCTCGCGGGTGGCGCCGGTCAGCGTCTGCCGCGACGCGCGCAGCACCTGCTTGCCCAGTTCGGTCTTGCGCAGCCGGGGCCGCCGCCGCGCGGGAGCCAGTGCGGCGGCGGTGGCGCCGGCGGCGACGAAGATCAGGAAGCTGAGGAAGCCGATCGGCGTGCTCGTGGTGACCACGGCGAACCACCGCACCAGCCCGAACAGGGTGACCAGCCCGTAGAGCACGGTCACGCCCAGCCAGATCACGTGCGTGGGCAGCTCCGGTTCGATCAACCGGCGCAGTTCCAGCTCACGGCGGATCTCGGTCAGTTCCGGCGACTTGAGCGCGGCCACCGCCGCTTCGTTCGCGGTGGTGCCGAGGTACCCGGTCTCGAAGATGACCCGTTCCAGGTCGTCCTCCGGTTCACCGCCGATCGAGGACAGGCGCCCGCTGCTCTCCGCCCGCAGCTCCCCGCGGTCGACCAGGGCGGCGATGGCCGTCTCGACCGCGCGCAGCGGCCCGCGCGCCAGGTACGCCACGTGGTAGTCGCTGGGCAACGGCGAATCGTCCGGCGCCGAGCGGTACCGCCGCAGCTGCCGGAACCCCAGCGTCACCAACCCGCCCAGCAGCCCCGGCAGGACCAGCAGCACCAGGTACAGCACCAGGAAACCGGACCCGGACAGGCCCCAGGTCTCGTCCACCTCAGCTCCCTCCGCCCCCACCGCAACCGCCGCCCCCGCAGCCGCTGCTCCCACCGCAGCCGCTGCCGGACGAGAGCGAGCAGCCGCTGCCCACCGACGAACAACCACCCACCACCGCGCCACCGGCGTGGCCCCGGCGCGAACTCCGCCGCGGCCGGGGCGGCGGGAACAAGCCGGACAGCAGTGCCGTGCGCACGTCGTCCTCCGGATAACCCCGCAGCCCGTGCTGGGCCACCGATCCGGTCGTTCCGGGGAACGCCGCCGCGGCACGCGCCGCCACGCCCCGCGCCGTGGCCACGTCCTCGCGGGCGACCGCGAACAGCGAAGCGGCGATGACCCCGGACACGGCCAGCAACAGCAGCGGGAACAGGTAGCCGTCCGCCGCCCCCGCGGTGAAGCGGGCCAGGCCGAGCACCAGTGCGGCCGAAAACAGCCCGAGCGCGGTGAAACACCAGGCACGCCGCTGCTTCTCGTCGACCACCAGGCCCCTGACGACCAGGTCGTGCCGGAGGGCGTGCATCGTGCCGGTGGTGCGCACGCTGTCCACCAGCGCCCCCGCCGAGCGCCCGGCCACGCCGGTGGCTCCCGCGATCAGGTGCCGCTCCAGCTCGTTCTCACCGGCTCCACCGGTGTGGTGCAGGGTGCCCGAGGAGTCGACCCGCAGCAGCCCGCGGTCCAGCAGGCCGGCCAGCGCCACCTCGGTGGCACGGCGGGCGCCGCCGCGCAGGAAACCGGCCTGGCAGACGTCCAGCGGACCGGGTGCCGCCCCCCGGCCGGCCGAGCGAGCCCGGAGCTGTCCCGCCATCAGCACCACCGAGGGCACGGCCAGGCACCCGGCGTAGACGCCGAGAAAAGCGGGGCCGGACAGGCCCCACGGGTCAGCCATCGCACCCCTTCCCCACCCGAAGCGTGAACACCACGGTATCGAGCGGGTGAGGGGCTTGTCCCCGGAACGGGTTACGGCCTGGGCACCAGTTTCAGCGAGATCGAGTTGATGCAGTACCGCTGGTCGGTCGGCGTGTCGTAGCCCTCGCCCTCGAACACGTGCCCGAGGTGGCTGTGGCAGGAACCGCACAGCACCTCGATGCGGACCATGCCCATGGTGCGGTCCTCGCGCAGCAGCACCGCGTCGGAGTCGGCGGGGTCGTAGAACGACGGCCAGCCGCAGTGGCTCTCGAACTTGGTGTCGCTGCGGAACAGCTCGGCGCCGCAGGCACGGCACTCGTAGACGCCGGTGGTCTTGGTGTCGGTGTACTCGCCGGTGAACGGGCGTTCGGTGCCAGCCTCGCGGAGCACCGCGTACTCCTCGGGATCGAGCTGCTCCCGCCACTCCTGCTCGGACTTCACCACGCGGGGGGTGGCACCGACGACGGGTTTCATACCTTTCACGCCGTCCACGTTACTCGGCGAGCCAGGCCAGCGTCCGCAGCACGATGTCCCAGGAGGCGACGATCACGCCGATCAGGATCAGGCAGACCACGGCGACCGCGGTCCACCAGCGCAAACCGCCGGCGCGGTGGCTGGAGTCGGCGAAGTCGGCCACCCCGTCCAGCGAGGCCTCCACGGTGAACGCCGGCCCGCAGCGCTCGATCCGGTCGAGGTGGCGGGCGAACTCCTGGGCTTCCGGGTCCGCCGGGTCCAGCCCGACGAGGTCGTCGTGGAACCGGGGGTTCGGCTCGTCGTCCGAACTGCCCGTGCTGCTCCCGCCAGCGCCCATGCCCTCACGGTATCGCGTCAGTAGCGCCACCGGGTGCGAGCCACGATTTCTTCAGCCGACCGCCCGTCGAACAACGCGATTTCCCCGCGGCGCACGGTGAGCACGGTGTCCACCAGTTCCTCCCCGAGCGCCTTGCGCAACGCGGGGTCGGCTCCGAAGGCGGTGGCGGCCTCACCGAGGCTGGTGGGCAGCCGCTGCACGGTGCCCTCCGGCAGCGAGGCCGGGTCGACCTGGATCGGCTCGGGCAGCGCCGCCTGCTCGGCGATGCCCGCGGTACCGGCCGCCAGCAGCGCGGCCACCACCAGGTACGGGTTGGCGGCGCCGTCGAAGCACTTGACCTCCAGGTTCGCCGCGCGCCGGCCGTGCCCGGTCTCGCCGGTGACCAGCCGCAGCGCGGCCTCGCGGTTCTCCCAGCCCCAGCACCGGAACGGCCCCGACCAGTGCGCGGGCACCAGCCGCAGGTAGCTGGCCACCGAGGGGGCGCCGATGGCGAGCAGGCCGGGGAGCCGGTCGAGGATGCCGCCGCCGAAGGCTTCGGCCTGCTCGGTCAGCCCGTGCCAGCCGTCGCCGCCGGACATCAGGTTGGTGCCGTTCCGCCACAGGCTCAGGTGCACGTGCCCGCCGTTGCCGACGCCACCGGCCACCACCTTCGGCGCGAAGGTGGAGCGCAGGCCGTGCCGGTGACCGACCGCGCGGACGGTCTCCCGCACCAGCACCAGCAGGTCCGCCGCGCCGACCGGGTCGGTGGCCGCCACCGACACCTCGAACTGGCCGGCGGCGTACTCGGGGTGCAGCTGCTCCACGGCGATGCCCTGCGCGCCGAGCGCTTCGAGCACCTCGCGCAGGTAGCCGGGCAGGTCGGTGATCCGGCTCATGCCGTAGGCCGGGCCCGAACTGGCCGGGACGAACTCGTCGCCGTCACCGCGGGAGACGCACCATTCGACCTCGAAGGCGACCTGCGCGGTCAACCCGGCGTCGGCCAGCCGGGTCACCGCGCGCTGGGCGAGCAGCCGCGGATCAGCGGGGTGCGGGGCGCCGTCCTGCTGGTAGCGGTCGGCCGGGGCCCAGGCCCAGCCGGGCTGGGCGGCCAGCGCGGTGAGCCGGTCCAGGTCGGGGTGCAGCCGCAGGTCACCGACCGGGCCACCGGCGAACCGGCCGGTCACCGCGGAGTCGTCGACCAGGTAGGCGTCGAACACCGGGGAGGCGCCGATGCCCCAGGCCGCGGCGTGCCCGAGGCGGGCCGTCGGCACGGCCTTGACCCGCGTGATGCCGCTGGTGTCCACCCAGGTCACCGCGACGGCGGTGATCCCGCGTTCGACGAGGTCCGCGATGAGCCCGCGGGCCGCTTCGGCCCGCGCCTCGCGGTCGCGCTGGTCCATCCCTCAAGCCCCTTCCCCGTGGTCTGGACAGAGCACCAGTCTCGCGTGAACGATCGAACTTCGTCGTCGGCTGTCCCGGTCGAGGGAGGACGGATGGACAGCGAGCTGCCACTGGTCGACCACCACTGCCACGGCGTGGTGCGCCGCGAGCTGGACCGGCCCGCCTTCGAGTCGCTGCTCACCGAGGCGCCCGCCCCGGGCGCGCTCGGCGGCTCGCTGTTCGACTCGCGCATCGGGCTGGCCGTGCGGCGCTGGTGCGCGCCCGTGCTGGACCTGCCGGCGCACGCTCCGGCGGAGGACTACCTCGCCCGGCGGGCGGAACTCGGGGTCGCCGAGGTCGATCGGCGGTTCCTCACCGCGGCCGGGCTGAGCGCGCTGCTGGTCGACACCGGGTTCGAGCCGGAACCGCTGCTCGGCCCGGCGGAACTGGGCGAGCTGGCCGGGGCGCCCGCGCACGAGATCGTCCGGCTGGAACAGGTCGCCGAGCAGGTGCTCGCCAGCGGGGTGGCCGCCGGGGACTTCGCCGAGGCGTTCCGCACCCGGCTGGCCGCCAGGACCGCCGGTGCCGTCGGCGTGAAGTCCATCGCGGCCTACCGCGTCGGCCTGGACCTGGCCCCGGAACGCCCGGCGGCGGCCGAGGTCACCGCGGCCGCCGGGCGGTTCCTGCGTGGTGGTGGCGGGCGGCTCGCCGACGAGGTGCTGCACCGGTTCGGCATCTGGTGCGGGGCCGACCTCGGCCTGCCCGTGCAGTTCCACGTCGGCCTCGGTGACCAGGACGTGCGGTTGCGCGAGTGCGACCCGCTGCTGCTCATGCCGTTGCTGCGGGCGCTGGCACCGACCGGTGTGCCGGTGCTGCTGCTGCACAACTACCCGTTCCACCGGGAGGCGGGTTACCTGGCGCAGGTGTTCGGCACGGTGTTCGCCGACCTCGGCCTCGCCGGGCACAACGCCGGTGATCGCGCGGGCGCGCTGCTCGCCGAACTCACCGAGCTGGCGCCGTTCGGCAAGGTGCTCTACTCCTCCGACGCCTTCGGCCTGCCCGAGCTGCACTTCCTCGCCGCGACCCTGTTCCGGCGGGCGCTGGACGAGGTGCTCGGCGGGGGAGTCGAGGCCGGGTCGTGGACCGGCGCGGACGCCCGCCGGTTCCGCGATTCGGTGGCCGGGGAGAACGCGCGGCGGGTCTACTTCCCGGACTGAGGGCTCAGTTGAGCTTGGTGTTGGTGTCGAGGTAGAGCTGGCCGTTCACCGAGACCACCCGCACCACCTTCTCCACCGAGCCGCCGTCGTGGCTCACCGTGATCTTGATGTCGACGGAGCCGTCGTCGTTGTTCGCCTTCTTGTAGGCGACCGCGCCCTTGGAGCTGACCGACTTGAACTGTTCCCAGTACTGCTTGAAGGCGGCCTGGTCGCCGTATTCGGCCTGGCCCGCCGGGGTGAGCATGGCCCACGAGGAGGCGGCACCGCCGGGCAGGTTGTAGAAGTCGACCACCTTCTGCCCGGCCGGACCCCATTCGACCTTGCCGGAGCTGGTGGTGTTCTGCTGCGACGGCTTGGCCGAGCTGGGCGGGGCCGAGGATTCGGTGGGTGCCTGCGGCTGGCTGGTCGCCGGCGGGAGGGCCTGCGCGTTGTCGCCGCCGCCGTCGTCACCGTTGGACGAGGACAGCACGATGAACACGACCGCCGCGACCACCAGCACGGCGGCACCACCGGCGCTGAGCATCAGCGCCTTGCGCCTGGCCTCGGACTGCTGGGCCGGGGTGCGGCCGGAGCTCAGCGCGGGCGGGGGCGCGGCGGCGGCTCCCGGAGCGGTTTTGGTCTGCTGCGGCTGCTGGGGCTGCGGCGGCGGGGCCACCGGCTCCGATCTCTGCGGCGGGAACGTCGAGGTCGGGTTGACCGGCTTGGGCGCGGCGGCCATCGCGGGCGCCTTGTCGGTGCGGGCCCACGGGGTGCGTGAGATCGGGTTGCCCCCGGCGGGGGTGACCGGCTGGCGGCCGCCACTGGCCACGCCGAGCGCGGGGGAGACCGCGACCGTCGTCGCGCCGTGGGCGTCGCCCTCGCCCCTGGCCAGCGCCGCGAGCCGCTCACGGGCCTCGGGCATGGTCGGCCGCTCGCCCGGCTCGGTCTGCAGCATGCTCATCAGCAGCGCGGTGGCCGCCCCGGACTTGCGCGGCGGCTCGACCTTGCCGTTGGCCGCCTTGTAGAGCAGCGCGAGCTGGTTGGTGGAGTTGCCGTAGGGCGCGACGCCCTCCAGCGCGTGGTACAGCGTGGCGCCCAGCGCGAACACGTCCGACCCGGGGGACGGGTCGGCGCCGCGCGCCAGCTCGGGGGCCAGGTAGGCGGGCGTGCCGCCGATCAGCCCGGTCTGGGTCAGGGTGAGGTCGCCGGCGGCCCGCGAGATGCCGAAGTCGGTGATCTTGGTGGTGCCGCCGTCGTCGATCAGGATGTTGCCCGGTTTGACGTCGCGGTGCACGATGCCGGCCCGGTGCGCGGCCACCAGCGCCGCGGCCACCTGCTCGCCGATCCGCGCCACCTGCGGCAGCGGCAGCGTCGGGTTCTCCGCCAGCACCGCGGCCAGGCTGCGGGAGGGCAGGTACTCCATGATCAGGCACGGGTCGCCGTCGTGCTGGGCGATGTCGAACACCACGATGGCGTTCGGGTGCTGGAAGCGGGCTGCGTTCTTCGCCTCGCGCATGGCGCGCTGCCGGGAGTTGATCCGCTCGGCCTCGGACAACCCGGGCTGGGCGAGGATCTGCTTGACCGCGACGGACCGCTCCAGGCGCTCGTCGATGGCCCGCCACACCACTCCCATGGCGCCGCTGCCAATGTGCTCGACCAGGCGGTAGTGCCCTGCGATCAGCTGACCGGTGTCGATGGCAACTACTCCTCGGAAGACGGTCCCGCATGGTGGCTGGCTCGGCGCGAGCAACCGCTCAGCGCACCCGAACGAGTGTAGCGGGCGCGGTCGGCGGAGCTGTCACGACACCGCGGCGTCGGATGCGATCGATTCCGGTTTTGTGCGCCGGATCACGCGGTACAGCCCGGCCGCGCCGATGAGCGCGAACCCCGCGAAGCCAGCCAACACAGCCGGGTGTGTGGTGCCGGTGAGGGCGTCTCCCACCAGCACCACCAGCACCGTGCCGGGCAGGCTGCCGAGCGCGGTGCCCGCCAGGTACGGGCCGAACCGCACCGAGAGCACCCCGCACGCCCAGCTCATCGGGGCGAACGGGACGAACGGGATCATCCGCAGCGAAGCCACCGCGAGCACCCCGCCGTCGGCGAGCCGGGCGTCCAGCGCCCGGATGCGCCCGCGCTCGAGGTGACCGGCGACCCAGTCGCGGCCGAGCAGCCGGGCCAGCCCGAAGCCGAGCGCCGCGGAGACCACCGTGGCCAGCAGCGCCACGCCGATGCCGAGCGCGTTGCCGAGCAGCAGGCCGGAAACCACGTTGAAGCTGGTGCGCGGGATCGGCGCCACGGTCAGCACCGAGTACGCGGCGAGCAGCAGCACCGGCGCGACCCACCCGGCGCCGGTGGCCCAGGCCCGCAGCTGCGCGGGCGCGGGGACGTCGATCACCAGTGCGGCCGTGACCAGTGCCGCGAACAGCACCAGTGCGGCGATCAGTTTGGCCCGGCCGGTCATGCGTCCACGGTAATCGGGGTGACGGCGGGCACCGGCATGTGGTCCAGTACGCCGCGTGCTCGATCCCGGACCGCTGCGCGAGCAGCCCGACCTGCCCGGTGCGCTGGTCACCCTGCGGCAGCTCGACGAATCCTTCCTCGACGGCGCGTGCGGGGTGCTCGGCGACCCGGAGACCAGGCGGCTGACCGGCACGCACCACCGGTTCACCCGCGACGAGGTCCGCGCCCACCTCGCCACCCGCCGCGGCCGGCCCGATCGGGCGGACTACGCGGTGGTCCGCAACGACGACGGCGCTTACCTCGGTGAAGTGGTGCTGATGGACCTCGACGAGGACAACCGGTCGATGGACTTCCGGATCGCCCTCGGCAGCCACGCCTTCGGCCGGGGGTACGGCACGGAAGCGATCCGGCTGGTGGTCGCCTTCGGCCTGGACGTGGTCGGCCTGCACCGCATCGGCCTGGAGGTCTTCGAGTTCAACCCGCGGGCGCGGCGGGCCTACGAGAAGTGCGGGTTCGTCCGCGAAGGACTCCGCCGCGACGCCCTGTGGTGGAACGGCGAATGGCACGACGCGATCCAGATGTCCCTCCTGGAAGGCGATCCGCGGTTAGGTTAGGCGTCGTGGCGAAACACGGTGACCCAGTCGAGTACCAGGTGGGCGAGCGCACGGTCCGGGTGTCCAGCCCGGACAAGGTGTACTTCCCCGAGCGCGGCATCACCAAGCGGCAGGTGGTGGAGTACTACCTGGCCGTCGGGGAGCCGCTGCTGCGGGCGATCGGCGAGCGGCCGACCACGCTCAAGCGCTATCCGGACGGGGTGACCGGCGAGCTGTTCTACGCCAAGCGCGTGCCCAAGGGCGCGCCGGACTGGGTGCAGCGCGTGGAGATCACCTTCCCGTCCGGGCGGACCGCCGAGGAGGTCTGCCCGACCGAGCCCGCGGTGTTCGCCTGGGCGGCGAACCTGGGCACCTTCGACTTCCACCCGTGGCCGGTGCGCCGCCCGGACGTGGACCACCCGGACGAGCTGCGCATCGACGTCGACCCGCCGGAGGGGGCGCGGTTCGCCGACGCGGTGGAGGTGGCGGGCACCGTCCGCGAGGTGCTCGCCGACGCCGGGCTGACCGGGTACCCGAAGACCTCCGGCGGCCGCGGTGTGCACGTGCTGGTGCGGATTCGGCCGGACTGGGACTTCATCGCCGTGCGGCACGCGGTGATCGCGCTCGGTCGTGAGGTGGAGCGCCGCAACCCCGAGCTGGCCACCATCGCGTGGTGGAAGGAGGAGCGCGGCGACCGGGTCTTCATCGACTACAACCAGGCCGCGCGGGACCGGACGGTGGCCTCGTCGTGGTCGGTGCGCGGGACCCCGCGGGCGACCGTGTCCACGCCGCTGACCTGGGAGCAGCTGGCCGACGCCGATCCGGACGAGTTCGACGTGCTGACCGTGCCGGACTGGCTGGCCGAGCACGGGGACGCGCACGCCGGGATGGACGGCGAGGCGTTCGGCCTGGAGACGCTGCTGGAGTGGTACGACCGCGACGAGCGGGACACCGGGCAGGCGGAGATGCCGTACCCGCCGGACTACCCGAAGATGCCCGGTGAGCCCAAGCGCGTGCAGCCGAGCAAGGACCGGGACCGGCCGAAGTGAACCGCCGGGCGGTGGCGCTGCTGACCGCGTTCCTGCTGGTGGTGGCCGCGGTCCCGGCGGCGGCCGCGGGCGGGGCCGCGTTGCGGGTGCTGACCTTCAACATCCACTCCGGCATCGGCCTGGACGGCAGGCTGGACCTGGCGCGCACGGCCCGGGTGATCACCGATTCGCGGGCCGACGTGGTCGGCCTGCAGGAGGTCGACGTGCACTGGGCGGCTCGCAGCCAGTACGCCGACCAGGCCGCCGAGCTGGGGCGGCGCACCGGGATGCAGGTGTTCTTCGCGCCCATCTACGACAAGGAGCCCGAACCGGGCCGGGTGGAGCGGCGGCGCTACGGCGTCGCGGTGCTGAGCCGCTTCCCGATCCGGCACGCGGTCAACCACGCCATCACCCGCCTGTCCACAGTGGACGAAACCCCGCTCGCGCCGATGCCCGGTTTCGCCGAGGCGGAGCTGGACGTGCGGGGCAGGCCGCTGCGGTTCTACGTCACGCACCTCGACCACCGGCCGGACCCGGCGGTGCGGGCGCGGCAGGTCGAGGAGATGGTGCGGGTGGTCCAGCCGGGTGTGCTGGCAGGCGACCTGAACGCGGGGGCGGCGGCGGCGGAACTGGCGCCGCTGTTCGAGCGGTTGCCGCCGACCGGGGTGGCGGGGTTCACCTTCCCGGCCGATGTGCCGGATCGGCGGCTGGATTACGTGCTGAGCACGCTGACTCCGGTGGTGACGAGGGTGCCGGAGGAGAGGGTGGCTTCGGATCATCGGCCGGTGCTTGCCTTGGTGCAGTTGTGGTGAGTTTCCCGGGTGCCGCCCCGGTTTTTCAGTGAGCCGTGTTCTTGGCGGTGGACCGAGGCGGGGTTGGGGGTCCGGGCGGTGCTCCTGGTGGGTGCCCGGGTTCCTGCTGGCTGTGCTCGGGGGTGCTGTTTGGTGCTGAGACTGCTGGTGGGCGCCCGGCTTCCGGTTGGTTGCCCGGGGCGCCACTTCTGTGCTGGATGCGCGGCTTGTTGCGGTCGGCGCGACCTGGTGGGGTGGCCGGGCGGGTGCCTGGGTGGTGGCGGCGGGGTGCCCGGAGTGCTGTCGGGGTGCCGGGGGGGCACCAACCTTGCTCTGGTGCGGCGCTTCTGGCGATCAGCCGAAACCGGGTCAAGCCGGGCAGAGGGTGCCGTCGTTCGGGACCTTGGCGTCCAGCAGGAAGTCCCGGACCTTCTCGCCGACGCAGGTGGAGGTGCCGACCGCGCCGTGGCCGGCGCCCTGCCAGCCGATCCGCACGCCGCTCGGCAGCTGCTCGGCGGCCCGTGCGGTGCCCTGCTCCGAGGTGACCGGGTCACCGGCGGTGCTGACCAGCAGCACCGGTGGCACGCCGGGCTTGCTCAGCGGCGGCAGCGCCTGCGTCGGCACCGGCCACGGGCTGCACCAAGCCAGTTGCTGGGTGACAAAACCGCCGAACACCGGGTGCCTGCCCCGCAGGTCGCGGCTGATCGCGTCGATCTGGTCGGCCGACAGCCGGACCGTGGTGTCGTTGCAGCGGGTGGCGATGCCCCCGTCGAGGCGCGTCGGGTTGAGGCGGTCGTCGGCGAGCAGGGGATCGGTGAACGCGGCGAGCTCGGCACCGTCGCCGGAACGGGCGGCGGCGATCGCGTCGGCCAGTTCCGGCCACCGCGTGCGCTGCGCCAGCCCGCTCACGATGGCGTGCACCGCCAACCCGGGATTGAGCGAAACACCGCCGTCGGCGCGCAACTGCTCCAGCAAGCCGGTCACCGCGGTGCGTGCGTCCCCGCCCAGCGCGCAGCCGCGCTGGGCGCAGTCGGCGCCGAACGCGGTGAGCGCGGCCTCGGCCCCGGCGGCCCGCGCGTCGTGCACCGAGGCCACGTCCGGTGACGGGTCGGGGGCGCCGTCCAGCACGAACCGGCCCACGTTGTCGGTGAACCGGACCGCGTACGCGCCCAGCACCTGCGAACCCTCGCCCCTGGCCAGCGCGTTCAGCTTGGTCAGGCCCAGCTGCGAGCGGATCTCGTCGAGATCACCCGCGGTCCGCCAGCTGTCGAAGGCGCCCTGGTCGTCCTCCAGCGTGATGCCGCACTGCTGGCCCGCCTGCCGGGCGGCGTCCAGCAGCGGCTCGACCGACTCCTCCGCCGGGTCGAAGCCGACCAGTTCGGTGCGCACCTCGGCCGGGATGCAGCGCACCGGGTCGGACAGCCCGGTGCCCCGCCGGTCCACCCCGATCAGCGAGAACCGCTGCAGCAACTCGGGCGGCAGCGACGCGGCCAGCCGCAGCGCGTGCAGCGAACCGGGCTCGCCGTCGATGTCGTTGAGCACCACCAGCGGAACCGGCCCGGTGCCCGCCTTGAGCAGGTTGATCCGGGCGATGCCGCGGCCGGGCAGCTCGGGGGCGTCCAGCGCGGTGGACACCCGCCCGCAGCTGAACGGCACGTTCGCCGGAACCGGCTGCCCGCCGAGGCGCTGCCTGGTGTCGGACGCGCAGTCCTTCCACTCGACCGAGCTCTCGCCCGGCTCCTCCAGCGGCGGCAGCGGCGGGGTGGCGGGCGGCCCGGTGACCGGGGCGACCGGCGGCAGCGGCCCGTCGTTCTCCACCACGGGCGGCCGGTTCGACGGCCCGGCGGTGCACGCGCCCGCCAAGGTGCACACCGCGACCGCGAGTGCGAGTACAACCCGGCGCGTCAACTGCGACTCCTCACGCGAAACGATCGTCACCGACGAGCTTCGCACGCCACGGGTGAGGGTTCCGTGAGCACCTACTCCACGCGCTTGACCTCACCGCGGAACACCGCGTCCAGGTCGTACCTGGCCGGTTCCTCCAGCTGCCCGTAGTCGCAGGAGGACGGTTCCCGGTCCGGCCGCCAGCGCACGAACTGGGCGGTGTGCCGGAACCGCGCCGGGTGCCCGCCCTCGGTGTGCTCGTAGCCGACCTCGACCACCCGCTCCAGCCGCAGCGGCACCCACGGCTGCTCCCCGGCGCGCCAGCGGTTCACCCCGCCGGGCAGCCGCTGCCCCTCGGTCACCGCGTCGCCGAGCCACGGGTGCGCGCCGTCGGTGATCAGCGGCGCCAGCTCCTCGGCCAGCTCGTGCCGCCGCGCCACCGGGAAGGAGCCGACCACGCCGACGTGGTGCAGCACACCCCGGTCGTCGTGCAGGCCGAGCAGGAACGAGCCGACCAGCTCACCCGGCTCGCCGTCGACGTGCCAGCGCAGCCCCGCCAGCACGCAGTCGGCGGTGCGCGAGTGCTTGTACTTGAGCATCAGCCGCTTGCCGGGTTCGTACACCGCGTCCAGCGGCTTGCCGATCACCCCGTCCAGCCCGGCGCCCTCGAACAGCTCGAACCAGTGCCTGGCCAGCGCCGGATCGGTGGTCGCAGGCGTGATGAACACCTCCGGCAGCGCCTCCAGCCTGGCCCGCCGCCGCTCGGTCGGCTCGTCGAGGAACGACTCGCCGTCCAGTGCGAGCAGGTCGAAGGCGACGAACTGGGCCGGGGTCTCGCGCGAGAGCAGTTCGACCCGGCTCGCGGCCGGGTGGATGCGCTCGGTCAGCGCGTCGAAGTCGAGCCTGCCGCCCCGCCCGATGACCAGTTCGCCGTCGAGCACGACCCGCGCGGGCAGGATGCGGGCGAGCGCTTCGAGCACCTCGGGGAAGTACCGGTTGAGCGGCTTGCCGGTGCGCGACTGCAGGGTCAGTTCGTCGCCGTCGCGGAAGACCAGGCAGCGGAACCCGTCCCACTTCGGTTCGAACAGCAGCCCGCCGGTGTCCGGGATGGACTTGCCCGGCTTGGCGAGCATGGGCTTGACCGGCATCGTCAGCGACATGGCCCCATTCTGCTCGACCGGGGGTGAGCCGGGCGGGCGCGGTCTGGCTTTTTCCCACCGGGCGTGGCATATCTACCGCGAGGGGTCGGCGAGGAGAGGTGGGCGGATGCGGCCTGATCCGGGGAACACGCGGCCACTCCGGGTGGTGCTGGTGGAGGACCACAGCATGGTGGCGGAGGCACTGGAGATCGCCTTCGGCGACGTGCCGGACATCGATCTGGTCGCCTCGGCGCATTCGGTCGAGTCCGGGCTGGCGGTCACCGGGGTGCACCGGCCGGACGTGGTGGTGCTCGACCGGCGCCTGCCCGACGGCGACGGCATCGACGCGCTGCCGAAGTTCCGCGAGCAGTCCCCGCACAGCCAGGTGCTGGTGCTCACCGGGGAGGCCACCACGAACATGGCCGCCAGGGTGGTCGCCGCCGGCGGGGCCGGGCTGCTGGTCAAGACCGGCCTGTTCACCGACCTGGTGGCCGCGCTGCGGCGGGTGGCCGCGGGCAGTTCCGCCTTCGAGCCCGGCCTGCTGGCCGGGGTGCTGGACCGGCTGGCCTCCCGGGAGCACGGGGCCGAGCCGATGCTCACCGCGCGTGAGCGCCAGGTGCTGGCGCTGATCGCCGAGGGCGCGGCCACCGACCGCATCGCCGCGGAACTGAACCTGGCCAGGAACACCGTTCGCAACCACATTCAGCGCATTCTCGGGAAACTGAACGTGCATTCGAAGCTGGAAGCCGTCGCGTTCGCGCGCCGCAACGGATTGATCGATTAGCCCGCCCGTCGCCCACCACCACCCTCAATGGAGCTGCGCGCTGTTTAGCCCGCCCGTCGCCCACCACCGCCCTCAATGGAGCTGCGCGCTGTTTCAGCTGCCGTCGCCCACCACCGCCCTCAATGGAGCTGCGCGCTGTTTAGCCCGCCCGTCACCCGCAACGGAGCTGAGCACCGATTGGTGCCGATGGCCCATTCTTAAAAAAATCACTGACTAGAACCGGTCCGGCCGATGGTTGGCCGGTGCGACACTGGGGCATCCATCACCCGGCCCACCCACGAGGTGAGTGACAGGGAGACGAAGCCATGCCCGACACAGGAATGGAACCCCCAGTGGTCAGCCGGATCGGCATGGCCGAGGTCCGGCTCGTGGAGGAGGAGACCAGCACCTTCCGCGCGCTCGACTACCGCTACGGCGGCGGTTGGTGCCACGACGCCGCGCTCGCCCAGCTTTCGTGGGGTTACCGGCTCCTCGAAGCGGGGAGCACCCAGCGCGTCAAGTCGAAGTTGTGCTCGGCGCTGGCCGACCTGACCAGTCTGGCCGGCTGGACCGCATTCGACGCCGGTTTCCCCGATGCCGCGCACGCGCGTTTCGACCGCGCGCTGGAACTGGCCAGGGAAGCCGGGGACAACGGTCTCGTGGCGAACATCCTGTACCGCAAGGGCAGGGTGTATCTGCACTACGACCTGCCCGGGCGGGCGCTGACCGCGTTCACCCTCGGCGAGCGCGCCGCGGTCGCCGCCGGTTCGGCGGTGATGCTGAGCGTGCTGTGCGCCAACCAGGCCTGGGCGCACGCGAAGCTCGGCAAGCGCGACGAGGCGATCCGGTCGCTCGGGCGGGCCGACGAGGCGTACGCGCACGCCGGCGACGAGGAGGTGCCGGTGTGGGCGCGCTTCTTCGACCAGAACGACCTCGCCGCGATGATCGGCACCGTGTTCACCGAACTGGCGCTCGGCGTGGACCCCGCCTACGCGCTGCCCGCCTGCGACGAACTCACCGGCGTGGTCGAGCGGTACGGCCGCGACATGAACCGGAGCCGGGCCTTCTGCCTCGTGCTGCTGGCCATCGACCACCTCCTGATGGGTGATTTCGACGTGGCCGCCGCGGTGGGCGGACGGGCGCTGGCGGCCGCCGAAGGCATGAATTCGGCCCGGTTCGCCGACCGGTTGCGCCCGCTGGAGGCCGAGGCCGTCCGCCGGGCCGAACACGCCGAGGCTCGCGAACTGGCGGAGAGAATAGCTACCTTTGCCGCATGAATCGTGTGGCGGGACCGGACACCCTCGGTGAAGAGAGCCTGCAGCAGCTGCTGGAAGGGCTGAAAGCGGTCCGCGACGGCGACTTCAGCACCCGCCTGCCCCGCAGCGGCGACCTGCTGATGGACGAGATGTCCGCGGTGTTCAACGGCATGGTCGACCAGCTGGCCCTGTTCACCTCGGAGGTGACCAGGGTGGCCCGGGAGGTGGGCACCGACGGCAAGCTCGGCGGGCAGGCCGCGGTGCCGGGCGTGTCCGGCACCTGGAAGGCGCTCACCGACTCGGTGAACGCGATGGCCGGGAACCTGACCGGTCAGGTGCGTGACATCGCCGAGGTCGCCACGGCGGTGGCGAAAGGCGATCTTTCGCAGAAGATCACCGTGGACGTCAAAGGCGAGATGCTCGAACTGAAGAACACCATCAACACGATGGTGGACCAGTTGTCCTCGTTCGCCGACGAGGTGACCAGGGTGGCCCGCGAGGTCGGCAGCGAGGGCAGGCTGGGCGGGCAGGCCGAGGTGCCCGGGGTCGGCGGCACCTGGCGTGACCTGACCACCTCGGTGAACTTCATGGCCGGGAACCTGACCGGTCAGGTGCGTGACATCGCCGAGGTCGCCACGGCGGTGGCCAAAGGCGATCTTTCGCAGAAGATCACCGTTGATGCCCGTGGCGAAATACTCGAACTGAAGAACACCATCAACACGATGGTGGACCAGTTGTCCTCGTTCGCCGACGAGGTGACCAGGGTCGCCCGCGAAGTGGGCACCGAGGGCATCCTCGGCGGCCAGGCACAGGTGCCCGGGGTCGCCGGGACCTGGCGTGACCTGACCACCTCGGTCAACTTCATGGCGGGCAACCTCACCTCGCAGGTGCGGGCCATCGCGCAGGTGGCCACCGCGGTGGCGAAGGGCGACCTGACGCAGAAGATCTCGGTGGGCGCGCGCGGGGAGATCCGCGAGCTGAAGAACACGATCAACACGATGGTGGACCAGTTGTCCTCGTTCGCCGACGAGGTGACCAGGGTGGCTCGTGAGGTGGGTACGGAGGGGCGGCTGGGCGGGCAGGCCGATGTGAAGGGTGTTTCCGGTACCTGGAAGGGCCTGACCGAGTCGGTGAACGTGATGGCCGACAACCTCACCGACCAGGTGCGCTCCATCGCCGAGGTGACCACCGCGGTGGCCAAGGGCGATCTGACGCAGAAGATCCGCGTCGACGCCCGCGGGGAGATCCTCGAACTCAAGGACACCATCAACACCATGGTCGGCCAGTTGTCCTCGTTCGCCGACGAGGTGACCAGGGTGGCTCGTGAGGTGGGTACGGAGGGGCGGCTGGGCGGGCAGGCCGATGTGAAGGGTGTTTCCGGCACCTGGAAGGCGCTGACCGAGTCGGTGAACGTGATGGCCGACAACCTGACCAGCCAGGTCCGCTCGATCGCGCAGGTGACCACCGCGGTGGCGCAGGGCGACCTGTCGAAGAAGGTCACCGTGGAGGCCAAGGGCGAGGTGGCCGCGCTGGCGCAGACGATCAACACCATGGTCGACACGCTGTCCGCGTTCGCCGACGAGGTCACCAGAGTGGCCAGGGAGGTCGGCACCGAGGGCATTCTCGGCGGGCAGGCCAGGGTGCCGAACGTGGCGGGCACCTGGAAGAACCTGACCGACAACGTCAACTCGATGGCGGACAACCTGACCAGCCAGGTCCGCTCGATCGCCCAGGTGACCACCGCGGTGGCCCAGGGCGACCTGTCCAAGAAGATCGACGCGGACGCCCGCGGGGAGATCCTGGAGCTCAAGACCACCATCAACACCATGGTCGACCAGCTCTCCGCCTTCGCCGCGGAGGTCACCCGGGTGGCCCGCGAGGTCGGCAAGGAGGGCAGGCTCGGCGGCCAGGCCGAGGTGGAGGGGGTGTCCGGCACCTGGAAGCGGCTCACCGAGAACGTCGACGAGCTGGCGGGCAACCTGACCCGGCAGGTGCGGGCCATCGCCGAGGTGACCAGCGCGGTGGCCACCGGCGACCTGACCCGGTCGATCTCGGTGGAGGCCCAGGGTGAGGTGGCCGAGCTCAAGGACAACATCAACGCGATGGTGCAGTCGCTGCGCGAAACCACCCGCGCCAACGAGGAGCAGGACTGGCTCAACACCAACCTGGCCCGCATCTCCGGGCTCATCCAGGGCCACCGCGACCTGCGCGTGGTCGCCGAGCTGATCATGAACGAGCTGACCCCGCTGGTCGGCGCGCAGCACGGCACCTTCTTCTTCGCCGACCCCGGCCAGAGCCCGCCGCGGCTGCGGCTGATCGCCACCTACGGGCACAACCAGGCCGAGCAGCTGGCCACCGAGTTCGAGTTCGGCCAGTCGCTGGTCGGGCAGGTGGCCAAGACCAGGACGCCGATCGTGGTCGACCGCACGCCCGCCGACTACGTGCGGGTGTCCTCCAGCCTCGGCTCGGCCGCCCCGGTCAACCTGATCGTGCTGCCGATCGTGTTCGAGGACCAGGTGCTCGGCGTGATCGAACTGGCCTCCTTCACCGAGTTCACCGCGGTGCACCGCGATTTCCTCGAGCAGCTCACCGAGACCATCGGCGTCAACGTCAACACCATCATCGCCAACGCCAGGACCGACGCGCTGCTGGAGGAGTCGCAGCGGCTGGCCGGGGAACTGCAGGCGCGGTCGGAGGAACTCCAGGCGCAGCAGTCGAAGCTCCAGCGGTCGAACGCCGAACTGGAGGAGAAGGCCGAGCTGCTGGCCAGGCAGAACCGCGACATCGAGGTGAAGAACTTCGAGATCGAGCAGGCGCGGCAGGAGATCGAGGAACGCGCGCAGCAGCTGGCGCTGGCGTCGAAGTACAAGTCGGAGTTCCTGGCGAACATGTCGCACGAACTGCGCACGCCGCTGACCAGCCTGCTCATCCTGGCCGGGGTGCTGGCGCAGAACTCGTCGCAGAACCTGACCGCGAAGCAGGTCGAGTTCGCCAAGGTGATCCAGTCGGCGGGCACCGACCTGCTGCAGCTGATCAACGACATCCTCGACCTGTCCAAGGTCGAGGCGGGCAAGATGGACATCCACCAGGAGCCGTTCCCGCTCAGCCAGCTGCTGGACTACGTGCGCACCACGTTCCGGCCGCTGACCGCGGACAAGGGACTGGACTTCGAGGTGACCGTCGAGCCGGACGTGCCGGAGCGGCTGTTCACCGACGAGCAGCGGTTGCGCCAGGTGCTGCGGAACCTGCTGTCCAACGCGGTGAAGTTCACCGAACGGGGTTCGGTGCGGCTGGAGGTCAAGCTGGCCGGTGCGGCCGAGGTGGCGTTCTCCGTGGTGGACACCGGGATCGGCATCGAGGAGGAGAACCTCGAGTCGATCTTCGGCGCGTTCCAGCAGGCCGACGGCACCACCAGCCGCAAGTACGGCGGCACCGGGCTGGGCCTGTCGATCAGCCGCGAGGTGGCCTTCCTGCTCGGTGGTGAGCTCCACGCGGAGAGCAGGCTGGGGCAGGGCAGCACGTTCACCCTGCTCCTGTCGGTGTCCCGGCTGTCCACAATGGATGGTGCGGTGGTGGACCGGCTGCTGGAGCCGATTTCCATCGGCGAGCGGGCGGTGCTGGTGGTGGAGGCGGGGGAGAACGGCCTGCTCACGCTGCTCGCCAGGGGTGTCGCCAGGGAAGTCGGTGACGTGGCCGTGGACACCGAGGCCGCACCGGACGAAGCGCTGGCGCGGCTGTCCTCGCGGGCGTACGCGTGCGTGGTGCTGGACCTGAGCCTGCCGGGGGCGACCGCGCTGACCTTCCTCAAGCGGCTGGGGGAAGGCGGCGGCGCGGTACCGCCGGTGCTGGCGCACGCCACGCGCAAGCTCAGCGCGGCGCAGGACCGGTTGCTCCAGGCCCAGTTGCGGCACACCCCGGTGGAGATACTGTCCTCTTTGGACCAGCTGCGCGCGGAGATCACCGCCCGCGTCGACGACGAGCAGCCGGAGCCCGCGGCCGCACCGGCGGCCGGTCCGGCGGAAGCCGGCCTGTCCGGCCGGAACGTCCTCCTCATCGACGACGACGCGCGCAACGTGTTCGCCATCGCGGGCATGCTGGAGGTGCAGGGGGTCAACGTGGTGCACGCCCCGAACGGCAGGCGGGGCATCGACGTGCTGCTGGAGAACCCGGAGATCGACCTGATCCTGATGGACGTGATGATGCCGGAGATGGACGGTTACGCCACCACCGCGGCCATCCGCGAGATGCCGGACTACGCCGGCCTGCCGATCATCATGGTCACCGCGAAGGCGATGGAGGGGGACCGGGAGAAGAGCCTCTCCGCCGGCGCCAGCGACTACGTCACGAAGCCCGTGGACGCCGAGGAACTGCTCAACTGCATGAACCGCCTGCTCACCGCCCGCCCCACCCCCAGCTGACCGCTGGTGCCTTGAGCACCGCGTTCGGGTTGGGTACTCGCGGGCCTGAGTGGGCGACTCGGGCAGCCGAGTTGCGCACTTGCGCGGGTTCGAGTGCGCGGCTCGGGTGCCCGGGCGTGGAGTTGCGGTTGCTTGCGCCGCGTTGGCGCAGCCGAGTTGCGTGTTTCCGGTAGCCGGGCGCCTGTCCCGCGGTCTGGCGCAACTTGGGTGCCCGGGCGTGGAGTTCGGCTGCTTGGGTGCTGTGTTGGCGTAGCCGGGCTGCGTGTTTCCGGTAGCCGAGTGGCGCGCTCGCCTGAGCGTCCGGGTGGGTGAGTGGCTGGTTGGCGGGTGTGAGTTCGCGTAGCTGAGTCGGGCGTTCGGGTCGTCTGCTCGGGCGCCTGAGTGCGCAATTCAGATGCCGGGCGTGGAGTTCGGCTGCTTGGGTGTTGTGTTGGCGTAGCCGGGCTGCGTGTTTCCGGTAGCCGAGTGGTGCGAGCGTCCCGGGTGGGCGAGTGGCTGGTTGGCGGGCGTCAGTTCGGGCAGCCCGCGAACCCGAGCGTGCGGCTGCCTGAACGCGCGTCAGCGGACGCGTTGCTTCGGGGCGCCGTCGAGGTCGATGCGGACGGCGGTGGGCAGAGTCTCCACACCAAGGGATTCGCGCGCCCGGGTGAGCACGCGGGCGTCGAGTTCCTGCCACACGGTCTTCAGGTCGGCACCCTCGCGCAGCGAGATCTCCATGCGCAGGGCCGGCGCCGCCGGGTCGCCGACGGCACGCACCTTGGCTCGGCTGACGCCGTCGACGGCTTCCGCGTCCGCGCGCACGGCACCGGCGATCGCCGAAGCGGTGACCGTGAGCTCCTGGCCCGGCGTCCGGTCGAGGTCCAGGTCCGGCCTGCCTTCCGGGCGCAGGGAACGGAAGAACCACCACAGCCCGAAGGCCAGCAGCAGCACCCCCAGCACGATCGCGGCGACCTTGGCGAGCACCGGCTCGCGGCCCAGCCACTGCACCGCGATCGGGTCGAGCACCGGCCGCTGCGCGCGGAAGGTGCCCAGCCAGCCCTGCCCGACCACCAGCGCCACCACCCCACCGGCCAGCGCGAGCAGGCCGACCAGCGAGGTCAGCGTGCGCTCGGCGCGGTAGGACCTGGCCAGGGCCTTGCTGGCGACGGATTTCATCGGCGGTCCTTCGGTGAGTCGACGACAACGGACACCTTTGGCCGGCGTGCCAGCGGGACGTCGGCGACCAGCGAGCGCACGGTTTCCAGCAGTTGCGGCCGCAGCTCGCCCTCGGTGGCCAGCCGCGACGTGGCGCGCACCCGCACCTTCTTCGCGCTGGCCGTCACCGACGCGCCGGTGACGTTCTCCTCGGCCCGCACCCGCCTGCCCACCAGCCGCGCCAGCGACCGCGGGGTGGTGGTGACGCTGACCTCCTCGGCGGGATCGGTCAGCCGGACCGCGCGCCGCCTGGCCGCGGCGGCGAGCAGCAGCAGGACCAGCCCGCCGACCGCGACCAGCGCGGCGGTCAGCCGGACCGGGCCGCTGGTCCAATCCAAAGTGGACAGCTGATCCCGCCAGTCCCGCCACGGCACGATCAGCGGCGCCTCGGCCGGCCGCCACCAGTGCCAGCCGACCTCGGCGGCCAGCAGCGCCCCCGCCACCGCGACGGCCAGCCCGAGCAGGGTGGAAAGCAAACGGACGAACACACGCACCGCGGAACCCCTCCTATCGCACCCGTGGCCGGGTTTCCGGCAGCAACGCGGACACCGTCACCGCCAGCGAGCGCACGCGGTAGGCGGTGATGTGCTCGACCTCCTCGGTCACCCGCTCCCGCACCTCGCCGACCACGGTGCGGACCGGGGCCGGGTAGTGCAGGGCGAGGTCGAGCGCGAGGTCCACGTCGTTGTCCCGGCCCGAGACCTTGGCGCCGGCGCCGTGCGTGCCCAGACCCAGCCCGGCCACCTTCCGCTCCACCCGCGCCGTGCCCGGCACCTGGTCGGCGGCGCGCTGGGCGACCTTGCGCACCACCGAGTGGTCGATGGTCAGCTTGCCGCGCTCACCCGGCTCGGCCGGCGCGCCCGACGGGCGCAGGTCGACCGCGGTCACCGGTCCCTGCCCTTGCCGAACATGTCGCCGAGATCGAGCTCGCCGTCGAGGACCCGCCCGACGACCAGGCCGATCACCCCGACCGCCAGCGTGACGAGGAAGGCGGTGAAGCTCTGGCTCGCGGCGAGGCCGAGCACCAGCCCCGCGATGATTCCGGTCTGCGTAGCGTTCATTCTTCCTTCGCTCCTTGGGTGAGGCTGACGTCGGTGATCTCGATGTCGACGGGAACGTTCCCGGCGATCCGGCGCACCCGCTCGCGCAGTTCGGCGCTCACGCCGGTCAGCGGCTCGCCGAGCCGGAGCACCACGGCGATCTCGATCCCGTGGTCCGCGGTGCGCACGCCGACCACCCGGCGCCCCGGCAGGTGCGTCACGTGCCCGCCGGTGGCACCGCCCGCCAGCCGGACCACCGACGGGTGCGCGAGCACCGCGCCCGCGATCTCGTCGGCCAGCGCGCCCGGCGGGCGGGCTCCAGCGGTGGTCATCACTCGACCCGCGAGGTGCTCTCGTCGGTGTCGTCGTCCTCGGGCAGGTGGATGTCGTTGACCGCGATGTTCACCTCGATCACCTCGAGCCCGGTGATCTGCTCGACGGTGCTGATCACGTTGCGCCGCACCGCGCGCGCCACGTCGACGATCCGCGCGCCGTACTCCACCACCACGTCGAGGTCGACCGCGGTCTGCTTCTCGCCGACCTCCACCGAAACCCCGGCGGTGGTCACCGTGCCCGAGCCGGGGATGCGTTCCTTGATCGCCCCGAAGGCGCGGGAGACCCCGCCGCCGAGGGCGTACACCCCGGACACCTCGCGGGCGGCGATCCCGGCCACCTTCTGCACCACGGCCGAGGCGATCGTGGTCTTGCCCTGCGCCCCGTCCTCGTTCAGCACCGGCGTCGAGCCCGTCCGCAGGGCGGGGGTGGTGCCGGTGCTCGGGTTCGTCGCGCTCGTCTGCGCCATGTGAATGCCGCTCCTTTCCCAACGTCGTTCGCTATTCGTACGATGGGCCGGGCGTGCGCGCCATTCCGCGGTATCGCTCGAACGGGTGAGTCCCTAGCCGGGGTGGACGTCCACCACGTGCACGTTCACCGTCGGGGCGGGTTCGCCCAGTTCCGCGGTCAGCGCCCTGGCGAGCCGGACGCGCAGCGCGTCGGCGGCCTCGTCGGCGGCGACGCCGTACCGCACCGTGGCGAGCACTTCGAGGCCGCCGGCTTCGAGCGCGACCGCGGCGATGTGCAGGCCGCCGATGTGGTGCCCGAGTTCGGCGGCGAGCCGCCGGGTGAGCAGCACCAGCGCCTGCTCGGACACGCGGAGCCTGCCGCCGTCCTGGTGGTACTCCACGGCCGTGGAGCTGCCGCGCAGGGCGCGCACCGAGCGCAGCACCCGGTCGACCAGCCCCGGTGGCGTCGGCACGGCCGTGCGGGCCGCCGCGCGCACCAGGTGCCAGTCGGGATCCTGCCTCGGGTCCTCGGCCGGTGCCGTGCTCATCGCAGCTCCTTGAGTTTCGCGAGCAGAGCCACCCTGGCGCGGTGCAACCGCGAGCGCAAGGCCGGAACGCTCACCTCGAGCACCTCGGCGACCTCCTCGTAGCTCAGCCCCTCCAGTTCGCGGAGGACCAGCGGCACCCGCTGGGACACGTCGAGGCCGGCGATCGCCCGGAGCGTGGCGTCCACCTGCTCGGCGCGCACGACCTGGCCCTCGGGGTCGGCGTGGAGGTCGGCGAACTGCATCCCGGCGTCGACCCCTTCACCGGCGTCCAGCGAGACCGTCGGCTTCCGGCGCCGCACGTGGGCCAGTGCCGCGTTGGTCACCACGCGGTAGAGCCAGGTGGACACCGCCGACTCGGCGCGGAAGCCGGACAGCCCGCGCCAGGCCGAGATCCACGCGTCCTGCACCACGTCCTCGGCCTCGGCGCGGTTCCCGGTGATCCGCACGGCCACCCGGTACATCCGCGGGGTGTGCCGCCGGACCAGCTGGTCGAACGCGTGCGGGTCACCCGCCGCGGCTCTGCGCAGCAGCTCCTGGTCCGGGTCCGGCGGCACGGTCAGCGCCGCCGGTAGCGGAACATGGTGAACCCGTCCTCGTGCAGCACGGACGCCAGCGCCAGCTCGCGGGGCGCTTCGCTGAGCGCGCCCGTGGCGATGCGGCCGGCCCCGGCCCCGGCCAGCAGCGGCGCGACGGTCAGGCACAGCAGGTCGACCAGGTTCTCCGCGATCAGCCCGCCGAACAGCCGCGGCCCGCCCTCGCAGTTGACCCGGCGCAGCCCGCGGCGGTCGAGTTCGGCCAGTGCGGTGGGCAGGTCCACGGTCTGCCGCCCGGCGACGACCACCTCGGCCCCGGCGTCGGCGAGCGCCCGGCGGCGGTCGTGCGGGGCGCCTTCGGTGGTCAGGATGATCGGCGGGACGGCGGCGTCGGTGAACAACGAAGAGCCGGGTTCGATCGAGCAGCGCGCGGTGACCACCGCGATCGGCGGAATCGCGGACCGGCCCAGCCGCCGCCGCGCCTCGGCCCGCTCCGCGCTCAGCCGCACCCCGCGGTAGCCCTCCGCGACGACCGTGCCCGCGCCGACCAGCACCACGTCGCACAGCGCGCGGCCGAGCAGGAAGATGCGCTTGTCCGCCGGGTGGGACAACCCCTCGGACCGGTCCGCCACGGTGACCGCGCCGTCGGCGGAGGAGACGAAGTTCACCTGCACGAAGGGTGCGGCCAACTCCGGCGGATATCCGTAGAGCCGTTCGAGGTCCGCGCCGGTCAAGTCCCCGTCGGCGCCGTTGCGGGGCCAGAGCTGCTGCACGCCCTTCATCCCAGCACGGGTTAGGCTCGCCCGCATGCCCCAACGCCTGATCGATCGAGACCCCCAGCTGGGCGCGGAGGAGCTGATCGGCTCGCTGGTCCCGCCGCCGCGGTTCGACGGCGTGCGCTTCGACACCTACGTGCCCAACCCCGGCGAGCCCAGCCAGGCCGCCGCCGTGCGCGACTGCTCGGCGTTCGCCGCCCGGGTGAGCGCCGCGGCCAAGCCCAGGTCGAAGTGGCGCACGCTGTTCGGCGGTGGTGGCGCGGCGGCCGAGGAGAAGCCGGGGCTCTACCTCGACGGCGGTTTCGGCGTCGGCAAGACGCACCTGCTCGCGTCCATCTGGCACGATTCGCCGTCGCCCAAGGCTTATGCCACCTTCGTCGAGCTGACGCACCTGGTGGGGGCGCTGGGTTTCGCCGAGGCGGTGCGGCGGCTGTCCGAGCACCGGCTGCTCACCATCGACGAGTTCGAACTGGACGATCCCGGCGACACCATGCTGGTGACCCGGCTGCTGCGCGAGCTGACCGACGCCGGTGTCTTCATCGCCGCCACCTCGAACACGCTGCCGGACAAGCTGGGGGAGGGCCGGTTCGCTGCGGAGGACTTCCTGCGGGAGATCCAGTCGCTGTCCGCGCGGTTCGGCGTGGTCCGGGTGGACGGCCCCGACTACCGCCACCGCGGCCTGCCCGAGGCACCACCGCCCGCGGCGGACGCCGAACTGGGCGCCTCGGCCGCCGCCGTCCCGGAATCCACTTTGGACGACTTCGGCGAGTTGTGCGGCTACCTGGCGAAACTGCACCCGTCGCGGTACGGGCGGCTGGTGCGCGGTGTGCCGATGGTGCACCTGCGCGGGGTGTTCGCGGCGCCGGACCAGACCGTCGCCCTGCGGCTGGTCGCCTTCGCCGACCGGCTCTACGACAGCGCGATCCCGGTGATGGCCTCCGGGGAACCGCTGTCGGCGCTGTTCACCGAGGAGATGCTCCAGGGCGGGTACCGGAAGAAGTACCTGCGGGCGGTGAGCAGGCTGACGGCGCTGGCGAGGGACGCGAGCAAGCCCGCGCCGCGGTCGTGAGCACGGCCGCGAGCAGCGGCACCAGCGCCACGGCCAGCCCGGCGCCACCGGCCACGTCGGTGGCGTAGTGGTAGTGCAGGCCGATCATGCCGATCCCGGCGCCGGCGGTCAGCAGCACGCCGATCGCGGCCACCAGCAACGCCGTGCGGGCCGCCCGGACCAGCAGCACCGCCACGGTGAGCGTGGTGACCAGGCTCACCGTGTGCCCGCTGGGATAGGCGAGGTGGTCGTCGTAGTAGCGGCCGAACCACGGTTTGAGCACCCAGCTCGACAGCAGCACGGCGACGGCGGGGGCCAGCACGGTCAGCGCGAGCCCGGTCCAGTGCCGCCGGACCGCGCAGCCGATCGCGAGCAGCGCGAGCGCGGGCAGCAGCACGTGCGGCTCGGTCGGCAGCACCAGTACGCGCAGCACGAACTCGTTGCCGCCCAAGGTGTTCTCCACGACCCTGGCGATCCCCGCGTCCGGTGCGGCGAAGCCGTGCTCACCGGCGAAGAGCAGGCCCAGCACCAGGAACACGGTGAACCCGGCCAGCGCGGTGCCCAGCGTGGCCGTGGTCCTGGTCCTGGTGGTCCGGTCGATACCGGCGAGCCTACGGGTAATTCGGTCGCCCGCGCCCACGCGGTCGGTCACCATGCGCGGGTGGGCTATCTCGAGGCGAGTGCGTTGTCCTACCGGCTCAGCGACGGCAGGCAGCTGTTCGAGGACGTGTCGTTCCGCGTCGGCGCGGACCAGGTGGTGGCGCTGGTCGGGGACAACGGGGCCGGCAAGACCACGCTGCTGCGCCTGCTCGGCGGCGAGCTGACCCCGCTCTCCGGCGGGGTGCAGGTGCAGGGCGGGTTCGCGCTGATGCCGCAGTTCATCGGCTCGGTGCGCGACGAGCGCACGGTCCGCGACCTGCTGCTCGCCGTGGCGCCGGTGCCGTTGCGCGCGGCCGCCGCCGAACTGGACGCGGTCGAACTGCTGCTGATGGACACCGACGACGAAGCCACCCAGATGCGCTACGCCGAAGCGCTGGCGAACTGGGGTGAAGCGGGCGGGTACGCGGCGGAGGTCCTGTGGGACACGGTGACCGTGGCCGCGCTCGGCGTGCCGTACGACCGGGCGCGCTTCCGCGAGGTGCGCACGCTCTCCGGTGGCGAGCAGAAGCGGCTGGTGCTGGAGGCGCTGCTGCGCGGGCCGGAGCAGGTGCTGCTGCTCGACGAGCCGGACAACTACCTCGACGTGCCCGGCAAGCGCTGGCTGGAGGAGCGGCTGGCCGAGACCGGCAAGGCGGTGCTGCTGGTCAGCCACGACCGGGAACTGCTGGCCGCGGCGGCCACGCACGTCGTCACCCTGGAGGGTGGCACGACCTGGGTGCACGGCGGCGGGTTCGGCCGCTGGCACGAGGCGCGCCGGGCCCGCTGGGAGCGGATGGCCGAACTGCGGCGGCGGTGGGACGACAAGCACGAGCAGCTGGTCGAACTGGTGCGCTCGCTGCAGCGCGCGGCCTCGATGAGCGACGAGATGGCCTCGCGGTACCGGGCCGCGCAGACCCGGCTCCGGAAGTTCGACGAGGGCGGGGCGCCGCCGTTGCCGCCGAAGGAGCAGAAGCTCAAGCCGCGGCTGAGCGGCGGCCGGACCGGGCTGCGGGCGATCACCTGCACCGGGCTGGAGCTGACCGGGTTGATGCGGCCGTTCGACCTGGGGGTCTTCTTCGGCGACCGGGTGTGCGTGCTGGGCTCGAACGGTTCGGGCAAGAGCCACTTCCTGCGGCTGCTCGGCGGTGACGGGTCGGTGGCGCACAGCGGGGTGTGCCGGCTGGGGGCCAGGGTGGTGCCCGGCCTGTTCGCGCAGACGCACCAGCACCCGGAGTGGCTCGGGCACACCCTGGCCGAGCTGCTGTGGCGCGGTGACGACACGCGGCCGGGCGTCGACCGCGGCACGGCGATGGCCGCGCTGAGCCGCTACGGCCTCGCCGCCGCCGGTGACCAGCGGTTCGAGACGCTCTCGGGTGGGCAGCAGGCGCGGTTCCAGGTGCTGCTGCTCGAACTGGGCGGTGCCACCCTGCTGCTGCTCGACGAGCCGACCGACAACCTGGACCTGATTTCGGCGGAGGCACTGCAGGAGGCGCTGGCGGGGTTCACCGGCACCGTGGTCGCGGTCACGCACGACCGGTGGTTCGCGCGCTCGTTCGACCGGTTCGTGCTCTTCGCGGCTTCGGGGGAGGTCAGCGAGGTGGGGGAGCCGGTGTGGACGGAGGGACGGGTGGACCGGGTGCGCTGAGCGGCGGGACCGCCCGAAGCCTCCGGCGCACTGCCGCGGTTGCTGGTGAGCTGCGCGGTGCAGCCCGCCTCTCGAGGCGCTCGGCGGCCGGGCAGCCGGGGCCGGTTGTGGCCTAGGCCACCCGTCGGTTAGAGTGGCATAGTCCACTCGGCAGGCAAGCGGGTCAGGAGAGCGGGTACGGATGCAGGAGCTTCCACACCTCGGCGGGGAAGACCGACTCGTCGAACCGGAAGGCGTTGCCGTCGGCGTCGAAGACGACCAGGTGTTGTTCGAGCACCGCCGACGGGCTGGGCAGTTGCAGCCGTTTCCGCTCGACGGGGGTGGCGAGCCGGGCCCGGACCTGGTCCCGGCCGAACGAGGGCCGTGGTCCGGCGTGGGTGGTGACGTAGGTGTCCACCTCGGCCGGGGCCAAGGCGGGGTCCAGCAGGCCCGGGGCCCGCGTGGCGAGATCGCCGCCGAACCACGAGGTGCGCAGTTCCGCCGGGGTGCCGCCCGGATCGCTGACCAGCACCTGCCGCCGGACGCCGTGGCTGCCCTCCTGGGCACCGAACGCGTCGGTCACGTGCGGGGGTGCTGCGACCTGCTCGGCGACGAGCACCTCCAGCCCGGCGTCGAGCGGGAAGCTGACGTCGATGGTGCGCGACGGGGCGAAGCGCCTGCCGTGTGCGCCGGGCAGGTCCCCGCGCACGTAGGTGCCGGAACCGTGCCTGCTCTCCACGTACCCCTGGTGCCGCAGCAGGCGCAGCGCGTCGGCGGCGGTGGGGCGTGCCACGCCCCACTCCTCGCTCAGTTGCCGTTCCGAGGGCACGCTCGCGCCCGCCGGTAGCTCACCGGAGATGATCCGGGCGCGGATGCTGTTCGCGATCCGGTGGTACTTCGGCGACTTCTCGCTCTCCGTCATGCACGTCCTGGTTCGGGTGGCCTAGGTCACCTGGACCTTAGCAGCCCGGCTCAGCCGCCGGTTTCGATCTCGGCTTCGACGCGCCCGGCTTCCACCGCGGCCACCAGTTCGGCGTGATCGGCTTCGGTCTGGTCGGCGTAGCGCACCGCGTACCGGCCCACCACCTCGTCCATCTCCTCGTCGTCGGCGAAGTACCCGGCGAGCAGCCGCGGGTCGATGGAGCGCACGTGCGCGCGGGCGAGCAGGGCACCGGCCAGCCGCCCGTAGTCGTCGAGGTGGTTGCCCTTGAGCGCGGTCGGATCGATGTCGCCCTTCATGTTGCGGAACTGGCGCACGATGTACGGGTGGCCCTCGATGGTGGTCCAGCCGAGCAGGATGTCGGTCTCGGCCTGGACCAGCCGGGCGCCGTGCACGATGCGCTGCCCCTCGTGCTCGGCGGGCGGGCAGTCCAGGAACGGCTCCAGCGAGGACGGCCGGGCCTGTTTGACCTGCAGCACCAGCGCCTCGCCGGTGTTGCCCTGCAGCAGCGCCACGTAGCTGCGCAGGCCGACGCTGCCGGTGCCGACCACCCGGAAGGCCACGTCGGCCACCCCGTACCGGGTGATCAGGTTCCGCCGCGACTCCCGCAGGGTGTCCACATAGGACACCAAACCGGTGGTGACGGCTTCGGCGGTCGCCTCGTCCACCCGGGTCAGCACCGGCGGCTCCTCGACGAACCGGTTCTCCCGCGTCCACTTCGCCACCACCCTGGCGCTGGTGTTCTTGCGCGCCTTGGCCGCGGCGTCGGCGAAGTCGTCGATCAGCTCGTCGGCCTTGACCCGGCTCAGCGCCGCGGCGTTGGGCAGCGCGTTCCACGAGCGCATGAACGGCAGCTCGGCCAGGTTCCGCACGGTCCGCCGGTAGGACTTCACCACGTCCTCGGCGGCTTCGCGGCACTTCGACGCCGAGACGCCGCCTTCACGACCGGCCAGCACCAGGCTGGTGGCCAGCCGCTTGACGTCCCACTCCCACGGGCCCGGCACGGTCTCGTCGAAATCGTTGATGTCCATCACGATCTCGCCGTCCGGGGTGCCGTACAGGCCGAAGTTCGCCGCGTGCGCGTCCCCGCAGATCTGGGCGATCAGCCCGCTCTTCGGCGCGTCGGCGAGGTCGGCGGCCATCAGCCCGGCGGCCCCGCGGAAGAACGAGAACGGGGAGGAGACCATCCGGCCCATGCGCAGCGGCACCAGCGACGGCAGCCGCCCGGCGTTGCTGGTCTCGATGAACTCCAGCACACCGGGCCGCCGCCGTCCGGCTGCCTCGTGGTCGTGCGCGGACGGCGGGGTCGCCGCGCGCAGCGCCTCACCCCGGGCCCGCACCTCGTCCGGGTCCTGGACCTCCCGCAGTGCCGCCGCGTCGCGCCGTCCGCTGACCATGGCCCGCTCCCTTCACCGATGGGGCGAGCTAACCAGATTCAGCGTGCGCCGATGACCTCGGCCAGCGCTTCCACGCCGCGGTCCAATTCGTCCTGTTCGACCACCAGCGGCGGTGCCAGGCGGAGGGTGTGGCCGTGGGTTTCCTTGCACAGCACCCCGAGCCCGGCCAGCGCCTGCGAAGCCTCCCGGCCGGTCGGGCCACCGGGGGCGATGTCCACCCCGGCCCACAGCCCGCGCCCGCGCACCGCGGACAGGCCGTTGCCGACCAGCTTCGCCAGCCGCTCGTGCAGGTGCGCACCCAGTTCCCGCGAGCGCTGCTGGAACTCGCCGGTGGCCAGCAGCCGGACCACCGCCCGGCCGACCGCGCAGGCGAGCGGGTTGCCGCCGAAGGTGGAGCCGTGCTCACCCGGCTGCAGCACGCCGAGCACGTCCCGCGAGCCGACCACCGCGGACACCGGCAGGATGCCGCCGCCGAGGGCCTTGCCGAGGGTGTAGACGTCGGCGCGCACGCCGTCGTGCTCCGAGGCGAGCAGCGTGCCGGTGCGCGCCAGGCCGGACTGGATCTCGTCGAAGACCAGCAGCGAGCCGGACTCGTCGCACAGCCGGCGCGCCTGCGCCAGGTAACCCTCCGGCGGCACGATCACGCCCGCCTCGCCCTGGATCGGTTCGAGCAGCACGGCCGCCGTCCGCGGGCCGATGGCCGCGGCGAGCGCTTCGGCGTCGCCGTAGGGCACGGTGACGAAGCCGGGGGTGAACGGGCCGAAGTCGGCACGCGCGGTCTCGTCGGTGGAGAAGGAGACGATGGTGGTGGTGCGGCCGTGGAAGTTCGAGCCGGCCACGACGATCTCCGCCTGCCCGTCCGGCACGCCCTTGACCCGGTAGGCCCACTTGCGGGCGAGCTTGACCGCGGACTCCACCGCTTCGGCGCCGGAGTTCATCGTCAGCACCATCTCGGTGCCGGTCAGCTCGGCCAGCTCCTGGCAGAACCGGCCCAGCTGGTCGTGGTGGAACGCCCGCGAGGTGAGCGTGACCCGGCCCAGCTGCTCGGTGGCCGCGGCGACCAGCGCCGGGTGCCGGTGCCCGAAGTTGAGCGCGGAGTACCCGGCGAGGAAGTCCAGGTACCGCTTGCCCTCGACGTCGGTGACCCAGGCGCCGTCGGCTTCGGCGATGACCACGGGCAGGGGGTGGTAGTTGTGCGTGCCCCACTGCTCGTCGAGGGCCACGTACGCGGCGGCGGAGGTCGTCATGCGATCAGGTTAGGGGCTGTCCGGGGAACCTTCATCCGGAAATCATTGCTTCTGACCGGCGTTCGTTGCGCAGTTGGCGGCTTCAGGCGACGATTCGTTGCGACCGGCCCGTCGTGCGGTGTGGCGGTCGCTGTTCTACTGTCGCGGGATGACGGTGCGTGACGCGTTCCGCGTGGACGAGGCGGCCGGGGTGGTGCTGCCGGACCCGCGTGACCGGCCGGTCGGCCCGGTGAAGAAGGCCAAGTCGCGGGCGCAGCTGCCCGAGCTGGGGGCCGAGCTGGACGAGCTGCAGGAACGGCTGTTCGCCGAGCAGCGCCGCAGCCTGCTGCTGGTGCTCCAGGGCATGGACACCGCGGGCAAGGGCGGCACGGTCCGGCACGTGCTCGGCATGGTGAACCCGCAGGGCGTGCGGTACCAGGCGTTCAAGAAGCCGACCGGGGAGGAGCTGCGGCACCACTTCCTGTGGCGGGTGCGGAAGGTGCTGCCCGAACCGGGGCAGATCGGCGTGTTCGACCGCTCCCACTACGAGGACGTGCTGGTGCCGCGGGTGCTCGGGCAGCTCGCCGGCCGGGACCTGAAGCAGCGCTACCGCGAGATCAACGACTTCGAGCAGGAGCTGATCGCCGCGGGCACCACCATCGTCAAGGTGTTCCTGCACATCTCGCCGGAGGAGCAGCTGAGCAGGCTGACCGCCCGGCTGCGCGATCCGGCCAAGCGCTGGAAGTACACCCCCGCCGACCTCGAGGCCCGCGGGCGGTGGCACGACTACCAGCGGGCCTACCGCGGGGTGCTGCGGCAGACCTCGACCGCCGCCGCGCCGTGGTACGCGGTGCCCGCCGACCGCAAGTGGTACCGGAACTGGGCGGTCGCCGGGCTGCTGCTGGAAACCCTGCGTGAGATGGCGCCCGCCTACCCGCAGCCCGGCTACGACGTGACGGCCGAACTGGCGGCGCTGGCCGCGGCGAAAGCGCTGCCGTAGCCAACCGGTGGCGCGTCTGACAGAGTGCTGCCCGTGAGTGACGACGTCTCCTTCCTCCGGAAACAGGCCCGCACCCAGCGGTTCACCCTGGGCGCGCCCAAGGAGTTCCGGATCTCCCCGGACGGGCGCCGCGTGCTGTTCCTGCGGGCCGAATCCGGGGTCGACCGGCGCAACAGCCTGTGGAACCTCGACCTGGGCACCGGCACCGAGACCAAGGTGGTCGACGCCGCTCAGCTGCTGCCCGGCGAAGAGGACCTGCCGCCCGAGGAGCGGGCCCGGCGCGAGCGCAGCCGCGAGACCTCCGGCGGGGTGGTCGGCTACGCGGTGGACGCCGGGTTCCGGCTGGCCACCTTCAGCCTGTCCGGCAAGCTCCACACCGTCGACCTGGCCTCGGGGCAGGTCCGCACGCTGGTGGAGACCGCGGTGATCGATCCGCGGCCGAACCCGGCGGGCACCCACGTGGCCTACGTGCGCGACCGGCGGCTCCGGGTGGTCGAGCCGGCCACCGGCGCGGACCGGCTGCTGGTCGACGAGCCGGGGGAGCACCTCGCCTGGGGGCTCGCCGAGTTCATCGCGGCGGAGGAGATGGGCCGCGCCCGCGGGTACTGGTGGTCCCCCGAAGGCGACCGGCTGCTGGTGGAGCGCAGCGACGGGACGGCGGTGCCGCGGTGGAACATCGCCGACCCCGCGCACCCGGACGCCGAGGTGCACACCGTGGCCTACCCGGCCGCCGGAACGGCCAATGTGGACGTGTCGCTGTCGATCATCGGGCTGGACGGCAGCCGGGTGGACGTCGAGCGCGGTGACTGGGAGTACCTGGCGTCGGTGCACTGGTCGGCGGGCGGCCCGCCGCTGATCGCGGTGCAGCCGCGCGACCAGCGGCGGCTGGAGATCCGCTCGGTGGACGTGCGCGACGGCTCGACCTTCCTGCTGCACGCGGAAACCGACGAGCACTGGGTGGAGCTGGTGCCGGGGGTGCCGGCGTGGACGGCGGACGGCAGGCTGGTCCGGGTCGGCGTCGCCGACGACACCTACCGGCTGATCGTGGACAACCGCGCGGTCACCGGGCCGGGGCTGCAGGTGCGCTCGGTGCTGCACGTCGGGGACGAGGTGCTGTTCAGCGCGTCGGCCGAGGACCCGACGCAGATCCACGTCTACCGCACCGCCGGTGACGAGGTCCAGCGGTTGTCCCTTTCGGACGGTGTGCACATCGGCTCCGGTTCGGCGGCGGTCACCGTGCTGTCGTCGTGGAGCCTGGAGCACAGCGGACCCGAGGTGACCGTGCTGGCCGACGCCCAGCCGGTGGCGAAGATCGTCTCGTCCACGGTGGACCCGGGGCTGGAGCCGAACCTGACCTGGCTGACGCTGGGCGAGCGCGGCCTGCGCGCGGCGCTGCTGCTGCCCACCGGGTACCGCCCGGAGCAGGGCAAGCTGCCGGTGCTGCTCGACCCCTACGGCGGCCCGCACGCGCAGCGCGTGCTGCAGAGCCGCAACGCCTTCCTGAACCCGCAGTGGCTGGCCGACCAGGGCTTCGCCGTGCTGGTCGCGGACGGCCGCGGCACGCCGGGCCGCGGCCCCGCCTGGGAGAAGGAGATCTCCCGCGCGCTGGCCGAGGTCACCCTGGCCGACCAGGTGGACGCGCTGCACGCGGCGGCCGCCGAGCACCCGGCGCTGGACCTGGACCGGGTGGGCATCCGCGGCTGGTCCTACGGCGGGTACCTCTCGGCGCTGGCGGTGCTGCGGCGGCCGGACGTGTTCCACGCGGCGGTCGCCGGTGCGCCGGTCACCGACTGGTCCCTGTACGACACCCACTACACCGAGCGCTACCTGGGCACCCCGCAGCAGGACGCCGAGTGCTACGAACGGAACTCGCTCATCGCCGGTGCCGGGGACCTGCGCCGGGCGCTGCTGCTGGTGCACGGGCTGGCCGACGACAACGTGTTCGTGGCGCACACGCTGCGGCTGTCCTCGGCGCTGCTGGCCGCCGGGCGGCCGCACACCTTCCTGCCGCTGGCCGGGGCCACGCACATGACCCCGCAGACCGAGTCCGTCGCCGAGAACCTGGTGCGGTTGCAGGTCGGCTGGCTGCACCGCGAACTCGAAGCGCACCGGAAGGAACAGGACGCGTGAACCGCTGGGGCATCACGATCCCGCTGACCGGGGTCCCGCTGGCCGCGCACCGCGAGCTGGTGCAGGAGCTGCCGGACCTGGGCTACACCGATGCCTGGTCCGCCGAAACCGCCGGGACGGACGCGTTCTCGCCGTTGCTGCTGGCCTCGCAGTGGGCGCCGTCGCTGCGGCTGGGCACCGCGATCGTGCCGGTGTACACCCGCGGGCCGGGGCTGCTCGCGATGAGCGCGGCGACACTGGCCGAATGCGCGCCGGGCCGGTTCGTGCTCGGCATCGGCACCTCGTCACCGGTGATCGTCGAGGGCTGGAACGCCGCGGAGTTCAGCGAACCGTTCGCCAGGACCAGGGACACGCTGCGCTTCCTGCGGTCCGCGCTGGCGGGGGAGAAGGTCACCGAGCAGTACCCGACGTTCTCGGTGAGCAAGTTCCGGCTGGAGCGCATCCCCGACCCGGCGCCGCCGATCATGCTGGCGGCGCTGCGGCCCGGCATGCTCAAGCTCGCCGCGAAGGAGGCGGACGGCGCCATCACGAACTGGCTGGCGCCGGGTGACGTGCCGAAGGTGCGCGAGGTGCTCGGCACCGGACCGGAACTGGCCGCGCGGATCTTCGTCTGCCCCACCGAGGACGCCGACGCCGCGCGCGGGCTCGGCCGGTTGCTGATCAGCAGTTACCTGACCGTGCCGGTGTACGCGAAGTTCCACGACTGGCTGGGCCGCGAGGAGGTCCTCGCCCCGATGCACCGGGCGTGGGCGGCGGGTGACCGCAAGGCGGCGAACGAGGCCATTCCGGACGAGGTGGTCGACGACCTGATCGTGCACGGCAGCCCGGAAGCCTGCCGCGAGCGCGTGCAGTCCTATGTGGACAACGGGCTGACCACCTCGGTGATCGCCCTGCTGCCCACCGGCGGGGACCCGTTCGAGCAGGTGCGCGCGCTGCGGCCGGCTTAGCTCCCGACGGACAGGGTGAGCAGGGCGGCGCCGAACCCGGCGGTCAGGGTGGCCGCCACGTATCCCGCCGCCTGCCCGGTGCGGCCCCTGCTCACCAGGTCCACGGTCTCGTGACCGAAGGTGGAGTAGGTGGTCAGCGCTCCGCAGAAACCGATGCCGAGCACCGCCTGCACCGCGCCGGTGGTTCCGGTGAGCAGGCCCAGCACCGCCGAACCGGCGACGTTGACCCAGAAGGTCGGCCACGGGAAGCCCGGGCGCGGGCCCAGCAAGCGGTGCACGAGGTAACGCAGGACGGCACCGGCGGCGCCACCCACCGCGACGAGCAGCGCGGTCACGCCTCGCCCGATCGGGTGGCCCGGCTGGTGAGCCGCACGCCGAGCGCCACGGCCAGCAGGCAGGCGGCGAGCGTGCCGAAGGTGTAGGCGAACGCCTGCCACAGGTCGCCGTGCTGTGCGGCCTGCAGGGCGTCGAGGACCGACGTCGAATACGTGGTGTAGCCGCCGAGCACGCCGACCCCGAGGAACGCCCGCAGCAGCGCGCCGGCGGAGGCGGTGTAGAGCACGCCGATGAGCAGGCAGCCGGTCACGTTGACGAGCACTGTGGACACCGCGAAACCGCCGGGCGGGTGCGGGAACAGCACGGACAGGCCGAAGCGGGCGAGGCTGCCGAGCGCCCCGCCGAGCGCGACCGCACCGAGGACGCGTGCCGGCAAGATCGTCACCTCCGCGGGCGAATGTACCCGGCGGAGGCCCGAGGTCGACCGGATGGCGGCACCGCCGTGCGCCCGGGCACCCACATGATGAAGCGGCAAGCGGTGGTCCGTACCCTGGTTCAGGATAGGCATACCTAAGGAGGACGGGTGGCGAACTCGCGCGGGGAACCGGGTCCGGCACTGGCCGGCGGAACGGCCGGGCACGAACGGCTGGCCGAGCTGATTCCCTTCGCGCTGCGGGGTTTCGCGCGGGGTGCGGCCGAGCGCCGCGGACCGGCGCCGGGTGGTGGCCCGGCCGCGGTGGCCGCGGAACTGGCGTCCGTGCTGCCCGCCGGCTCGCTGCCCGCCGAGGGCGTGGGTGCCGAACGAGCTTTGTCCGAATTGAGCGCCCTGCTCGCCGCGGGTTCGGTCGATCCGGCGGATCCGTGGTGCGCCGCGCACCTGCACTGCCCGCCGCTGGCCGTTTCGGTGGCCGCGGACGTGGTGGCGTCCGCGCTGAACCCGTCGATGGACTCGTGGGACCAGGCGCCGGTGGCCAGTGAGCTGGAACGGGAGTTCACCGCCGCGCTGGCCGGGGTGTGCTTCCCCGGCGAGACCGCGCCCGACGCCGTGGTGACCAGCGGTGGCACCGAAGCCAACCTGCTCGGCCTGCTGCTCGCCCGCGAGCACGCCCCCGGCCGCCGGGTCG
Organism: Amycolatopsis sp. NPDC045836; assembly: GCF_056431745.1. Classification (NCBI taxonomy): domain Bacteria; kingdom Bacillati; phylum Actinomycetota; class Actinomycetes; order Pseudonocardiales; family Pseudonocardiaceae; genus Amycolatopsis; species Amycolatopsis sp. NPDC045836. The sequence goes on along the minus strand of NZ_JBWKKF010000007.1, from coordinate 279,672 downwards.
TCCCGGTCTGCGGCGCGAACGCGCACCACAGCGTGGCCAGGGCGGCCTGGGTGCTCGGCCTGCCCGCGCCGGTGGTCGTCGCCTGCGACGGTGACCGGCTCCGCCCCGACGCGCTCGCCGAGGCGCTGGACGAGCTGACCGAACCGGCCGTGGTGGTGGCGACCGCGGGCACCACGAACACCGGCGAGATCGACCCGCTGGCCGAGATCGCCGTGCTGTGCCGGGCCGCGGGCGCCCACCTGCACGTCGACGCCGCGTACGGCGGCATGGCGTTGTTCAGCCCGGCCCACGCGGGCCTGCTGGCCGGGCTCGCCGAAGCGGACACCGTCGCGCTGGACATGCACAAGTTCGGCTGGCAGCCGGTCGCGGCCGGGCTGCTGGCCTGCCGCGAGGCCGGGCGGCTGGCCGCGCTGGACGTGCGGGCCGAGTACCTCAACGCCGACGACGACACCGAAGCCGGGCTGCCGGACCTGCTCGGCCGGTCCATCCGCACCTCGCGGCGGCCGGACGCCTTCCGCATGGCCGTCACCTTCCGCGCGCTGGGCCACCGGGAACTCGGGCGGCTGGTGGCGCACTGCTGCGACACCGCCACCGAGGTGGCCGAGGACGTGGCCGCCAATCCCGGCCTGCGGCTGTGGGCGGCGCCGTCACTGTCCACTGTGCTCTTCCGCCCGCGGGCTTCCGACGACGTGGTGGTGCGCGTGCGGCGGACGCTGCTGGAAGCGGGCCGGGCGGTGCTCGGCCGCGCCACCATGCCCACCGGTCCCGGCGGCGCCGACCAGGTCTGGCTGAAGCTGACCCTGCTCAACCCGGCGGCCACCGCGGCGGACTACCGGCCGCTGCTGGACCTGGTGGTGGAAACGGCCGCGGCGATGGCCGCCACCGGCGAGGAGCGGGTCCTTTCGTGACCGGTCCGGTGGACCTCGCCGGGGTCGGCATCGGCCCGTTCAACCTGTCGCTGGCCGCACTGGCCGCCGGGGTGCCGGAGCTGGACGCGGTCTTCTTCGACCGCCGGGCCGGGTTCCGCTGGCACCCCGGGCTGCTCATCGACGGCACCACGCTGCAGGTGCCCTTCCTCGCCGACCTGGTCACCCTGGCCGACCCGACCAGCGAACTGTCCTTTCTGAACTACCTGCGGGCGAAGGACCGGCTCTTCCCGTTCTACTTCGCCGAGCGCTTCCACGTGCCGCGGGCCGAGTACGACGACTACTGCCGCTGGGCCAGTGAGCGGCTGCCCTCGTGCCGGTTCGGGCGTACGGTGACCGACGTGCGGTGGAACGCCGGGGAGCACGCGTTCGTGTTGTCCTTCGCCGAGGGCGATCCGGTGCTGGCCCGCAACGTCGTGCTCGGGGTGGGCACCTCGCCGCGGGTCCCCGAGCCGCTGCGGGACCTCGTCGGCGACCCCGGTGCGCCGGTCGTGCACTCGGCGGGCTACCTGGACGCGCGGGAGGAACTGCTCGCCGCGCCGTCGGTCACCGTGCTCGGCTCCGGGCAGTCCGGTGCCGAGGTGTTCCTGGACCTGCTGCGGGCCCGGCCGCACGGGCTGCGCTGGCTCAGCCGGACCCGTTCGTTCGCCCCGATGGAGTACTCGAAACTGGGCCTGGAGCAGTTCACCCCCGACTACACGGCCTACTTCCACGGCTTGGCCGAGCCGGTCCGCGACCGGCTGGTCCCGTCGCAGTGGCAGTTGTACAAGGGCATCGACGCCGAGACGATCGCGGCCATCCACGACGAGCTGTACCAGCTGGGCATCGGCGGCGGCTGGCCGGACGTCACGCTCACCCCCGGGGTCGAGGTGGTCGGTGCCCGGCACGCGGAGGCGGGCGTCGAACTGCGGTTGCGGCACACCGAGCAGGGCTCGACGGCGACCGTCCACACCGGAGCCGTGGTGGCCGCGACCGGGTACACCGAGACGCCGGCCCCGTTCACCGGCGACTGCGCTCGTGACGCGGCCGGCCGCCCGGTGATCGGCCGGGACTACCGGCTGGCGCTGCCGTCCGGGGTGACCGGTTCGGTGTTCGTGCAGAACGCCGAGCGCCACACCCACGGCGTCGGCGCGCCGGACCTCGGCCTGGCCGCCTGGCGCTCGGCCAGGATCCTCAACGAGATCAGCGGGCGTACGGTCTACCCGTTGCCGGAACGCGCCGCGTTCACCACGTTCGGACTGGAGGGCTCGTGACCGAGACAGCGCAGGTTTCCCTGGCCACCGGCGACCCGGCGGACACCGCCGCGGCGTGGCGGGCGGCCGGTGCGCTCATCGTGCACAAGATGCTGGGGGAGCTGTCCTACGAGGGCCTGCTGCGACCCGAACCGGCGGATCCGGCGGAGTCCGGTGCCGGGTACCGCGGCTGGGTGCTGACGCTGCCGGGCGCCCGGTACGAGTTCCGCGCCCGCCGCGGTGCGTTCGACGCGTGGACCGTGGAACCGGGCAGCGCGGTGCGCGTGGCCGAGCGGACCGCGCCCGCCGACGATCCGCGGACGCTGGTGGTGGACGCCAGGGCCGCGCTCGGCCTGAGCGGGCTCCGCCTCGCCGACGTGCTGGCCGAGCTGACCGCCACGGTGGCGAACGAAGCCACCCGCCTCGCCGCCGCGCCGTCGGCGGCGGTGCTGTCCACCCTGGACTACGACCTCGCCGACGGGCACCTGACCGGGCACCCGCGGCTGGTGCTGAACAAGGGCCGCGTCGGCTTCTCGGCGGCCGACCGCGAGCGGTACTCCCCGGAGTCCGGTGCCGACGTGGTCCTGCGCTGGTTCGCCGTGCACCGCGAGCACGCCGAATTCCGCTGCGTCGCCGAACTGAGCGAAGAGCGGCTGCTGGCCGAGGAACTCGACCACGACCTGCGTGCCGAGTTCACCGCGAAGGTGGCCGAGCACGGCGATCCGGCGGACTACCTCTGGGTGCCGGTGCACCCGTGGCAGGCCGACGAGATCATCGGCACGCTCTACGCCGCCGAGCTGAGCACCGGCGTGCTGATCGACCTCGGCACCGGCCACGACCACTACCGTCCACACCAGACGGTCCGCACGCTGGCGAACGTGAGCAGGCCCGGGCGCCGCGACGTGAAGACGGCCGTCTCCGTGCGCAACACGCTGGTCTACCGCGGGCTGAACTCGGCGGCGACGCTGGCGGGCCCGGCGATCACCGCGTGGCTGAAGCAGGTCAGCGCGGCCGATCCGGTGCTCACCGAGCAGTACCGGTTCGAGCTGCTGGGTGAGGTGGCCAGCGTGTCGGTCCGGCACCCGCTGTTCGGTGCGCTGGACGAACTGCCGTACCGCTTCCACGAAACGCTCGGCGCGCTGTGGCGCGAGCCGTTGCGCGAGCGGGTCGGCGAGGGCGAGCACGCGTTGTCCTTCGCCGCGCTGCCGTACCGGGGACCGGACGGTGCCTCGGTGCTCGCCACCCTGATCCAGCGCTCCGGGCTGGACGCGGAACAGTGGTGCGGGCGGCTGTTCGACCTGCTGCTGACCCCGCTGCTGCAGTGGCTGCTGCGGTACGGCGTGGGCTTCTGCCCGCACGGCCAGAACCTGGTCCTGATCGTCGACGCCGACGGCAGGCCGCTGCGCGTGGCGATCAAGGACTTCGCGCAGGGCGTGGACCTGCTCGACGAAGACGTCGACGTGTACGCCCAGCTCGCGCCGGAGGCCGCGGAGGAGATGCTCCGCTGGCCCGCGCACCTGCTCGCGCAGTCGCTGTTCAGCTCGGTGTTCTCCGGCCAGTTCCGGTTCTGGGCCGAGCTGCTGCTGGACGAGCTTTCCCTGCCGCGGGCCCGGTTCTGGGCGCTGGTGCGGGAAGTGGTCAACCGCTTCCGCGAAGCGAACCCGGAACTGGCGGCCCGGTTCGACGCCTGCTCGCTGTTCGCGCCGGACGTCGAGCGGGTGACGCTGAACCGCGAGCACCTCGCCGGTGGCGGGTTCGACAAGGTGGAACGGGACGACGAGTTCGACGTGCGCTGGGGCCGGGCGCCGAACCCGCTGCACGGCCCGGACCCGGCGGGCGCCTGGTGATCGGTTCGCCGCGGCCGGCCGGGCCGCGCAGCCTGGCGGATCGGCGGGCGGCGGCGGTGGTCCCGGACGGGCTCGCCGGGGTGCCCCGGGTGCTGCTGCTGGTGCCCGATCCGCACGCGCGGTTCGCCGCGGTCGAGCTGGACGGCGGGTTCTTCGCCGAACAGGTGCTGGCGCACGGGTACGGCGTCTGCTCCTACGTGTTCGTCTGGGACGTCGACCGCGAGGTTCCGCCTGCTTTGGCCGAATCACTGCGCCGGTACGCCGGCCGGTTCGGTGACCTGCGGATGCGGCCGGACCTGGCCACGCTGACCCCGGTGCCGGGAGCGCTGGCGGTGGTCTGCGACGTCGAATGGCCCGATGGGTCACCGGTGGGCATCGCGCCGCGCACGGTGCTGGCGCGTCAGCTGGCGGCGCTGGAGGAACGCGGCCTGGTGCCCTCGGTCGGCATCGAGCACGAGGTCACCTTCCGCGGCCCGGACGGCGAGCCGCTGACCGGGCACCCGGTCGACTACGCGCTCGGCGGCACCGAGCGCCTCCGCCCGGTGCTGGACTCGGCCGCCGGACTGCTGAGCGCGGCCGGGCTGGGCGTCGAGTCGGCCCGTGCCGAATGCCACCCGGGGCAGTACGAGATCGTGCTGCGGCACCGGGACGCGCTCGCGGCCTGCGACGACGTCCTGTTGCAGCAGTTCCTCGTCCGGCGGGCGGCTGCCGAACACGGGGTGACGGCCGGTTACCTGGCCGCCGAGGGTACCGGGCAGGGCAGCTCCGGGCACGTGCACCTGTCGTTGTCCACTGTGGACGGGCAACCGGTGGAGCGGCTGGGCGGGTTCCTCGCCGGGGTGTTGCGCGAAGCCAGGGCGCTCACGCCGATCTGGGCGCCGACCTGGAACAGCTACGTCCGCCTGCGCACGGGCCCGTTCTCCCCGCGGGTGCTGCGCTGGGGCACCGACGACCGCACGGCGTCGATCCGGGTGGCCGGTGGTGACCGCCCGCGCCTGGAGTTCCGGTTCGCCGGCGCGGACGCCCAGTCCCACCTGGTGGTCGCGGCGCTGATCGCGGCCGGCCTGACCGGGCTCGACGAGGACCTGGAGCCGCCGCCGGAAGGTTCCCCGTGCGGGGAGCTGGCCGACTCCCCGTGGGAAGCGCTGGCCGCGTTCTCCGAAGCGGGTGCCCGATTGCTCGGCCCCGAGGTCGCGGCTCAGCAGGTTTCGCTGCTGCGCGCGGAGATCGACGCCGGGCTGACGGCGGTCAGCGATTGGCAGCGCGATCGAGCGCGCCGGCGTTCCTGAGCCCGGCCAGCGCCGGGGCCGCCAGCCACAGCAGCAGGGCGACCGCCACTAGCAGGTAGAGGTTCCCGGCGAACTGCTGACCGGTGGTCCACAGCAGTTCCTTGTTGTTGTACCCCGGTAGTTCGTGGAACGGGGCGACGACGAAGGCGACCGCGGTGACCAGCGCGGCGGTGAACCAGCCGATCGCGGTGAGCGAGCTCTCCGCCACCCGCCGGACCACGTAGGCGAGCATGACCACCAGCGCGGGCACCACCCAGACCCAGTGGTGCGACCACGAGGTCGGCGAGACCAGCAGCGCCAGCGCGGCGTTGGCCATCAGCGCCGGGGCCGGATCGCTCCGCCGCATGGCCACCACCGTCACGCCGAGCACGAGCAGCCCGAGCACGATCCACCACACGGTGACGTCGGCGGGGGAGAGGCCGAACCGCGCGAGCGCGGCTTCGATGGCCTGGTTGGTGCGGAACGGTGAGCCGCTGACCTCGGCCAGCCCGGCCGAACCACCGGTCCAGAACTTCACCGAACCGGCGAAGTCCACCACGAAACCGACGGCGGTGGCGGCCACGCCGGTCACCGCGGCCACGGCCGCCGCGCGGTAGTCCTTGCGCAGCAGGAAGAACAACACGAACGCGGCGGGCGTGAGCTTGACCGCGGCGGCGAGGCCGACCCCGATGCCCCGTGGCCACCACGCCTTCGGCGCCAGGCAGTCGACCGCGACCAGGCCCATCAGCAGCAGGTTGACCTGGCCGAAGCCGAAGGTGTTGTGCACCGGTTCCAAGTAGACGGCCAGCGGGGTGGCCAGCGAGGTGATCACGATCGCGCCACGGGGGCCGCCCTCGGGCCACACCTGCCTGCCCACCACGTAGCCCGTCGCCGCGATCGCGGCGAAACCGGCCAGCACCAGCAGGGTGTTCGCGGTGAACCAGGGCAGCGCGGCGAACGGCAGCAGGGCCAGCAGCGCGAACGGCGGGTAGATGAACGGCAGCGGGTTGCCGATCTGCGTTTCCGGCATCGCGCCGTAGAGGTCGCCGTCGGCGCGCCAGGCGTTGAACCCGTTGCGGTAGACCTCCAGGTCGATCTGCCACGACCCGGCGTCCTCGAGCACCGGCCAGCAGGTGAACCAGGCACCGGCGAGGCCGAGCAGCACCGCCACCCAGAAGAACCGCAGCACCACCGGTTTCGCCGTCACCGCACGCCCCCTCGATCGATCGGGCTCGAGTCTAGGCGAGCGCGACCCGGCGTCGCCGGTGCGTGCGGCGGTAGGCCGACGGCGGGGTGTCGTAGTGGTCCAGGAACGCCTGGCGCAGCGATTCGGTGGAGCCGAACCCGCAGCGCCGGGCCACCGCGGACAGCGGCAGGTCGGTGCCGCCGAGCAATTGCGCGGCGGCCTCGGTCCGCACCCGGCGGACGTGCCTGCCCGGCGTGGTGCCGAGGTGGGTGTCGAACAGGCGGGTCAGCTGGCGCGTGCTCAGGCCCGCCCGCGTGGCCAGCGCCGGGGTGCCGAGATCGGCGTCGAGGTGGCTGACGATGTGGCCGATCAGGTCGCGCACCACCCGGTGCTCCGGCGGCGGGGCGGCCAGGAACACGCTGACCTGCGCCTGGTTGCCCGGCCGCTGCAGGTAGGTGACCAGGTAGCGGGCGATCAGCCGGGCCATCGACGGCCCGTGGTCGGCTTCGACCAGCGCCAGCGCCAGGTCGAGCCCGCTGGTCACCCCGGCGGAGGTGTAGACCTCGCCGTCGCGCACGTACAGCGGTGCCGGATCGACCTCGACCTCCGGGTGGCGCGCGGCGAGGCGGGCGGCGTCGGCCCAGTGGGTGGTGCAGCGGCGGCCGGTGAGCACCCCGGCCGCGGCGAGCAGGGTGGCCCCGGTGCAGACCGAGGCGACCCGGCGGCTGAGCCCGGCGAGCCGCCGGACCTGCGCCACCACCCGGCCGTCCCCGGCGGCGTCCAGGTGCCCGAGCCCGCCCGCCACCAGCAGCGTGTCGAGCGGGCCGGGCACCTGGTCGAGGCGCACCTGCGGGTTGACCGAGAGCCCGGACTGGCAGCGGATCGGCCTGCCGTCGAGCCCGCCCAGCCGCAGTTCGTAGGCCGGGTCGGCGCCCAGCCGGTTGGCCGCGTCGAACACGTCCGACGGGCAGGCGATGTCGAGCAGTTCCGCTTCCGGGAAGGCCGCGATGAGGATCTGCCTGGTCATGGGGCGACGGTAGCAGCGGATGGCTTACCGACACGGTTCGCAGGATTCCGGACATCGGCCGTCCGCGGGTGGCCCGGCGCGGCCACCGTGGGTGGCATGACTGAACCGAAGACGATCGCGTGCGTGCTGTACCCGGGGTTGACCGTGCTGGACCTGGTCGGGCCGTTGCAGGTGTTCGGCGCGCTGGCCGGGCTGTCGCCGAAGTACCGGACGGTCGTGGTGAGCCGGGACCACGAGCTGGTGCCCACGGACACGCCGCTCGGCCTGAAGGCGAGCCACACCTTCGACGAGGTGCCGTCACCGGAGATCGTGGTGGTGCCCGGCGGGGGCGCGCCGACCTGGCGGGCGGCGGCCGACGAGCACCTGCTGGCCTACCTGCGGCGGGTGGCGGAGAGCGCCGAGGTGGTCGCCTCGGTGTGCACCGGGTCGCTGATCCTTGGCGCGGCGGGACTGCTGGCCGGGCGGAAGGCGAACACGCACTGGAGCCACCGCGAGTTCCTGCGGGAGTTCGGGGCCGAGCCGGTGGCGGACCGCTGGGTGGAGGACGGCAAGTTCGTCACCGCCGCCGGGGTGGCCGCGGGCATCGACATGGCGCTGCACCTGGTGGCGCGGCTGGAAGGCGAGGAGCTCGCGCGCGGGGTGCAGTTCGGCATCGAGTACGACCCGGAGCCGCCGCTCGGCGCGCTGGACTGGGCGAAGGCCCCGCACGAAGCGTTCGCGGCGTGGACCGCGGCGGGGATGCGCGAAGGTTTGGCCGGCACGGCTCTGGCCGAACGCTTCCTCCGGGAGTAAGGTCTAGACCATCCCGCCGCCGCAGGGATACGAAGGGAATTCTGCATGCCTTCAACCACTTCCCGGCGACGGTGGGCAGCGGCGGGCCTGGCCGTCGCGGCCGGTCTTTCGGTGGCCGTGGCGGCCGCACCGGCGGCGGGCGCCACGGTGCTGCCGAACGGGTTCCGGAGCGTCGGGTACCTGCCGTCGTGGTCCGGGAACGTCAACAGCATCCAGTACGGCAAGCTGACCCACATCAACTACGCGTTCGTGCTGCCGAACGCGAACGGCACGCTGCAGGCGGTGCCCGATCCCGGCAAGCTGTCGTCGCTGGTGACGCAGGGGCACAACAACGGGGTCAAGGTTTCGCTGGCGATCGGCGGCTGGAACAACGGCAACGACTCGGCGTTCGAGGCGCTGGCGGCGAACCCCGGCAGCCGGACCACGTTCGTCAACAGCGTGGTGAACGTGGTGAACCAGTACCACCTCGACGGCGTCGACATGGACTGGGAGTACCCGGACCCGGGGGCGTCGGGCAGCAACTTCACCGCGTTGATGCAGCAGCTGAGCACCGCGATGCACAGCCGGGGGAAGCTGCTGACCGCGGCCGTGGTGTCCGGCGGGAACACCGCCAACGGGGTGCAGCCCGCGGTGTTCGGGTACGTGGACTGGCTCAACATCATGGCCTACGACGGCGGCAGCCCGCACGCGAACTACGACTGGTCGATCGCGTCGGCGAACGAATGGAAGAACCGGGGCCTGCCCGCGGCGAAAACGGTCTTGGGTGTGCCGTTCTACAGCCGGCCGGGGTACCTGACCTACGCGCAACTGGTGGCGATGGACCCGGCGAACGCCAACCGCGACTGCGTCACCGCGAACGGGGCCCAGCAGTGCTACAACGGCATTCCGACGATCAAGCGGAAAACGCAGTGGGCGATGGCGAACGCCGGCGGAATGATGAACTGGGAACTGTCGCAGGACACCACCGGCAGCACTTCGCTGGTCAGTGCGATCTACGACACGGTGATGGGTGGCGGTTCCGGCGGTGGGGCGATCACCGGGTTCGGCGGGAAGTGCGTCGACGTGGCCGGTGCTTCGAGCGCGAACGGCACGGCGGTGCAGCTGTGGAGTTGCAACGGCAGCCCGGCCCAGCAGTGGACCGCCGGCGGCGGCACCCTGCGGGCGCTGGGGAAGTGCCTCGACGTGACCAGCGCCGGTACCGCGAACGGGACACCGGTGCAGCTGTGGGAGTGCAACGGGACGGGGGCGCAGGTGTGGCAGGCGTCCGGTGGGGCGCTGCGGAATCCGGCTTCGGGGCGGTGTCTGGATGCGACCGGGCCGAGTTCTGCGGATGGGACGCGGTTGCAGCTCTGGGATTGCGCGGGGTCTTCGAACCAGGTTTGGCAGGTGCCTGCTTGATTTCCTGAATTGTCGGCTCCACCCCGGTTTTTCGGGGTGACTACGGTGAGGGCGGCTTCGTCAAGGCTGGGAAGATGCCTTGACGAAGCCGCCTCGCCGTGTTTTGGCTTTGGACCGGGGATGGGAAGGGGTGGTCGGCATCCCGGGTGTCGAGCGCCAAGGGGGCCTCGTGGTGGCGTTGGCCAGTGGGGCTAGCCCGAATGGTGGTGTGCAATTAACCACCTATCCTGGTTCGATTCACGGCACCGCCGCTGGATGTGATCGGTCACTGCAGAAGGAGCAGTCCATGTCCCTGCGCCGCCGTGTCGCTGCGGTTTCGTCCGTGGTCGCACTCGCCGCCCTGTTGTCACCGTCCGCCGCCGGGGTGGAGCCGCTGGCCGTCAAGGAGGTCGCCAGTGGGCTGAACCAGGCCTGGGCGGTCGACTTCCTGCCCGACGGCACGCCGCTGTTCACCCAGCGCAACGCCCGGTCGATCAGCAAGCTCACCGACGGCAAGGTGGTCGAAGTGCAGACCATTCCCGAAGCCGTGGTGACCGCCGAAGGAGGGTTGCTCGGCCTCGCCGTTTCCCCGGACTACGAGACCGACCAGACCGTCTTCATCTACTACACCGCCAACTCCGACAACCGGATCGCCAAGCTCACCCTCGGCTCCGCGCCCACCCCGATCGTCACCGGCATCCCGCGTGGCAGCCAGTTCCACCACGGCGGGCGCCTGCGGTTCGGGCCGGACGGGTACCTCTACGCGGGCACCGGTGACGGTCAGGTGGCCCAGAACGCCCAGGACGACGCCTCGCTCGGTGGCAAGGTGCTGCGCGTCGACACCGACGGCAACGCCGCGCCCGGCAACCCCGGCGGTCACAGGTGGATCTCCAAGGGGCACCGCAACGTGCAGGGGCTCGCCTGGGCGGGCGACGACCTCTACACCGCCGACATCGGGCCGAGTGACGTCGACGAGCTGAACAGGATCGAGCCCGGTGGCAACTACGGCTGGCCGACCTGTTCCGGGCCGTGCGGCAACCCGGGGTTCACCGATCCGGTGAAGACCTGGCCCACCTCGGTCGCCACGCCCAGCGGCCTGGCCTACCACCAGGGCAGTCTGTACCTGGCTTCGCTGAAGGGCGGCACGTTCAAGCTCACCACCGCGGGTGAAGGCGGCAAGATCTACACCGAACTGGGCCGCACCCGCGACGAGGTCGCCGGGCCGGACGGGCAGCTCTGGGTGGTCACCCCCGGCTCGATCTACACCGCCGACGGGTCCTGAACCCCGGCACGGGGGAGGAACGACGTGCGGAGCTCGGTGGCCGGAGCGCTGCCCGCGGGAGCGGTGCCGGCCGGCGGCGGGGTCTCGCCGCCGCCGGTGTGCGCCCGCGCTGCCAGCAGCCGGGGTACTGCCTGTTCTCCGCGACGGACTTCGGCGGCGCGAAGGTGGGGGTGCCCACCGGCACGGGGTGCCACCCGGCGAGTGCGCTGGGCATCCCGGTGGTGCGGTCGGCCGCCCGCGGCTTCGGCGACGGGTACGCGCTGGAGCGGTACGCCGATCTGGACTGCGCGACCGGCGCGGGCACCGTCCACACCGAACTGCCCGACGTGACGGCGACGGCGTACCGGCTCATCCCGATCCCGGGCTGAGCCGGTACGCCCGGATCAGATACCGCAGCTGGGGGCCGACCAGAACTGGCCGGACCGGTGCGCCACGTGGGTGTGGTCGTCGTGCCCGGGGTAACCCGGGCCGAGGATCTCGCTGAACCCGTGGTTGCGGGCCTGCTTCGCCAGGCCGCAGAAGCCCTGCGAACCGGCGCCCAGGTCGACGGCGTCGCCGTAGAGGTGACGGCTGTTCGTCGCGCCCCCGACCGCGTTGTTGCAGGCGACGCTGCGGAAACCACCGTTGACCACGATGGCGCGGTCGCCCATGGCGTGCCGCATCGCCTGCAGCTTCCACATCGACACCAGCGCGTTGGCCTTGGCGGTGGCGGCGGAGACGTTGCCGCCGGACCAGTCGGAGTTGCAGTTGTTCAGCTCGTCGTAGCTGAAGTTGACCGGCGTGCAGTCGTTGTCCTGCAGCTCGTAGAGCTTGCTGAAGGTGGCGGGCCCGGCGATGCCGTCGGCGCCGAGGCCGTACGCCTGCTGGAAGCGGGTCACCGCGGCCTTCGTGCCGGCGCCGAACTGGCCGTCGATGGCCAGCACACCGCCGTAGCCGGGGTAGCCCGCCACGCGGATCTGCAGCTGCCGCACGTCGTCGCCGGAGGCGCCCTGGGACAGCGTGCGGCCCCAGGTGTAGCAGGCGTCGGCGGCGGACACGTCCTCCGCGGTGACCGGGCCCGGGTCGGCGGCCGCCGGGGCCGCCATCGTGGTGCCGAGCCCGGCCAGCAGGGCCAGCATCGGCAGGAGGGAACGGAATCTCATGGAGCAACACCTTTCATGGCAGGGAAGGTGACGCCGCAGCGTTTCGATGTCACACGCATCCTGTCAATGAATCACCAGGCAAAGACCTGGTTCGGCCGTAAGTGACCACCCGTCCGGCTCACGACGAACGGATCTTGACGGCCCACCCCGGTGCCACCCCGGTTTGGCACCGGAGCACAGGGACCGGAGGCGAAATTCCGCCCGGTGGTCACAGAGCGCACCTCCGCGCGTTGTGCCGGTGACGAACCAGCTGTGATACTTCGCGCCCTGGTCCGAAGCCGAGCGCGGGAGGCGGGAGATGATCCGGGAACGAGCCCTGGTACTGGTGGGCGTGCTGGCGGCGGGCCTGCTGCCCGCCACCCCGGCGTCGGCTGCGCCACCAGCGCCGCTGGTGCAGCCGATCCCGGCCGAGGCCGGGCGCGGGCACGCGGTCAGCGGCGCCGAAGGCATCGTGGACCTGGACCGGCTCGGCTACGTCGAGAGCGAGTACCTGCTCTCCGGCACCGCGGAGACCTACGCGCAGGACGGCGCCTGGGTCTCGGACGGCGTCTGGCCGGTCGAGGTGGCGAGCACCGGTAACCCGTACACCACCCGGATGCTCGTGCAGCGGCCCGCCGATCCGGCGAAGTTCAACGGCACCGTGGTGGTGGAGTGGCTCAACGTCAGCTTCGGCGTGGACATCCCGGTGGACCTGTCGCAGTCCTACGAGTACCTCGCCAGGCAGGGCTACGCCTACGTCGGCCTGACCGCCCAGCAGGTGGGCGCGGAGAAGGTGGCCGAACTCGATCCCGCGCGCTACCCCGGTGTCGAGATCAGCGACGACGCGCTGTCCTACGACATCCTGACCCAGGCGGCGACGGCGGTCCGCGCGCACCCGGAGATCGTCGGCGGCGCGCCGGAGATCGTGCTGGCCAGCGGTCATTCCCAGTCGGCCACGCGCCTGACCACCTACGCCAACGCGATCCAGCCGCGCTCGGCGGCCTTCGACGGCTTCCTGGTGCACGGCCGGGCCGGAGGCGCGGCGCCGATCGCCGGTGGCCTGCCGCCGGTGCACACCCGGGTCCGCACCGACCTGCCGGTGCCGGTTTTCGTGCTGCAGGCCGAAACCGACGTCATCCTGTCCGCCTCGGTGCGCCAGGACACGGCGAAGGTGCGCACCTGGGAGGTGGCCGGCACCGGCCACGCCGACCAGTACGGCCTCGACCTGTACAACGCGGCCAACGCCAGGGACGGGGGCATCAACGGCGGTGCGCCGACCTACTGCGACAAGCCGGTCAACAACATGACCTTCCGGTACGCGCAGAACGCGGCCTACGACCACCTGAACCGCTGGGCCAGGGGCGGCGCCGCACCGCCGACGGCACCGCCGATCGACATGCTGTTCGGCCTCATCATCCGGCGTGACGCCGACCAGAACGCCCTCGGCGGCCTCCGGCTGCCCGACTTCGAGGTGCCGATCGCCACCCACAGCCCGCACAACACCGGCGGCAACGTGCCGGGCGCCTGCCTGATCCTCGGCACCACCACCCCGTTCGCACCGCCGCGGCTCGTGCAGCGCTACCCGGACCACGCCACCTACGTCGCCGAGTTCACCGCGGCGGCGGACCGGGCACGGGACGCGGGTCACCTGCTGCCCGCCGACCACGCCGAGGCGATCGCCCGCGCCGAGGCGGCCAAGGTGCCGTGAGCGCGTCCACGACCTGAGCCGACGTACCGGGGGGTGTTCGTGAACTCGTGGACCGCCTCGGTGACGACGGCGCCACGATCGCCGAACTCGGCGCGAGGCCGTTCTCGGGCACTGCCGGGCGGTGCTGCCCGGGAACGGCCGTGTGCTCATCGTCGAACCGCTGCTGCCGGAGCGGTGCCCGAGGGTGTTCCGGCGCTCGACGTGCTGGAAGCCCGGCTCACACCTGCTGGCCGAGCTTGAACCCCTCCTGCTCCGCGGTGTAGGAGAACCCGTCGGCGCCGATGGTGACGTCGGATTCCCGGGTTTCGGCCCTGGCGACCAGCGGCTGGGGCTTGCCGTCCAGGTCGAGCACGGTGGACGCTTCGGCGTACCAGCTCGGCACCACCGGGTTGCCCCACCAGTCCCGGCGCTGGTTGTCGTGCACGTCCCAGCTGATCACCGGGTTGTCCGGGTCGCCGGTGTAGTAGTCGTGCGTGTAGATCTCGATGCGGTGCCCGTCGGGGTCGCGCACGTACAGGTAGAACGCGTTGGACACGCCGTGGCGGCCGGGGCCGCGTTCGATCATGCCGGGACGGCGCAACGCGCCGAGGTGGTCGCAGATGTGCAGGATCTGGTGCCGTTCGTGGGTGGCGAAGGCGATGTGGTGCAGCCGCGGCCCGTCCCCGCCGGTCAGCGCCACGTCGTGCACCGTCGGCTTGCGGAACATCCAGGCCGCGTAGACGGTGCCCTCGTCGTCGCGGATGTCCTCGGACACCCGGAAGCCGAGGCCCTCGTAGTACCGGCGCGCGGCGGGCACGTCCGGGGTGTCGAGGTTGAAGTGGTCCAGTCTGGACAGCGCACCGGCACCGTGCACGTCGTAGCGCTGGGTGAAGCGCTCGGTGTGCTCGGCGTGGTGGAAGAACTCGACCGGGAAGCCCAGCGGGTCCAGCACGCGCACCGCTTCGCCGATGCCGCGGGTGGCCCCGGCCGGGCGGCGTTCCACCCGCACGCCCAGTTCCCGGTAGTACGCCTCGGCCAGCTCCAGATCGGCTTCGGACCGCACGCGGTAGGCGAGCACGGCCACCGCGGGCACCTCGCCCCGGCGCAGGATCAGCGAGTGGTGCAGGTACTCCTCGAAGGCCCGCAGGTAGATCGCCTCTTCGTCTTCGTGCGTGACGACCAGGCCGAGCACGTCGACGTAGAACTCGCGGGAGGCGGCCAGGTCGGTGACGACGAGTTCGGCGTAGGCGCAGCGGAGCACGTCCGGCGGGGTGGTGGTCATGACTGTCCCTTCTGGACGGAACCGAAACGGGGGGTGTGCACCTCGTCGAGCGTGACGTGGATCGCCTGCTGGTCGGTGTAGAAGTCGATCGAGCGGTAGCCGCCCTCGTGCCCGAGCCCGGAGGCCTTCACCCCGCCGAACGGGGTGCGCAGGTCGCGGACGTTGTGCGAGTTGAGCCAGACCATGCCTGCCTCCACCGCCTGGGCGAAGGTGTGCGCCCTGGTCAGGTCCGAGGTCCAGATGTAGGCGGCCAGGCCGTACTTGACGTCGTTGGCCAGCCGCAGCGCCTCGGCGTCGGAGTCGAACGGGGTGATCGCCACCACCGGCCCGAAGATCTCCTCCTGGAAGATCCGCGCGGTCGGCGGCACGTCGGCGAACACCGTGGGCGCCACGTAGTTCCCGGTGTCCAAACCGGACGGACGGCCGCCGCCGGCCAGCAGCGTGGCCTCGGTCTTGCCCAGCTCGACGTAGCTCATCACCTTCTCGTAGTGCTCGGGGTGCACCAGCGCGCCGACCTCGGTGGCCGGGTCGTGCGGGTCACCGACCACGATGTTGCGGGCCCGGTCGGCGTAGCGCTGGCAGAACTCGTCGTAGATGGCGCGTTCGACCAGGATGCGGCTGCCCGCGGTGCAGCGCTCGCCGTTCAGCGAGAACACGCCGAACAGCGTGGAGTCGATGGCGGCGTCGATGTCGGCGTCGGCGAACACCACCGCGGGCGACTTGCCGCCCAGTTCCATCGACATGCCCTTGAGCGAGGCCGCGCAGTTGCGGTAGATCAGCTGCCCGGTGGTGGTCTCCCCGGTGAACGAGATCAGCGGCACGTCCGGGTGCTTGACCAGCGCGTCGCCCGCCTCCTCGCCGAAGCCGTTGACCAGGTTGAACACCCCGTCCGGCAGCCCGGCGTCGCGGAAGATCCCGGCCCACAGGCTGGCCGAGAGCGGGGTGAACTCGGCGGGCTTGAGCACCACCGTGCAGCCCGAGGCCAGTGCCGGCGCCAGCTTCCAGCTCTCCAGCATGAACGGGGTGTTCCACGGGGTGATCAGCCCGGCCACGCCGATCGGCTTGCGGTGCACGTAGTTCACCTGCCGCCCCGGTACGGCGTAGGTGTCGTCGGCCTGGGCGACGACGAGGTCGGCGAAGAAGCGGAAGTTCTCCGCCGCCCGCTGCGCCTGGCCGAGCGCCTGGGTGATCGGCAGGCCGGTGTCGAAGGTTTCGAGTTCGGCCAGCCGCTTCCCCTGTGCCTCGACCGCGTCCGCGATCTTGTTCAGCACGCGGGCCCGTGCCCGGGGCAGCAGGCGCGGCCACGGCCCCTCGGTGAACGCCCGGCGGGCGGCGGCCACCGCCCGGTCGACGTCCTCGGCCTGGCCCGCGGCGGCGGTCACGTAGGGCTGGTTGGACACCGGGTCGAGCACGTCGAAGGTCTTGCCCGACAGGCTGTCGACCAGCTCGCCGCCGATGTAGTGCTGGATCTTCGACGGCAGCCCGTCCGGAACGTGGTGCTTCGCCATGCCTACTCGCCCTCCACCGCGGTGAGATAACTTTCGCCCTGCGCCAGCAGGTCCTTGATCCGGGCGATCCCCGGTTCGGTCGGGGTGATCAGCGGCGGGCGCACGTACCCCGAGCCGATCAGCCCGCGTTGGGCCAGCACCCACTTGCCCGGTGCCGGATTGGTTTCCACGAAGAGCAGGTCCACCAGCGGGTGCAGGCCGTAGTGGAGCTCCCTGGCCCGCTCGAAGTCGCCGGCTTCCCACGCCTCGTACATCTGAGCGCAGGCCGCCGGTGCGATGTTGGCCGTGGCGCTGACGAAACCGGCGCCGCCGAGCGCCAGCAGCGGCAGGCACAGCAGCTCGATCCCCGACCACACCAGCAGTTCCCGCCCGCACAGGTGCAGCACGCGGGAGAAGTGCTCGAAGTCCTTGGTGGTCTCCTTGACGCCGACGAAGTTGTCCAGCTCGCGGAAGAGCCGGGCGACCGTCTCCGGCGCGATGTCCACCGCGGTCCGGCTCGGCACGTTGTAGGCCACGATCGGCAGGTCCGGGAACTCCCGCGCGACCGTGCGGTACCAGGTGTAGAGCGCTTCCTGGGTGGGCCGCGCGTAGTACGGCGTGATGACCAGCGCCGCGTCGGCCCCGGCCTCGGCCGCGGCGGCGGTCAGTTCGAGGGTTTCGTCGAGCTTCGCCGAACCGGTGCCGGGTACCACCGGCACCCGGTCGGCCACCTCGGCGGTCACCGTGCGGATGGCCTCGGCGCGCTCGGCCACGGTCTGCGCCCCCGGCTCGCCGGTGGAGCCGCCGATGGAGATCCCGTGCGAGCCCGCCGCGAGCTGCCAGCGCACCAGGTTCGCCAGTCCCTCGTGGTCGAGTGCGCCGTCGGCGGTGAACGGGGTCATCAGCGGCGCGATCGAGCCCCTGATGGCCTGCGGATCCGAGCGGAATCGCATGGAGTTCCCTTTCTTTGTCCTGCGGTCAGTGGCGACCGGCCTGGTAGGCCAGGAAGGCGTCCAGGGTCGCCAGCCGGTGCTCGCGCACGGCCAGTTCGATCTCCACCGGCGGTGCCCCGCGGTCGAGCAGGTCGAGGATGTTGCGGTGCTCGCGCACCGATTCGTGGGCGCGGCCGGGCACGAAGCTGAAGGTCGAGGTGCGCAGCCCGCTGAGCCGGGTCCAGCCGCGGTTGACCAGGTCGAGCACCTGCGGATTGGGGCAGGTGCCGAACAGCACGCTGTGGAACTCGCGGTTGAGCGCGGTGAACCGGGACGGCTCGAAGTGGTCGAGGCAGCCGGTCAGCTCCTCGTTGAGCTCCTTGGCCCTGGCCAGCGCTTCGGCGGGCAGCGTCGGCGCGGCGAGCGCGGCGGCGTAGCCCTCGACCAGCGCAAGCGTTTGCATGGTGTGCTGGTACTCGCTTTCGTCGACCATCGCGACCTGCGCGCCGACGTTGCGTTCGAAGGTCACCAGCCCTTCGGCCTCCAGCAGCCGGATCGCCTCGCGGATGGGCACCGGGCTGACCCCGAGTTCCTGCGCGATCTGCCCGAGCACCAGCCGGAAGCCGGGGGAGAAGGTGCCGTCGCCGATGCGTTCCCTGATCCACTGGTAGGCGATCTGCGACTTGCTCAGCGTCGGGCTGTTCACCGCGTCGGCTGCCATCGCGCGTACTCCTCCCGCCACTGCTCGTTCATCGGGTACAGGCCCTCCACGGGGTGGCCCTCGGCGACCTGCTCGGCGATGAAGGCCTCCTGCCGCTCCTGCTCGATGGCCGCGTCGGCGACCTCCTCGGCCAGGGACGGCGGGATGACCAGCACACCGTCGGCGTCGCCGACGACCACGTCACCGGGCTGCACCGAGGCGCCGCCGCAGGCGATGGTGAGGTCGGTGTCCCACGGCACGTGCCGCCTGCCGAGCACCGCCGGGTGCGCGCCGGAGTGGTAGGTGGGGATGTCGAGCGCGGCCACGGCTTCGACGTCGCGCACGCCGCCGTCGGTGACGATGCCCGCGGCACCGCGGACCTGGGCCCGCAGGGCGAGGATGTCGCCGACGGTGCCGGTCCCGGTCACCCCGCGGGCTTCCATCACCAGCACGTCACCCGGTTCGAGGGCGTCGAAGGCGCGTTTCTGCGCGTTGAACCCGCCGCCGTGCTCGCGGAACAGGTCCTCGCGGAACGGGATGTACCGCAGCGTCCGCGCCCGGCCGATCAGCTTGGTCCCCGGCCGGGTCGAGGTGACCCCGTCGATGGACACCTCGTTGTAGCCGCGTTTGCGCAGCTGCGCCGACAGGGTCGCCGTGCCGACGCTCGTCAGCTTGGCCTTGAGTTCGTCGGTGAGCGTGAAACCGGTTTCCCCGTGGGCTTCGGCGCGCTGGCGGGCGTCCACCCGCGGCTGCGCCCCGTAATGTCCGAAGTGGACGGTTCCGGCGGTGATCGGCGTGACCAGCTTCCCGGTCGACCGCCCGTCGGCGGTGCTGACTTCGACCTCCACCACGTCACCGGGGCCGACCACCGAAGCACCGGCCGGGGTGCCGGTCAGGAGCACGTCACCGGGTTCCAGGGTGATCAGCTGCGACAGGTCGGCGACCAGGCGGCCGAAGTCGAACAGCAGGTCGGCCGTGGTGTCCTCCTGCACCAGCTCGCCGTTGACCCAGGTGCGCACGCGCAACCCCGCCGGGTCGACGGTGTCGGCGGGCAGCACGGCGGGCCCGAGCGGGGTGAACCCGTCGCCGCCCTTGGAACGCAGGTTCGACCCCTTGTCGGCGTAACGCAGGTCGTAGAGGCCGAAGTCGTTCGCGGCGGTCACCCCGGACACGTACGACCAGCCGTTCTCCGGGCTGACCTGGCGGGCCCGCTCGCCGATGACCAGCGCGACCTCGCCTTCGAAACCGAGCAGTTCGGTGCCGGCCGGCCGGGGGAGCGGGTCCCCGCTGGCGGCCACCGAGGTGGACGGCTTGAGGAAGTACGACGGCTGGGACGGCGTGCGGCCGCGCTGGGCCGCCCGCGACGGGTAGTTCAGGTGCAGCGCGATGATCTTGCCCGGCCGTTCGAGGCCGGGAACGGTGCTGGTCATGGGCAGGATCCTGACTGGTCCGAAAACATATCTCAGAAGGTATACGATCCGCGGCAGGCCATCAGTAGTGCAGCCAGACCGATTTGGTCTCCGTGTAGGCGTCGATCGCCCACGGCCCCATCTCCCGCCCCCAGCCCGAAGCCTTGTACCCGCCCCAGGGCGCGGCCATGTCCGGGATCGACGGCATGTTCACGAAAACCGCGCCCGCCCGGAGGCCGTTGGCGAACCGCTGCGCGGTGGCGATGTCACGGGTCCACACGGTGGCGGCCAGCCCGTACTCGGTGTCGTTCGCCCTGGCGAGCAGTTCGTCGGTGTCGTCGTAGGTGGTGACCGCGAGCACCGGGCCGAAGATCTCCTCGCGCATGATCTTCATGTCGTCGGTCGTCCCGGTGAACAGCGTGGGCGCGTAGAAGTAGCCGTCGCCGTCCACCGCGCGCCCGCCGGTGACCAGTTCGGCGCCCTGCTCGCGGCCGGTCGAGACGAGGAAGTCCACGTGCTCGCGGTGCTTCGCCGACACCAGCGGCCCCAGCTGCGTCGACTCGTCGAGCCCCGGCCCGATCCGGAGACCTTCGAGCCCGGCCGCCAGCTTGTCGACGAACTCCTGTTCCCGCTTGCGGTCGACGAAGAACCGGGTGTACGCGGCGCAGACCTGGCCGCTGTTGAGCGTGGCACCAGCGAGGTTGCCGGCCACCGCGGCGTCGAGGTCGGCGTCCGCGGCGATGATGCTGGGTGCCTTGCCGCCGAGTTCGAGGGTGAGCCGCTTGAGGTTCGACTCCGCGCTGGCCGCGGTGATCAGCTTCCCGACCGCGGTGGAACCGGTGTAGGACAGGTGGTCCACGCCGTGGTGCCGGCTCAGCAGCGCACCCACCGCGCCGTCGCCGGTGACCAGGTTGACCACGCCCGGCGGGAACCCGGCCTCGGCCACCAGCTCCACCAGCCGGATGCTGGTCAGCGGGGTCACCTCGCTGGGCTTGACCACCACGGTGTTGCCGGTGGCCAGCGCGGGCGCGAGCTTCCAGACCAGGATCATCAGCGGGAAGTTCCACGGCGTGATCAGCGCGTTCACCCCGACCGGCTCGCGGCGGGTGTAGTGCAGCGTGTCCGGGAAGGACACCGGGTTCGTGGTGCCCTGGATCTTGGTCACCCAGCCGGCGAAGTACCGCAGGTGCTCGGCCGCGCCGGTCACGCTGACCTGGCGGGAGATGCCGATCGGCTGGCCCTGGTCGCGGGTCTCCAGCGCGGCCAGTTCCTCGTGGTGCGCTTCGACCAGGTCGGCCAGGCGGAACAGCAGCGCGGCGCGCTGGACCGGCAGCAGACCGGCCCACGCCGGCGCGGTCAGCGCCCGGCGGGCCGCGTCCACCGCGGCGTCGACGTCGGCCGCCGACGCGGTGCCCACCTCGTCGATCACCTGGCCGGTGGCCGGATCGTACGTCGGCAGGGCCCCGCCACCCGCGGCGGTCCACTGTCCGTCGATGAACAGGCGTGTGGCCATTATGCGTTCCTCCTCGACCGTTGTGGGATCGAGTATCGGGCGCCGCGCGGTCCCCGGTCTTGCCCGCCAGGGCACGCCGATTGTCGGCCAGCGAAGCGAATCCGCCGGAGGGCCGGGCCGGGTGGGAGAACTGGGGCCATGGACGTCATCGTGGTGGGTGCGGGTTCGGCGGGTTCGGTGCTGGCCAGGCGGCTGGCCGACGCGGGTGCGCGGGTGCGCCTGCTCGAAGCGGGCGGCCCGGACACCAATCCGGCCATCCACGACCCGTCGCGGGCGGGCGAGCTGTGGCACGGTCCCGAGGACTGGGACCACCACACCGTGCCGCAGCCGCACGCGGCCAACCGGCGGCTGCACCTGCCGCGCGGCAAGGTGCTCGGCGGTTCCCACGCGCTCAACGCGATGATCTGGGTCCGCGGCGCGCCCGAGGACTACGACGGCTGGGACCTGCCCGGCTGGCGCTGGCACGACGTGCGGCCGGTGTTCGAGCGGATCGAGAAGGACCTGCTGGAGATCGTGCCGAACGAGCCGCTGCACCCGATCCAGCAATCCATTGTGGACGCCGCGGTGCAGACCGGGCTCGAGTTCAACCCCGACTACAACGCCGACCGGCTCGACGGCGTGTCCGTGCAGCGGATCACCCTGCGCGACGGCCGCCGGCTCAACACCTGGCTCGCCTACGCCCAGCCGGTGGCCGGGCAGCTGACCGTCCACACCGGAGCGCTGGTGCACCGGCTGCTCTTCGACGGCACCAGGGTGACCGGGGTGCTCGCCGAACTCGACGGGCAGCCGCACCGGTTCCAGGCCGATCAGGTGGTGCTCGCCGCCGGTGCGCTCGCCTCGCCCGCCATCCTGCTGCGCAGTGGCGTCGGTCCGGCGGGCGAACTGGCCGCGCTCGGCATCGAGGTGGTCGCCGACCGGCCCGGCGTGGGCCGCAACCTGCACGATCACCTGCTGTCCCCGGTCATCTTCGCCACCGACCGGCGTGAGGTGGAGCCACCCGCCCCCGGCCGCTCGGTCACCCAGACGCACCTGTTCTGGCGCAGCCGCCCCGGCCTGGCGGTGCCGGACACCCAGCCGATCCACTTCAGCGTGCCGATGTACGAATCGTGGATGACCGGGCCGGAGACCGGGTTCTCGCTGATGGCGGGCATGGTCTCGCCCCGCAGCCGGGGCAGCCTGCGGCTGTCCGGGCCGGACCCGGCCGACGAACCGCTGATCGACCTGGCCGCACTGGCCGAGCCCGCCGACTTCGAAAGCCTGGTCGCCTCGGTGGAGCAGTGCCGGGAGATCGGCCGCGCGCCCGCGCTGGCGGACGAGTGGGGTGCCCGCGAGCTGTACCCGGGCCCCGCCGCCGACGTGCGCGAGTACGTGCGGCGGACCGCCATCACGTACCACCACCAGGTCGGCACCTGCCGGATGGGCACCGGCGAGGACACCGTGGTCGATCCGACGCTGAAGGCGCACGGGCTCGACGGGCTGTGGGTGGCCGACGCGTCGGTGCTGCCGGTGGTGACCACCGGCAACACCAACGCGCCCGCGGTGCTGGTCGGCGAGCAGGCCGCGCGGTTCATGCTCGCCCGATAGTCCGGCGCAGCCAGGAGGAGCGGGTGGCCAGCGCGGCCCTGGTCACCTCGCTGTCCGGGGCGATCCGGTCGAACCCGTGGTAGGCGCCCGCCCACACGTGCAGTTCGGCGGGCACGCCCGCCGACCAGAGGCGGCGGGCGTAGTCCACGTCCTCGTCGCGGAAGATCTCGGCCGCGCCGACCTCGATGAACGCGGGTGGCAATCCGGAGAGGTCGGTGGCGGTGGCCGGAACGGCGTACGGCGAGCGGGTGCCGTTCAGCAGGGACCGCCAGCCGAACTCGTTGGCCGCCCGGCCCCACACCCCGCGCTCGGCGAACTCCACCGTGGACGCCGAGTCGTTGCGGTCGTCGAGCATCGGGCACAGCAGCAGCTGCCCGGCCAGCGCCGGGCCACTGCGGTCGCGCGCGAGCAGGGCGAGGCCCGCGCTCAGCCCGCCGCCCGCGCTGCCGCCGCCGACGACCAGCCTGGCCGGGTCGAAACCGAGTTCGGCGGCGTGGTCCACCATCCAGGTCAGACCGGCGTAGCAGTCGTCCAGCGGGGCGGGGTGCGGGTGTTCCGGCGCCAGCCGGTACTCCACGGTGACCGCGACGAAACCGAACTCCTCGACCAGGGCGACCATGCGCGGCAGGTCGGCGAACCGGTTGTCCACCACCATGCCGCCGCCGTGGATGTTGTAGAACCCGGGTGCGCCCGGTTCGGGGTGCGCCGGTTTGACGACGGTGACGACCACGCCGGTGCCGGGCACCTCGTGGTCCGACCACACCAGGTCGCGGTCGCCGATCGCCTCGGCGCAGGTCTGGTTGGCCGCCACCATCGCCTGCCGGACGGCGGGCAGCGATTCGGCGCTGAGCGGGGGTCCGGCGGGCAGGCCGCGCAGGGCTTCGGCCAGTTCGGGGTCGAAGGCGGTCACGGTCCCTCCGGATCGACGACCCCGCGGTCGGCCCAGAACGGTTCGACCAGCTCGCGCAGCTGCCCCGCGCCCACCCGTTCGACCAGCTCGACCGCACCCAGGTTGTCCCGGAGCTGTTCGGTGCTGGTGGCGCCGAACAGCGTGGTGGTGTTGGCCGGGTGGGTGAGGGTGAACGCCAGGCACAGCTGCGCCGGGGTGGTGCCGAGGTCACCGGCGAGCTTGCGCAGGTCCTCGGCCGCGTCGGCGATGCGCTGCCGGATGCCGCCGGGGTCGCGGCCGACCTGGCGGGCACCGCTGTTCTTGCCCAGCAGCACGCCGCCTTCGAAGATGTCCGAGGACTGGAGCGTGACGCCGAGTTCGCCGAACACCGCCGCGAACGGCGCACCGTCCGGAATGGACCGTCGCGCCACGCTGTACTTGAGCTGCGCGATGGCCGGGCCGGGTACGTTCTCGGCCTCGGCGAAGTCGTGCAGCGCGCGGATGGTGCTCGCCGACCAGTTGTTCACCCCCCACTGCCGGATCAGCCCGGCTTCGCGCAACCCGTCGAGGTCGAGCACCAGCCGGTGCAGGTCGGTGTCGTCGCTGCGGAGGTCACCGAGCACCACCAGATCGGCGTGCTCGACCCCGGCGCGGAACAACGCGTTCTCCAGCTGGTCGCGCAGGCTCTGCGCCGGATACCCCTCCAGCCAGAGCTTCGCCGAGAGCAGGTAGTCCTCCCGCTTCAGCCCGGCCGCGCGCACCATGGCCGAGAACAGCACGTCGGTGAACACCGGTGTGCTGCCGGGAAAACCGTAGACGGCGACGTCGAACAGGTTGATCCCGGCGTCCACGGCGGTGCGCAGCATGGTCACCGCTTCGCGGAAGTCCATCCGGTCGTAGGTGTGCCACGAACCGAGCGAGAGCACGCCGGTGTGCGGGCCGTCGCGGCCGATGCGGCGTTGCGGAATGGCGGACATGGGTTCTCCTAGGGCAGACGGGGATCGATGACGGCCTTGAGTTCGCCGAGCCGCGACATCGACTCGACGGCGGCGGAGGCCCCGGACAGGCCGACGGGTTCGCTGAACAGCTCGTCCCACGGCAGCCGGGCGGCGAAGGTGCGGAAGAAGTGCACCGAACGGTGGTAGTCGGCGATGTCGCCGTTGAGCGAGCCGACGACGGTGAGTTCCTTGCCCATCACGGTGCCCAGCGCGACGGGGGTCGGCTGCGGGCCGGTGGACCCGACGATCGCCACGGTGCCGCGCTGGGCGGCGAACGCGACGGCCTCCGCGCCGATGGTCGGGCCGCCGGCGAAGTCGAAGACGTGGTCGGCCCCGCGCCCGCCGGTCAGCTCCTGGACCCGTTCGATGCGCTCCTCCGGGGTGCCGTCGACCGGGATGGTGGCCGTGGCACCGAAGCGCTCGGCGGTCCTGAGCCGGTCGTCCGGGCCGCCGACGGTGATCACCTCGGCCGCCCCGGACAGGCTCGCGACGGCGGTGGCGAACACCCCGAGCGCACCCGCGCCCTGGACCACGACGGTCGACCCGGCCCGGATGCCACCCGAGCGCGCGACCGCCCGCAGCACGGTTTTGCCCGCGCAACCGGACATCGAGGCCCAGGTGTCCTTCACGTCGCCGGGCAGCAGGAGCTTGGCCGCGCCCGGGGTGACGTAGCAGTGGCGCACCAGTCCGCCGGTGGCGTACGGGAAGGCGTCGGCGCGCTGGAGGAAGCCGTAACCGCGCTTGTCGCAGGCGACCGGTTCACGCAGGATCGTGCAGCCGTAGCACTTCCCGCAGGTCGATTCGGACCAGCCGATGCGGTCGCCGACGGAGACTTCGCGGCCGAGGGTGTCGGTGGTGCCGGGGCCGGCGGCCACCACCTCGCCGACCATTTCGTGGCCCAGCACCATCGGCAGCATGCCGGGGAAGGTCATCTGCCCGGACCACAGGTGCACGTCGGTGCCGCACAGCGTGGTGCAGGTGAGCCGGACCAGTGCCGCGCCGGGTTCGGGCTCCGGCGGCAGCGGCAGTTCCCGCAGGGTGAGCGCGGTGCCGTGCTCGGTGAGCACCGCGGCTTCGGTTCTGTTGGGCATCTTTTTAGTCTACAGTCGTGGAAGAAAAAGTCCAGACGCTGGAGGAAACCATGCCGTCGCAACACATTCGTCCCGCATCGCTGGTGGTGCGCGGCGGGCCGATCCACACCTTCGACGCGGCGGGCACGGTGGTGCGGGCGCTGGCCGTGCGGGACGGCCGCGTCGTCGCGCTCGGCGAAGACGTGGTCACCGGACCGGGCACCGAGGTGGTCGAGCTGGACGGGAGAACCGTGCTGCCGGGCATCAACGACTCGCACCTGCACGCCACCTGGCTCGGTGCGCGCTGGCCGGACACGCTCATCGGAAGCGCCGGTTTTGCCGGCGGGCCGGAGAAAACCGTCGAAACGGCGGCCGAACGCCGGGCGGCCATCCTGCGTGCGGGTGACCTCTGCGCGTCACTCGGGATCACCAGCTACACCGAGCCGGGGCTGGGGCCGGGGGAGCGCGGCTGCTTCGCGCCCGAGGTGCTCGAAGAATACGCGGCGCTGGCGTCGGAGGGCTTGCTGCGTGCCAGGGTGACCGTGCTGCGGTTGTTCGGCCTGCTCGACGGCGTCAGCACGCTCGCGGACTTCGAACGCGGCCTGCGCTCGCCGGTTCCGGAGGCCGATCCACGGTGGCTCAACGTGCACGGCGTGAAGATCTTCGCCGACGGCATCCCGCCGATGCGCTCGGCGTGGACGCACCACTGCTACGCCGACGGTTCACACGGCCACCTGCTCGTCGGCACCGAAGCCGACCTGGTGGCGATGATCGTGCTGGCCCACGAAGCCGGAATGGTGGTCGGGGTGCACGCCACCGGTGACCGCAGCATCGAGGCGGTGCTCGGTTCCCTGCGTCAGGGCGATCACGTCGTGCACGGCGACCTGGTGACGCCGGAGCAGCTGACCCGCATGGCCTCGCGTCGCATCGGCCTGACCACCCAGCCCGCGATCGCCGCGGCGATGGGCGGCATGGTGGCCACGGCACTCGGGGACGAGGTCGCCGCCCGCGCTTGGCCGCTGGCGGAAATGCTCGGCGCGGGCGTGCCGCTGACCTTGAGCAGCGACGCGCCGGTGGTCACCCCGGACTGGCGGGTGCACCTGGCCGCGGCCGGCCGGTTGCTGGGTGTGTCCGGTGTGGACTCCCGGCTGATGGCCCGGCTGCTGCGGTGCTACACGACCGCGGCCGCCGAACAGGATGGCGCGGCGGCGTGGAAGGGATCGCTGACCCCCGGCCGGGTGGCCGACTTCTGCGTGCTGTCGGCGGATCCCCACGAAGTCGCCTTCGCGGACCTGCCGGGGGTCGGCGTGGAGCTGACCGTGTCCGGCGGCCGGGTCGTGTACTCAGGTGAGCAGCTGCCCGCCGTCGACCTGCAGGCTCACGCCGGTCAGGTGGCCGGCGCCGGGGGAGGCGAGGAACAGCACTGAGGGCACCACGTCGGCGACGGAAGCGATGGAGCCCAATGGGATCCTCGCTTCCCAAGCCGCGCGGGCCTCGGTGTCCGAGGCGAAACCGGCGGTCATCGGCGTGAGCACCGGGCCGGGCGCGACGGCGTTGACGCGGATGCCGTGCGGGGCCAGTTCCAGCGCGGCCGACCGGGTGAGCGCGTCGACGGCGGCCTTGGTGGCTTCGTAGTGGCCGAGCCCGGGCGTCGGCTGCCGCGCGCCGATCGACGAGATGTTCACGATGACCCCGCGGGTGCCCGCCTCGATCATCCGCGCGCCGACCGCCCGGGTCATCAGGAAGGTGCCGCGGAAGTTGACCGCCACGCACCGGTCGAACACCCCGGTGTCCAGGCCCACCAGCGGCCCGCCGCCCCCGGCCAGCCCGGCGTTGTTCACCAGCACGTCGATCGGGCCGAACTGCCGGTCGACCAGCGCCAGGGCGGCCTCGACGGAATCGGCGTCGGAGATGTCGAGCTGCACGTGCTCCGCCCCGATCTCCCCGGCGACGTCGTGGGCGGCGCGGGCGGACAGGTCGGCGACGACGACCCGGTCCCCGCCGGACAGGAAGGCTTCGGCGACGCCCCGGCCGATGCCACTGGCACCACCGGTCACCACCACGGTTCGCTTGTTCATTCTACGATCGTAGACTAAAAATGAGTTCTCCGGCGAAAGGAAATCCTCGTGCAGCACAACGGTTTGGGCTTCGGCACCTCGGTACTCGGCCTGGGTTCGTGGAACACCTGGGACCGCATGGAATTCGACGACGCGGTGCACCTGATCCGCCAGGCGGCCGACGCCGGGGTCACGCTGTTCGACGTGGCGCACTACAACATGGGCCCGCACGCCGAGCAGTCGCGCACCGACCTCATCTTCGGCGAAGCGGTCCGTGCCGCCGGGCTGGCCCGTGCGGAGTACCAGCTGTGCGGAAAGCTGTGGCTCTGGGACTACCCGAACACCGGCTTCGCCGAGCAGTTGGCCACCTCGTTCGACCGGATCGGCGTCGAGCGGGCGGAAGCGGTGGTGGTCGGTGACTACTTCGAGCGGCCGGACGTGCCACGCATCGTCACCGAGGTGGCCGAGCAAATCCGAGCGGGCCGCTTCGACGTGTGGGGGGTGAACAACTGGATCGCCGAAGACCTGGACACCGCCATTGCTTTCGCCACCGAGGAGGGCCTTCCGGCGCCGGCCTTCGCGCAACTGAAGTACAGCGTGGTGCGCCGCTCGATGGCCGAGGGCCCGTTCTACCGCAAGCACTTCGAAGCCGGTCGGCTGGCGTTGCAGGCCTCGGACGTCTTCGAAGGCGGTGTCCTGCTCGGCAAGGAGCCGACCCGCAAGATCGGCGCCGACCACGGCGGCATCCGGGAGTCGATCAAGGCCGCAGCCACCGACGTGGCCACCGTCGCCGCCGACTTCGGCGCCACCCCGTCACAACTGGCCATCGCCTACTGCCTGGCGTACACCCCAGTGGCGAACGTCCTGTTCGGCGTGAGCCGCGCAGCCCAACTGACCGACAACCTCAACGCCATCACCCTGGCGACCAACCACGGCAAAGAAATCCGCACTGCCCTGGACCACCTCTGGCTGGACCGCAACGTCCCCGCCGACGGCACCCACTAAACGAACAGAACATTCACCAGACCCCAAAACGGGACCACCCACACTCCCCCCACCCCGATCCGAAGCCAAAACACGGCGAAGACCTCGATGTCAAGGCATCTTTCCCGCCTTGACACCGAGGTCTTCGCCGTAGTCACCCTAAAAAAGCGGGGTGGGAAACCCCATCAACGAAGAAATTCCAGGGTCGCAGCCTTGAACTCCGGACCACGCAACGCCCCACCGTGATCCCCAGGCACACGAATCAACTCCGACCCCGCCACCACCTCGACGAGCTGCTCAATCCCCCGACTCACCGGGTCCTCCTCACCCGCCACGAACCGGGTGGGCACGTCAACCGCCCCCGCCACCGGCGCGAACGGTTCCCGGCGCAACCCCTCGACGCACCGGGCCAGCGCCACCGGGTTCCGCCCCGGCGCGGTGATCATGTGCGCGATCATCGCGGTGAGCGGATCGGACGGCGGTTTCCCGCCCTCGGCGAAGGCCAGCGCGGCCTCCAGGTCGACCGCGCCGAACGGTTCCACCGGGCTCAACCCGGCCAGCACCAGCCGCCGCACGGGTGCCTGGGCGGGCAGTTCCCAGGCGAGCCGGGCCCCCAGCGAATACCCGACCACGTCCACTTCGGACAGATCGGCGACCAGCCCGGCCAGCTCGGCGGTGATCGCCTTCGGGGTGGGTGGGTCGCCGGGCGCCGGGCTGGAGCCGTGCCCGGGCAGGTCGGGGACCAGCACCGCGCGCCCGGCGGCGGTCAGCGCCGACGGCCAGCCGGTGGTGATCCAGTCGGTGTGCCCGTCGGAGGCGAAGCCGTGCAGTAGCAGCACGGGTGGTCCCGACTCGGTCTCGGGGGCGAAGCGGCGCACGGCCAAAGTGGTGGCGGACAACGGACTCCTTTCTCAGCTACGAAACGGGCCGGGTGCGCAGGCGCTGCAGCTCGCTCAGCGTCCTGGCCCTGGCGTCGACGGCGATGCGCAGGGACGAGCCGATCAGGTTCAGCAGGAACACGCAGACCATGATCGTCACCCCCGGCACCACCACCAGCCACGGTGCGACCACCAGGTACGACCGGCCTTCGGCGATCATGTTGCCCCAGGTCGGCGTCGGGGGAGCGATGCCGAGGCCGAGGAAGCTCATCGCGCCGTCGACCAGCATCGCCGACGCGGACAGGATGACCACCTGCACCAGCGCCAGCGGCAGCACGTTCGGGAACACGTGCACCAGCAGGATCTTCCACCTGCTCATCCCGGACACCCTGGCCGCGCCGATGTAGGCGCGGGCGGCGATGCCGAGCACCCGGCTGCGGATCACCCTGGCGGTGAACGGGGTGAAGATGACCGTCAGCGCGATCAGCTCGGTCCAGATGCTCGCGCCCAGCGAGATGGCCAGCGCCATCGCCAGGATGATCGCCGGGAACGACATCCAGGCGTCCATCACCCGCATCAGCACCGCGTCCGCGGCCCGGAAGAAGCCGCTGACCAGCCCGATCACCATTCCGGAGAAGGCCGCGCAGAGGGTGATCAACGCGGCCAGCCCCAGCGAGGCGCGCCCGCCGGAGACCAGCCGGGCGAGCACGTCGCGGCCGAAGGAGTCGGTGCCCAGCGGGTGCGCCGCCGACGGCGGCAGCAGCCGGTTCACCGGATCGGTGGCGCTCACGCTCGGCAGGAAGAACGGCAGCACCACCACCGCGAGCACGATCAGCGCCAGCAGCGCGCTGGAGATCACCAGCAGCCGGTTGCGCCGGAACACCCGGGCCGCCCGGCGGGGAGCCGGCGCGTCGGCCACCGGGGCGGACGGATCGGCCAGAGCCACGCTCATGCCACACGCACCTTCGGGTCGAGCAGTGCGTACGACAGGTCGACCAGCAGGTTGACCAGCACGAACAGCACCGCGACGAACAACGTCACGCCCTGGATCAGCGGGAAGTCGCGGGTGGAGACCGCACCCATCAGCAGGTGGCCGAGGCCGGGCACGACGAAGATGGACTCGATGATCACGATGCCGCCGACCAGCATGGCGAAGTTGCTGCCCAGCTGGGTGATCAGCGGCATCAGCGCGTTCGGCAGCACGTGCTTGAGCATCACCTGCCGCTCGGACAGGCCCTTGACCCGCGCGGTGCGCAGGTAGGCCAGCGGCAGTTCACCGAGCAGGCTCTCCCGCAGGGTCAGCACGAACAACGCGGTCTGCCCGATCACCAGCACGGTCAGCGGCAGCACCAGCGCGGGCACCGCGGTGGCCGGATCGGTGAACAGGTTCTCGTAGCCGCTGGACGGGAACCACCGCAGCGTCACCGAGAACACCAGCACCAGCACCAGCGAGATCCAGAAGTCCGGCATCGCCATGCCGAGCGCGGAGAGCCGGTCCAGCGCCCGCGCCAGCGGGTTGCGCGGTGACACCGCCTGCCAGGAGGTGATCGCCACCGACAGGAAGAAGCTGATCACCGTGGACAGCACGGCCAGGGTCAGCGTCGGCAGGATGTGCTCGGCGACCACCCCGAGCACCGGGGCGTGGTAGGTGATCGACGTGCCGAAGTCGCCCTGCAGCACGTTCCCGGCCCAGCTCAGGTACTGCTCCCACAGCGAGCCGTTGAGCCCCATGCTCTCCCGCAGCGCGTCCACGTCGGCCGGGCGTGCGGTCGGACCGAGGATGGCCTGCGCCGGGTCGCCGGGGATGAGCCGGATGACGAAGAACATCATCGTGCCGACGATCACCAGGATGATCAGCAGGTCGCGCAGCCTGCGCAGCAGCAGCCCGGTCATGCGGCCAGCCAGGAGTTCCAGAACACGCGGTAGAAGTCGCCGTAGCCCTTGAGCTTGGGGGAGTAGGCCGCGTACAGCTTCGACTGGCTCAGCGTGATCACCGACAGCTGCTGCCAGGTGAACGCCTGGAACTTCTCCACCACCGCCCGCGCCTGCTCCGGCGAGGTCGAGGCGTTGTACTCGGCCATCAGCGCGTCCAGTTCGGGCGAGGACGAGCCGTTCAGCGTGCCGAGGGTGAGCGCGGGCATCTGGGCGGGTGAGGTCAGCGCCGAGTCGAAGAACAGCGTGGTCAGGTCCCAGCCACCCGGGTCCTTGGTCAGCGTGCCCAGCATGGTGGCGAAGTCGAAGGTGTCGATCTTGGTGTTGATGCCCAGCTCGGACAGTTCGTCCTGGATCAGCACCGCCCACTTGCCGAACTCGGGGTAGGAGTTCGTGGTGACGATGCGGATGGTCGCCCCGGCGGTGACCCCGGTTTCGGCGAGCAGCTGCCGGGCCTTCTCCGGGTCGCGCTGCCGGTAGACCTCGTCCCCGGCGGTGGAGTGGAACGCCTTGTTGTCCGGGGAGGCGAAGGCCCCGGTCTCCACGGTGAGGTCCTTGCTGCCGCCGGTGGCCGCGTTGATGGCCGGCTTGTCCAGCAGCAGGTTCAGCGCCTGGCGGGCCCGGGGATCGGCGAAGCGGGAGCCGGGGTTGAAGTTCGGGATGATCACGTTCTGGTTGCCGCCGGGCAGGTTGTGCACCACCACCGCCGGATTCGCGCGCAGCGTCTCGAACTGGTCGTTGGTCGGCATCACGTGGTCCCACTGGCCGGTCTGCAGGCCGTTGATCAGCGCGTCCTGGTCGGAGACCACCTTGTAGGTCACCGTGTCCAGGTAGGCGTGCTTGGCCCCGGCCTGCCCGCCCCAGTCCTCCTCGGACCGCGAGGCGTAGCCGGGGTGCCGTTCCAGCACCAGTTCCCGGCCGATGTCCCAGCTCTTCAGCTTGTACGGCCCGGTGCCGATCGCCTTGTCCTGGGAGAAGCCGGTCGGCGGCAGGCCGGCGAGGTTCTTCGCCTCGTAGATCTCCGTGCCCGCCCCGGACAGCTCGTCGATCAGCGGGTAGCGCGGCCGCTTGAGCTTGATGGCCACGGTGGCCGGGTCCGGCGCGGTGATCGACTCGATGTCCGGGGAGACCAGCTGCCCGGTGCGGTGGCCCTGCTGCCAGCGCTGCAGGCTGGCCACCACGTCGTTCGCGGTCAGCGGGTTGCCGTCGTGGAAGGTGACGCCACCGCGCAGCCGGAAGGTGTAGTCCAGCCGGTCCGGGCTGATGGTGTAGTCCTGCACCAGCATCGGCCGCGCGGTGAACGTGCGGTCCACCTCGAACAGCTTCTCGTACATCATGTTGCCGATGTGCGCGGTCACCTGGCCGGGATTGGCGACCATGTCCAGCGACTGGGGGTCGGTGGGCACGGCGACGTCGAGGTTGCCGCCGCGCACCGGCGGGCCGTCGGCGGCTGGGCCACCGCCCGCCGCCCCCATGCAGGAGCTGAGCAGCACGGCGGTCACCACGCCGAGCACGGCCGAGGTCAGGGTTCGTCGTCTCATGAGTTCCGCAATCCTGTGTGGGGGAAGGAGGGCAGTTCGGGGTTCGCCGCGAGCAGGCGGCGGGTGTAGTCGTGCCGCGGGCGCAGCCGGACCTCGTCCGGTTCGCCGACCTCGATCAGCTCACCCCGGTACATCACGCCGACGCGGTCGGCGACCGACAGCACCAGGCTCAGGTTGTGGGTGATGAACACCAGGCTCAGCGCCCGCGTCCGCCGCAGGTCCAGCAGCAGGTTCATCACCTGGCCCTGCACCGAGACGTCGAGGGCCGAGGTGGGCTCGTCGGCCACGATCAGCTCGGGTTCCGCGGCGATCGCACGGGCGATCGAGACCCGCTGCCGCTGGCCACCGGACAACTGCGACGGCAGTTTGGCCGCGGTGCCCGCCGGCAGGCCGACCTCGTCGATCAGCTCGGCGACCCGGCGGTCGAGTTCGGCTCCGCGCAGCCCGGTCAGCTCCCGCAGCGGTTCGGCGATGATGCGGGCGGCGGTGTGCCGCGGGTCGAGTGAGCTCTGCGGGTCCTGGAAGATGAGCTGGGCGCGGCGGCGGAAGGCGCGTTCGTCACCGTCGAGCCCGGCCGGGGTGCAGCGGTGCTCGCCGAAGGCGATCGCGCCGCCGGTCGGCGGTTCGAGCGCGCTGATCAGGCGGCCGAGCGTGGTCTTGCCGGAACCCGATTCGCCGACCAGGCCGAAGAACTCGCCGGGCTCGACGGTCAGCGACACCTCCTTGACCGCGTGCACCTCGGGTTCGCGGACCAACGAGAAGCGGCCGCGGCGTCCGTACACTTTGGACACTTTTTCGATGACCAGCGGGGTGCCCTCGCCGGTGCGTTCCGGTTGCGCGCGCAGTGCCCTGGTTTCGGTGGCCACCGCCGATTCGCCGTTCATCGCGGCTTCGAGCAGCGCCTCGGAGATGGTGGGGAAGCCGTCGCGCCTGCTCACGCCGAGCTGCGGCACGCAGTCGAGCAGCGCCCTGGTGTAGGGGTGCTTCGGGTTGCCGAGGATGTCCTCTTTGGACCCGAGTTCGACCAGCTCGCCGCGGTACATCACCGCGATCCGGTCGGCCACCTGCGCGGCCACGCCCATGTCGTGGGTGATGAACACGCAGGCGGTGCCGTGGTCGCGGCGGACCCGGTCGAACAGGGTGAGGATCTCCGCCTGGGTGGTCACGTCCAGCGCGGTGGTCGGCTCGTCGGCGATGAGCAGGCTCGGGTCGGCCATCAGCGCCAGCGCGATCATCACCCGCTGCTGCATGCCACCCGACATCTGGTGCGGGTACAGCGAAAGCACGCGCTCGGTGTCGGTCAGGCCGACTTCGGCGAGCAGCCCGCGTGCCTTCGCTTCGGCTTCGCGGTGCAGCGGGGTGCCCT
Source organism: Amycolatopsis sp. NPDC045836 (assembly GCF_056431745.1). Lineage (NCBI taxonomy): Bacteria > Bacillati > Actinomycetota > Actinomycetes > Pseudonocardiales > Pseudonocardiaceae > Amycolatopsis > Amycolatopsis sp. NPDC045836. Next base: position 245,305 of record NZ_JBWKKF010000007.1, on the reverse strand, counting down.
TGCGGACCGCCTGCCGCGGCAGCGAACCGGGTTTGCGGTAGGCCTCCACCAGCTGCCTGCCCACGCGCTGGCTCGGGTTCAGCGAATCCAGCGCCTCCTGGAAGATCATGCCGATGCGCGGACCGCGGTAGGCCCGCATCTCGTCGGCGGACAGCTCGGTCAGGTCCACGCCGTCCACGGCGATCCGGCCGCGGGTGCGCACCGGCGCGACGAACTCCAGCAGCCGGATGATCGACAACGCGGTCACCGTCTTGCCGCTACCGGACTCGCCGACCACGCAGAGTGTCCGGCCCTGTTCCAGGTCGAACGAGAGTTCGCGGACCAGTTCGCGCTCGGTTTCGTCGGTGAGCACGCCGACGGTGAGTTTTCGTAGTTCGAGCAGGGTCATGAATTCCCCTTCCTCGTGCCCGCCCGACGCGGACCGGACTGCCGGGGAACGGGGGCCGCCGGCAGGGGTAGTTCTACGCATGTTGACACCGGTGGGGTGCCCTGTCAATGGTTATATTCTACGAATGTAGGAAGTTGATATCCGGCCGGTTTTGCTTGCTGGCCGGGGAAAACCGACACTGGATTCTTTTATCTACGTATGTAGACTCATGCCGAACCAAGTGAAGGAGGGTGACCGTGACCGGGTCCACCGAAACAGCCAGTCCCGAGCGGATCGTGGACATCGCCGTGGGGTACATGGCGGCGAAGCAGCTCTTCGCGGCGAGCCGCATCGGCCTGTTCACCGCGCTCGGCGCGGGACCGCTGACCGCCGCGGAACTGGCGGAGAAGACCGGCAGGCCGGAGCGGATCACCCGCATCCTCGGTGACGCCATGTCGTCACTGGGTGTGTTGTCGCGTGTGGACGGATGGTACGAGCTGACCGCCGACACCGCGGCCTACCTCGGCGGTGGCGACCTGGACCTGGCGCCGTTCCTCGGCTTCCTCGACTCGATCAGCTACGGGCACTGGCTCCAGTTCGGCCGCACCGCCGACACCGGCGAGCCGGGGGAACTGGACATGGACGACGAGCGCTGGGGCACCTTCCTCGGCGGCGTGATGACCTACAACGCGCTGCACGCCAAGATGCTGGCGCGGGCGTTCGACTACTCCGGGCACCGGAAGCTGCTCGACCTCGGCGGGCTGTCGAGCGCGTTCGCGGTGGAGGCCATGACCGCGAACCCGGAACTGCACACCACGTTCGTGTTCGCTCCGCGCTCGGTCGAGCCGGTTACCGAGGCGGTGGCGTCGGCCGGGCTGGCGGACCGCGCGGTGGTGGTGGGCGCCGAGACCGAGACCGCGGAACCGGACGGCGAGTTCGACCTGGTCATGGTCAACCACGTGGTGCACCGGTTCACCGCCGAGCAGAACCAGGGCATCCTGCGGCACGCCCGCGCGGCGGCGGCTCCCGGTGCCCGGCTGCTGCTGCTCGACTTCTTCCTCGACGACGACCCGGTCCAGCGGCCGCTCGACGCGTTGCACGCCGGGGAGTACCTGGTGATCGACGGCACGGTGGTCTACCCGGAGGCCGAGGTGCGCGGGTGGCTGGGCGAGGCGGGCTGGCGGGTGGTGGACCGGCTGGCGCTGCCGGGCAGCCCGCGGGTCCTGGTCGCGGAAGCGGTGTGAGCCGTGACCCTCGATCCCGCTGTCCGGGAACTGCTGGCCCGTAGTCCCGCGCCCGCTGCCGGGGAGCCGGTCCGGCCGCCGACCGCGGCCGAGATGCGGGCGGCCTTCGCGGCGTCGTGGCGGCGCCCGGAAACGGTGGAGCCGGTCGCGTCGGTCACCGACCTGTTCGTGCCGGACGGGCCGCGGGTGCGGTTGTACCTGCCGGAGGCTTCCGGGCCGGTGCCGGTTTTCGTGTGGATCCACGGTGGGGGGTGGACCATCGGCTCGATCGACGAGAACGAGGTGGCGTCGCGGGCGGTCTGCAACGCGGCGGGGGTCGCGGTGGTGGCGGTGGACTACCGGCTGGCGCCGGAGCACCCGTACCCGGCGGCGCCGTCGGACTGCTACGCGGTGGTCGAGTGGCTGGCCGGTGGGGGTGCCGGTCCGGCGGTCGACCCGGCGCGCATCGCTGTCGGCGGGGAGAGCGCGGGTGGCAACCTGTCCACCGTGGTCTCGATGATGGCGCGGGATCGGGGTGGACCGCCGCTGGCGGCTCAGGTGCTGATCTGCCCGGTCTACGGTCACCCGGACGACGGGTATTCGTCCTATGCGGATTTCGCGGAGGGGTACGGGATGACCGCTGGGGCGATGCGGTTCTTCTTCGCCCAGTACGTTTCGGATCCGGCGCAGCTGGACGATCCGTACCTGCTGCCGTTGCGGGCGGAGGACCTGTCGGGGCTGCCGCCCGCGCTGGTGCTCACCGCGGAGTACGACGTGCTGCGGGATGAGGGGGAGGAGTTCGCCCGTCGGCTGGCGGAGGCGGGGGTGGAGGTGGAGATGTGCCGGTATCCGGGGCAGATCCACGGGTTCTACGGGTTGTACACGGAGCTGCCGGCGTCGGGGCGGTCGCATGGGCAGGTGGCGGGGTATCTGCGGGGCGTGTTCGGCTGAGTGCGTCGGGGGCCACCCCGCTTTTCAGTGTGACTACGGCGAAGACCTCGATGTCAAGGCGGGAAAGATGCCTTGACATCGAGGTCTTCGCCGAGTTTTGGCTGTGGACCGGGGTGGGAGGGGGGCTGGGTGCCCGCTCCTGTTGGGATGGCCGGCTGCGGTTGGTTGCCGAAACCCGGGAACTCAGGCGGTGGGGGTGGTCAGGCGGGCGAAGAAGGTTTCCAGGTGGGCGTGTTGCAGGGCCACGGTGGAGAACTCGCCGCTGACCAGGCTCATGACGTTCGCGCCGGCGTTGAGCAGGACGATTTCGTCGACCAGTTGCTCGTCCGGGGTGGGGGTGACGATGTCGCCGTCTTCGCGGCCTTCGGTGAGGTAGCGGTGCAGCAGGCCCCGCCACTCCCGCACGTGTTCCAGGTACTTGTCGTGCAGTTTGCGGTTCGTCAGCGACATCTGCCAGAAAGTCAGCAGCACGCGACCGGCGGCGATGCGTTCCTCGTCGATCGGCATCGAGGAGAAGCACAGTTCTCGCAGGGCGACCAGGCCCCGCAGCTCGTCGAGTTCCACGTAGGCGCGCATCATGCCGAGCGCGCGCTCGTAGGTGGCCTCGATGATGTCTTCCTTGCTCGGGAAGTAGAGCTTGAGCGCGCCGTTGGCGTAACCGGCCGCCGCCGCGATCTCGCGCATGGTTGCGGCTTCGATCCCGCCCCTGGTGATCAGGTCCCAGGTGACATCGACGATCTCACTGCGACGCTGGTCGTGGTCGATGATCTTCGGCATCGGCTGGCCTCCCGGACTGGTTCGTCTACCAGTGTAGGAGATCAGTCGCGGCGGAACACCCGCTGCCCGGCGAACCACGTCTCCACCACCGTCGTCCTGGCCAGCTCCTCCGGGTCGGTCCGGAACGGGTCCCGGTCCAGGACCAGGAAGTCGGCCGACTTGCCCGGGGTCAGCGAACCGGTGACCCCGTCGAGGCCCATCGCGCGGGCGCTGCCGATGGTGAACGCCTCGATCGCCTCGGGCAGGGAGATCGCCTGCTCCGGCCACAGCGCACCGGGGTGCACGCCGGTCGGGTCCCGCCGGGTGACCAGGCCCTGGATGCCCTCCCAGGCGTCCGGCGACTCGCTGACCGGCCAGTCCGAGCCACCCGCCACCAGCGCCCCGCTGTCCAGCAGCGAGCGGTTGGGCTGCATGCGTGCCGCCCGGTCGCCGGGCAGCACCTCGGCGATGGCCGCCGGGATGACCCCGGGCACCCACAGGAACGGCGAGATGTCGGCGGAGACGTCCAGCGCGGCGAACCGCGGCACGTCGTCCGGGTGCACGAACTGGCCGTGCGCCACCTGGAACCGCGCCTCGGTGTACCCCTGCGCCCGCACCTTCTCCACCGCGTCCAGGGTGGCGCGGACCGAGGCGTCGCCGGTGCAGTGGACCTTGGCCGACAGGCCCGCCTCGGCCGCCGTGCGCAACCAGCCCTCCAGCTCGGGACCGGGCATGGTGGTGGCGCCGTGGTGGCAGCCGCCGTGGGCCTCGTCGGGCAGGTACGGCTCCAGGAAGGCGGCGGTGCGGGTCGGCGGCACGCCGTCGAGGAAGATCTTCACGAAGTCCGGCCGGTGGTGCTCGGTGCGGTAGCGCCCGGCCACCTCCAGCAGCGGTGCGCCGATCGGGTCGAAACCGAAGATCGGGTCGTTGATCAGCAGCGACGAGACCACCCAGCAGTGCAGCGCACCGGCGTCGTCGAGCGACTTCAGCGCCCGCAGGATGTCGACCGAGACCCCGGCGTCCTGGAAGGCGGTCACCCCGTACGAGTGCAGCGTGCCGATGGCGTGCTGCGAGGCGGCGGCGTGCTGCTCCTCGGTGAGCGTCCGCGTCTCGCGCACGGCGTGTTCGACCAGCACACCGGCGGCTTCGAGCAGCACCCCGGTGGGTTCCCCCCGCTCGCGGACGATCTCCCCGCCCGCCGGGTCCGGCGTGGCGGCGGTGATCCCGGCCAGCTCCAGCGCCCGGCTGCTGACCCAGCGGTTGTGCCTGCTGTCGTCGGTCAGGGTGACCGGGCGGCCACCCGCCGCCTCGTCGAGGGCCCGCCGGGCGTCGCTCCGCGACAGCCTGGCGACCAGGGTGGACGCCCACGCGCCGCCGATCACCCATTCGTCCGGTCCCAGCCCCGCCGCGCGGTCCCGGACCGCGGCCAGCAGCCGGTCGAAGTCCGCCTCCGTGCCCAGGTCCAGTTCGAACAGCGCCGCCCGCCCGGCGAAGGCGTGGTGGGTGTGCACGTCGACCAGGCCGGGCATGACGAAGGCGCCGCCGAGGTCGAGCACCTCGGTCTTCGGGCCGCGCTCGACCTCCTCCAGCGACAGCACCCGGCCGTCCTTGACCGCCAGCGCGGAGGCCCACGGCCTGCCGGGGTCCACCGGGTAGACCGTGGCGTTGGTGAGGATCAGGTCGGCGGCCAAGGCTCAGCTCCCGGCGGGGTCGAAGGTCTCCGGGTGCACGGTGGTGCTGAGCAGCCTGCCGTGCGCGCCGAAGGTGAAGTGGGTCGGCTTGCTCCCGGAGGAGTCCAAACCGAACAGTACGCCGTGCGAGCGCAGGCGCCGGGCGTCGCGGTGGTCGGCGACGGTCACCGACGCGCACGGGATCACCTTCTCCCGCCAGGCGAACACGTAGATCCCCGGCCGCAGCTCGTAGACCGAGTTCTCGTCGGTGTCGGCGAGCCCCTTCTCCGGACCGGCCAGGCACTGCCAGGTGTACCAGTGCGGGCTCAGGTAGACGTGCTCGTAGGCGTGGGCGGTGCTGTAGACCCACAGCACCCGGCGCCCGATCAGCGACGTGCTCGGCGCGAGCGGTTCACCACGCGTCTCGAAGCCGTCGATGGTGGCGGCCAGGAAGGTCTGCGTCACCCGCGGCGAGGTGTCGCCGATGCGGCTGAGCACCAGCAGCGCCCGCCCCAGCCGGAGGTCGAGCAGCAGGGTGACCGCTTCCTCCTGCCGCGCGCTGGGGTGGAACTGGATGTAGTACAGCTCGTCGTCGACCAGGAAGGTCTCGCAGCGGTCGGTGCCGGAGCCGTGGTGGCGCCACTCGACCCGGGTGCCGGTGAACGCCGCGGTGAAGGCGGTGCCGTCGGCGCAGCTCAGCTCGAACGAGCGGCCGTGCAGATCACCGACGGTCGGCGCCTTGTTCGCGTCGAACCCGGGGGCCAGGCCGTCCAGCGGCAGCCAGGTGGAGGTGTCGGACAGGGTCAGTTCGGTCATCGGTTTCAGTCCTCAGCGTGGCAGTGTCGGCCGGCGGGCAGGTCGAGTGCGGGATTGCGGTCGCAGAAGCCGTAGGGGCGGAAGGTGAAGCCCGAGTAGTCGACCGGCATCACCGGCCAGTCCTCGGGACGCGGGATGTGGGTGGGACCGAAGACGTGCCACAGCACGAGATCGGCGTTGACGAGGTCGCGGTTCGCGGCGGTCCAGGCGGGCAGCCCGGCGCCGCCGGGGTGCGCGTTCGGCCGGTCACCGGCGGGGAAGCGCTCTTCGGCTTGGTACGGGGTGGCCCACAGGTGCCGGGTGGCGAAGGTCGCTCGTTCGTGGACGGTCGACCCCGGTTGCGCCATCAGGGTCGCCGACGGCTTCGGGACGAGCTGGTAGGCCGTGGGCGTGCCGAGCCGGTTCGTCCGTTCGGCACTGCGGACCTCCCACACCCGGGCGGTGGCGGGGTTCGCCAGGCGCTGGGCTTCCTGCTCGGTGCGCAGCGGGGTTTCCCGCCAGGTGAAGGCGTTGCCGTACGGGTTGTGTTCGCCGGTCGGCACGCCTTCGACGTCGATTTCGTGCAGCGAATTGCGTTCGCCGTCGACGGCCACGTCCAGCCGGGCGCAGAACAGGTGCTGGTGCACCGGGGCGAACAGGCCGGGGGCGATCTCGCTGGCGTGCGGCTGCGGCTCCCCGGACCGCCCGCCGGCGGCGAACACGACCCCGGTGGCCTTCGCCTCCAGCTCGACGGTGCCGTCGAGGTAGAAGTACCAGAAGAAACCGTAGTCGTAGTTGCCGATGGTGGAGATCGACGAGATGACCAGCCGCCGCGACCGGCGGACCTCGGCGTGGCCGTCGAGGTCGGTGTGCTTCCAGAGGATGCCGTAGTCCTCTTCGTGCATGCAGATGGCGTTCGGGATCTCGACGGGGTGGCCGTGGTCGTCGGCGACGAAGGCCGGGAAGTAGTGGATGACCCCGAGGCAGTCGCAGCCGAGCCGCAGGCTGTTGCCGTTCTTGCCGAGCAGGTACTCACCCGCGTCGAAGTAGCTGATCCAGAACCGGCCGGGTGCGGTGTCGCCGTAGGGCACGACCATCTCCGGCACCGACGCCCGGTACAGCACCGACCGGCCCTGGAAGCCGACCTGGTGCAGCGTCAGCCCTTCGCGGGCGTTGAAACCGACGCGCAGGCGCCAGCCCTCCCAGGTGACCTCGCTGCCGTCGACGGTGAAGCTGGGGCCGTCCGGCTGGGTGATCTCGATCGGCTTGAGCGTGGTGCGGGCCGGGACGTCACCGTACCGGCCGTGTTCCGGCGGCACCGGCACGTCGCCCTCGTCCTCGACCCGGAGCACCCGCCGCTCGGTCAGGTCGATGTGCACGATCAGCCCTTCGACGGGGTGCGCCCACGGGCTGTCCTGCGCGTCGTCACGCAGGAAGGTCAGTGACCGGATCACCCGCCCGGTCTCGTCGGGCCTGCCGAAGAAACCCGGGGCCAGCGGGGCGCAGAAGGCGTGCTCGACGCGATCGGCGAGGCCGCGCCGGGCCATCGCCGCCTGCCACCCGGGGGACGCCTTGGTGATCGACGCGGCGAGGTCGTACTCCTCGAAGAGGTAGGCGGGTTGGCCTTCACCGCAGTCCTCGACGGACAGGACCTCGTGCTTGGTCACCGAGACCACCGCATCGCGGGCGCGCCCGGTGGCCGTGTCCAGCAGCGTGTACTGGATGCGCCGGTCGGCCACCAGCGCGGTCACGCTCGCCTTGTCCGGCTCGACCGGCAGCACCTGGGGGAACCGGGTGGTCTCGGTGAGCAGGCCCTCGGCGGCCAGTGCCGCGCGGCCCGCCGCCAGTTCGCCGGCGGTCAGCGGGTCGAGTGGGTGCATGGTTCGCAGTCTCGGCGCCCGCGCGCCCCGGCGGAACGACCGGCGAAGGGGCGTGCGGCTGCGGACAAGAAGGGTGCACTGACGGCCAACCACCGTCCGCGCGCGGGCCCGCAGGATGACGCCATGCGACTGGATCTCGCGGGCAGAACCGTGCTGGTGACCGGTGCGGCCTCCGGAATCGGACTGGCCTGCGCACGGGCGTTCCTGGCCGAAGGCGCCCGCGTCGGCGCGCTCGACCTCGCCCCGGTGCCCGCTCTCGACGGCGATTTCCTGGCCGTCCGGGCGGATGTCACCGACGAAGCGGAGGTGGCCGCCGCGGTGGACGCGGTGGCCCGGCGCTTCGGCGGCCTGGACGTGGTGGTCGGCTGCGCCGGGATCTCCGGCCCGGTCGGCACCCCGCTCGCCGACACCCCGGCGGCGGCCGTCAACGCGTTGCTGGCGGTCAACGTCACCGGGCAGTTCCTGCTGGTCAAGCACGCGGCGCCGTGGCTGACCGCGGCCGGTGGCGCGGTGGTGCTGCTGGCCAGCGACTCCGCCTTCACCAGCGCCCCCGGCATGGTGCCCTACTGCGCCTCGAAGGGCGCCGTGGTGGCGCTGACCAGGGCGCTTTCGGTGGAGCTGCCCGGGGTGCGGGTGAACTGCGTGTGCCCGTCGGTGGTGGACACCCCGATGGCGCGGGCCGATCTCGGCGCGGTGCTCGACGAGCCCGCGTTCCCGGTGCAGGCGGCCGAGGACGTCGCCTGCCAGGTGCTGTACCTGGCCTCCGCGTGCTCGCGGACGGTCAACGGCCAGGCCGTGCTCGCCGACTTCGGCGTGTCCGCGCGGTCCGGTTTTCCCGCCTAGGAAGGATGCAAGTTGAACAAGGTTGTCGCGATCACGGGTGGCGGTACCGGTATCGGCGCGGCGGTGGCCCGCCGGTACGCCGGCGAAGGCGCGCAGGTGGTGGTGCTCGGGCGGCGGCGTGAACCGCTGGAGGCGGTGGCCGCGGACACCGGTGCGCACGTGATCGCCTGCGATGCCAGTGACCGGGAGGCCGCCGAGCACGCCACCGCGGAGATCATCGGCCGGTACGGGCGGCTGGACGTGGTGGTCGCCAACGCCGGCGGGCACGGGCTGTCCTCGGTGACCGACACCGGGGACGAGGAGTGGGAGCTGGCGCTGCGGTCGAACCTGTCCAGCGCCTTCGTCTTCTGCCGGGCCACCCTGCCGTCGCTGGTGGAGAGCGGGGGACAGGTGGTGATCGTGTCCTCGCTGGCCGGGTTGTTCGCCGGGCCGAACGTGGCCGGCTACACCGTGGCCAAGCACGCGCTGATCGGGCTGACCCGGTCCATCGCCAGGGACTACGGCCCGCGCGGGGTGCGGGCGAACGCGGTCTGCCCCGGCTGGGTGCGCACCCCGATGGCGGACGGCGAGATGGACCAGTTCGCCGCCGCGGCCGGGTTCACCGGCGGGCACGAGGAGGGGTACCGGCGGGTCACCGCCGAGGTCCCGCTGCGGCGGGCGGCCGAGCCGGAGGAGATCGCCTCGATCGTGCGCTTCCTCGGTTCGGCCGAATCCTCCTACATCACCGGCGCCGTCCTCGTCGCCGACGGCGGCGCCCACGCGGTGGACCTGCCGACGCTGGCCTTCGAACGCGCCGGCATGTAGTGCGCGCGACGAGGTCTCCGGTGACTCGGTGAGTGACCGGAGACCTCGTGCTGGGTCAGGAACCGCCCAGGTAGGCGGTTTGCAGGGTGCCGGGGGAGTCGAGCAGGGTGGCCGCGTCGCCGGAGTAGGTGACGCGGCCCGACGACACCACCAGCGCGTCGCGGGCCACGCCGAGGGCGAGGTGGGTGAACTGCTCGACGAGCAGGATGGCCGCGCCTTCCCCGGCGAAGCGGGTGATCATCGGCAGCAGCCGGGTGAACACCACCGGGGCCAGGCCCAGCGACATCTCGTCGATGAGCAGGAAGGCCGGGCGGGCGGCGAACGCCCGCGCCAGCACCACCATCTGCTGCTCCCCGCCGCTGAGCAGCGCCGCGGGTGAATCGCGGCGCTTGGCCAGTTCCGGGAAGGCGTCGAACAGCTCGTCGGCCCGGGACCGGGTGCGGGCGGTCAGCATCAGGTTCTCCAGCACGGTCAGCCCGGGGAACACCGCGCGACCCTGCTCGATGTGCGCCAGGCCCATGCGGGCACGCGCCACCCTGGAGTGCCGGGTGATCTCCTCCGCGCCGAGGTGGACGGTGCCGGCGGCGGCCGGGACCACCCCGGAGACGGCCTCCAGCAGGCTGGTCTTCCCGGCCCCGTTCGGGCCGACGAGCGCGGTGATCCGCCCCGGCTCCAGGGTGAAGCCGACATCGGAGATCACCGGGCCCGCGCCCCGCGTGACCGTCAGTCCCGTTACCCGCAACGCGTTCACAGCAGCTCCGTTTCACCCATGTACGCCTTGAGCACCGCCGGATCGGCCAGCACCTCGGCCTGCGGCCCGGACGCCAGCACCTGGCCGAAGTCGAGCACGGTGACCGTGTCGCAGACCGAGCGCACCAGGTCGAGGTCGTGCTCGATGAGCAGGACCGACACCCCGAAGCGCGCGGGCACCTGCCGCAGCCGCTCCCCGAACGCGACGTGCTCGGAGTGCGGCAGCCCGGCCGCCGGCTCGTCGAGCAGCAGCACCCGCGGCCGGGCCAGCAGGTGCCCGACCACCTCGACCAGCCTGCGCGCACCGACGTCCACCTGGGCCAGCGGCGTGCGGGCGGGCGGGCAGCCGAAGAAGTCCAGCGCCTCCGCGATCTCGGTGGCGGTGAGCCGCCGCCTGGCCACGAAGCGCAGGTACGCCTGCACGGTCAGCCCCGGTGGCACGCGGTCCTGCTGGAAGGTCCGGCGCAGCCCGGAGCGCGCCCGCTTCGCCGGGGACCCGGTCAGCGGCCTGCCGTCCAGTTCGACGCGGCCCTCGGCGTTCGGCAGGAACCCGCTGATCGCGTCGACCAGGGTCGACTTGCCCGCCCCGTTCGGCCCGATCACCCCGAGCACCCCGTGCTCCGGTACCGCTATGTCCACAGAGAACAGCGCGGTGACCTCGCCGAAGCGCACGCCCAGCCCGCGCACCACCAGCACCGGTGCCCCCGGCGTGACCGGTTCCGGGGCGGCGGTGTTCGCCGCCAGGTCGAGCTTCGCCGGTTCACGCGACCGCCGGTGGACCAGCCGCCGCACCGCCACGCCCAGGTTCCCGCCGCTGGTCAGCGCCTGGACGCCGAGCAGGCCGAACACCACGAAGCCCCAGTCCTGCGGCACACCCCAGCGCTTGAGCAGCTCCGGTACCCCCACCCAGAGCACCGCGCCGAACACCGCCATGTCGATCAGGTGCGCCCCGGACATGATCGCCAGCACGTACAGCGCCAGCGACTGGATCGCGGTGAAACTGGCCGGGAAGGCCAGCCCGACCTGACCGGTGAGCAGCCCGCCGCTGATGCCGCCGAGGGTGGCGCTCACCGCGAACGCGGTCAGCTTCGAGGTGCGCACGCTCGCACCGGCGGCCGCGGTACCGCGTTCGGAGAAGGCCACCGCCTGCCAGCCGCTGCCCCAGCGCCCGCGGCGCAGGTGGTGCACGGCCAGGCAGCACAGCACCAGCACCACCACGGCCAGCAGGAAGTACGACCGGTCGTCGGAGAAGGCGTCCGGGCGTTCCACCGAGATGCCGTCGGCGACCCCGGGGAACTGCAACTGCACCAGCGTCAGGTCGGCCGCGGCGGCCAGGCCGAGGGTGACCACGGCCAGGTTGATCCCGCGCAACCGCAGCGCGGGCAGCCCGACCAGCACCCCGACCAGCCCGGCGGCGAGCCCGCCGAGCAGCAGCCAGACCAGGAAACCGCCGGGTGCCTCGGCCCTGTTCAACGCCGAGACCACCCAGGCGCCGACCGCCCCGAAGGTCAGCTGGCACAACGAGATCATGCCCGCGCTGCCGGTGACCACCCCGAGCCCGAGCAGCGAGATCCCGGCGACCACGGCACTCATGCCCAGGTAGACGAAGTACCCGTCGAGCCCGACGCTCAACGCGTACCCGAGCGCGACCGCCACCGCGGCCACGGCGAACGGGAGGAATCGCTCAGCGAGCCGCATCCCACACCTCCTTGCGCTGCGACCACAGCAGCAGCGCCACGATCACGCCGAACGGAAGGAAATAACGCAGCACCGACAGCCCGTCGACCTGCGCGGCGGCGCCCTGCACCAGGCCGAGCACCAGGCCACCGGCCACCGCCAGGTCCAGCCGGCGGAACCCGCCGAGCAGCGCCGCCGCGGCGGCGGGCACCACCAGCATGGCCAGCGAGGTCGCGTCGTTGGACTGCGACGGCGCCACGATGGAGATCACCAGCGTGCTGATCACCCCGGTGGCCGCCCACACCGCCACGCTCAGCCGCTTCGCCGGGATGCCCAGCAGTTCGGCGGTGGTCGGGCGCTCGGACAGCGCCCGCAGCTGGACCCCGGCCGGGGTCCGTGTCAGCACCACCCGGCTGACCAGCGCGACCAGCACCGCCAGCACCACGGTGACCACGGTGACCTGGCTGATCACCACCCCGCCGAGGCTGAGCGCCGGGCCGTCGAGGATCGGGTGGAACGGCTGCGGTTTGTTGCCGAACAGGATGAACGACAACGAGATCAGCAGGAGCAGCACCGCCACGGTGACCGCCGACCGGGTGCCGGTGTCGGCCTCGGCCAGCCAGGTGGAGACGACCCAGCCGAGCAGTGCGCTGAGCAGCCCGCCCAGCACGATGCCCGCGACCGTGGCCGCCCAGGTCGGCAGTCCGAACTGGACGGACAGGAAAACCGCGACGTAGCAGCCGAACATGCCGGTGGCGGACTGGGCGAAGTTGACCACCCGCACCAGCCGGGACATCAGCGTCAGGCAGACCGCGAGCACCGCGTACAGCCCACCGGCGGCCAGGCCGGCCAGCGCTCCCTGCAGCATTGGTGTTCCTCCTACCGCTGCGGGATCCGCAGCCAGTCGTCCGCGGCCAGTTCCCACCGGTTGGTGCCGGTGGTGAGCTTGATCGGCCAGCCCGCGGTGTTGGCGTGGTGCGAGTCGCCGGGGCCGAACACGTACGGCGTGCCGACCATCGGATCGCTGATCGGCTGCATCTCGCGCAGCGCCTTGGTCACCGATTCGCGGGTGATCTCCCCGTTGATGCCCTTGATCACGCTCAGGAAGTACTTCGCCGCGAGGTAACCGCCCTGGCTGAACGAGGTCAGCGGAATGCCGTTCTGCGTCATCAGGTCCCGCCACTCCTTGTTCTGCGGGCTGGTGGAGTCGGTGAACGGGTAGAACTCGGCGGGCACGTACACCCCGGCACCGGCGTTCGAGATCGCCTTGGCGTAGTTCTCGCTGTAGACGCTGGTCAGCAGCAGCCAGGTGACGTCGGTCCAGCCCTGCGCCTGCGCGGCCTTGAGCTGGCCGATCGAGTCCGGCTCCACCGGGTTCACCGTGATCGCCTTGCAACCGGCGTTGCGGGCCTTGACGATGTAGGAGGTGTAGTCGGAACCGCCGTAGGGCACGGTCGCGTCGAGGTACTTGAGCTTCTTGCCGGTGATCGCCGACCACTCGTCGATGGCCGCCTGGTAGGACGGCAGCGTGTTGCCCGCGATCTCCAGCAGCGCGCAGATGTCGGTCAGCCCCAGTTCCTCCGAGCCGTAGAGCAGGCTCAGCGTCATGTCGTGGAACGGGCCCACGTTGACCGGGGCGATGTTGGGGCTGGAGAAGCACGCCGGGTCCACGCCGATCCCGGACATGGACAGGATCTTCTGCTGCTCGTAGTACTCGGCGTTGATCTCGCACTCGAGCAGGCTGGACGAACCGACCAGGGCCACCGCTTCGTCACCGCCGACGATCTCGCGGGCCGCCGCGGCGGCTGCCGCCGGATCGCCCTTGTCGTCGAGGGCCTTGTATTCGATCTGCCTGCCGTTCACCCCGCCGCCGGCGTTGGCCGCGTCGAACACCGCCTTCGCCGCCTGCGACGCCTCGGGAAAGGTGGCCGGGCCGCTGAGCGCGTTGACCGAACCGACCACGATCGGATCGCCGGAACCGCTTTCCGCACCGGCGCAGGCCGCGGTGGTGAGCAGAACGGCAGCTGCCAGCGAAGCGAGTCTCGCGAAGCGAGTCGGTTGAGGGCGGTGGGCAGGCGGGCGGGCGGGGATGCGGCGCATCACTGGTCCTCCGCCGCACGGATCACCGGCGCGGAGTCGACGATCTGCTCGAAGCTGGTGACCTTGCCGCCGTCGAACTTCCACACGTGCGCGACGCGGGCGGTGAACGAGCGCCCGGTCTCGCGGTGCCTGCCGCGGTAGGACCCCAGGCCGATCACCGCGTCCCCGGCGTCGAGCAGTTCGGCGAGGGTGAAGGTGTAGCCCTCCCAGTCCCGCGCGATCGCCTCGAACACGTTCTCCTTGACTTCCTCGGGGCCGACGTAGGTGCCGGCGTAGGGAAAGCCGGCGGCTTCGGTCCAGGTGGTCTCCGGGCCGAGCGGGGCCAGCATGCCGGCCAGGTCGCCCTGGTCGCTGGCGTCGTAGTGCGCCGCGATCACGTCTACATTGGACATCGTTCGCTCCTTCAGACCGGTTGCGCGTCGGGGTAGGCGACCGCGCCGAGTGGGTAGATGTGCCCGCCGGCGCGGGAGTGCTCGGACCGGCCGTCGCCGGTCAGGCCGAGGAAGACGCCGGTGGTCCGCAGCGCGTAACCGAGGTCGTGCAACCACACGCTGGCCACGGCGATGCGGAATTCGCGGAAGCAGAACAGGTACAGCCCGTCCTGGAACTTCCAGACCGTCGAGAGGTCCATGTCACCGTGGCCGCGCTGCACGCCTTCGAGGCACTGCCAGGCGTAGCGCTGCGAGGAGACGTAGACGTGCTCGTACAGGTGTTCCGGGCTGTACCGGTAGACGTTGCGCTTGCCGATCAGGTCGCGCGACGGTCCCGGTGCCTCGCCGGACGGGGTGCCCGCGTCGGTGGTACCGGCCCAGAACGTCTGTGAGACACGGGGGATCCCCTCGACGTCCTCGGCGCCGATGACCGACCGCACGGCCAGCGCGCGGTGCGTGGCCGTGGAGAAGACGATCGTCAGCGCTTCCCCTTCGACGCTGGTGTGCGGGAGGTTGACGAAGAAGACGTCGTCCCGCACGGCGACCGCGTCGTACGGGTCCCGCACACCGTTGCAGACCACGTGCTCGGCGTCCTCGAACCGCAGTTCCAGCGCCGTGCCGTCGTCGAGGGTGACGGTCAGGGCCCGCCCCGAGAGGTCCGCGCCGGGCAGGCGGTAGGTGGCTATTCCGGCGGCGAACTCGTCATAGGTGCGCCATTGTTCCTCTGCTGCTTCGGGCATGCGGTCATCGTCGAGGCCCCGCCCGGTGCGAGCCAGCGGTCACGCGCTGGGCGGCAAGAACCGATCGCTCACGGTCAAGCCCCGGCGCAGTTCACTCGGCGAGCAGCCGAACTCGGTCTTGAACACCCGGCTGAAGTGCGGTGCGTCGACGAAGCCCCACTTCGCCGCGATGGCCGCGACCGGGCGGGTGGCGTGCACCGGGTCGAGCAGTTCGCGGCGGCAGTGCTCCAGGCGGCGGGTGCGGATCCAGCCCGAAACCGTGGTGCCCTGCTCGTGGAACAGCCCGTGCAGGTGCCGGGTGGAGATGTAGTGCTCGGCGGCGATCTGCGCCGGGCCGAGGTCGGTGGCGGACAGGTGCGCGTCGATGTAGGCGAGCACCCGGCGCATCAATTCGTGGCGCGGGCCCGCGGTGGCGCGGGCGAGGTCGAGTTCGGTGGCGAACAGGGTGGCGAGCAGGTCCACCGCGGTGTGCGCGAGCCGGACGCCCGCCGGGCCGCCGAGCTGGTCGAGGTTGGTGCCGAGCTGGGCGAGGAAGGGCACCACCACGTTGCCCATGCCGCGCTTGCCGGACATCCGGACCGCGGTGAGCTGGCCGACCAGGTCGCGCGGCAGGTCGATCAGCCGCTGCGGGAACATCACCACCAGCGTGCGGAAGTCCTCTTCGAACACCAGTGAATACGGACGGTGCGTGTCGTAGAGCGCCACGTCACCGGGGCGCAGCACGGCCTGGCGGTCGTCCTGCACCAGCAGGCCGGTGCCGGCCAGGATCAGGCTCAGCTTGTAGTAGTGCCGGTCGGCCCTGGCGATCAGCTCGGGCGTGCGCTCGACCACGTGCGCGGAGGCGGCCACCTCGGAGAGCTGGATGTCGTCGGCCCCGCAGGAGCGGATGCGCCCGCGGAAGTGGTCGCGGTGGTCGCTGGTCACCTGCAGCGGGACGAAGGCCTGCGACACGACCGTGCGGAAGTCGGTGAAGTCGCGCGCGACCACGGTGGTGGTCGGGTCGGCGGCAGTGGTCACGGCGTCACCTCACTACTTCGGGAGGACCGGAATTTCATATACGATAAGCGATACGATGCCTCCCGGCAATGATCCGGCCACCGATCTCGATCCTTTTGTGATGGGATCCCGCGCCGGGGTTTTCCGGCGCCTGAGCCACCGTCCGCGCCTGGAATCCGCCATCTGACCGCTCCGCGTGCAGGATTCCCGCGTTGACGGGACCCGCTGGGCGTATCTAGCGTCTGCCCGCATGGTGATCGACGACCTGGACCGCCGCATCATCGGCGCGCTGCAGCTCAACGGCCGGGCGCCGTGGAGCGCGATCGCGCGCTGGGCGGACGCCAGCGAGACCACCGTGCAGCGCCGGTTCGCCGCCCTGCACGAGCGCGGCCTGGTGCACGTGGTCGGCGTGATCGACCTCGACCGCACGGCCGCGGGCTCGTCGATGCTGGTGCGGGTGCAGGCCCAGCCGGGCCGGGGCTGGGAACTGGCCGAGCAGCTGGCCGCGCGGCCGGAGGCCCGGTTCCTCGCCGTGGTCACCGGCACCGCCGATCTGGTGGTCGACTTCGTCGCGCACGACAACGACGAACTGCTGCGCCTGCTGTTCACCGACCTCCCGGGGGCCGACCTGATCGCCGGGACCGACAGCGTCGCGGTCATCCGCACCTTCACCACCGCACCGATGTGGGACACCGGCCTGCTGCCCCCGGAAGCAGCCGAGGACCTGCGCCCGGCGCACCGGCCGCCCTACGAGCGGGCCGACTGGGGTGCGCCACCGCGCTCGCCGGGCGAGCTGGAACGCGCGGTCGCCGAGGAGTTGGCGGCCGACGGCAGGCTGCCGGTGAGCACCGTCGCGCGGCGGCTGTCCCGCAGCGAGTCCAGTGTGGCCAGGGCGCTGGACCGGCTGCTGTCCACCGGCAGCCTGCGGTTCCGCACCCTGGTCGAACCGGCGCTGCTCGGCTTCGGCGTGGAGTTCATGCTCTGGCTCTCGATCCACCCCGGGCAGCTCACCGAGGCCGGGCGCCGCCTGGCCAGGCACCCGGGCACCAAGTTCCTGGCCGCCTCCACCGGCCGGTTCAACCTGGTCGGCCAGATGGTGCTGCCCGCCACCGCCGACCTGTTCCGCTACACCGACGAGGTGATCGGCAGGCTGCCCGGCCTGACCGCCTCCGACATCACCCTGCACCTGGCCACGCTGAAGCGCGCGTGGACCAGGGTCGACCGTTTCCGCTGAGCTTGGAGGAAGCATGGACACCCAGCCATGGCAGTGGCCGGAGCAGACCTGGCGCGGCCACGTCGAGGCCGTGCGGGCCGGACGGCCGCTCACCCCGGCGGCCTGGCCGGGCGGCGCCAGGGTGGCGGTCGCCCTGTCGTTCGACGCCGACCACGAGACCATCCCGTTGCGCGACGGTGAAACCAGCCCCGGCCGCCTGGCGCAGGGCGAGTACGGCGCCCGCGTCGGCGCCGGGCGGGTGCTGGAACTGCTGGCGGAGCACCACATCCCGGCCACCTTCTTCATGCCGGCGGTGTCCGCCCTGCTGCACCCGGCCGAGGCGAAGGACTACGCCGCTGAACCGCACGAGATCGGCGTGCACGGCTGGATCCACGAACGCAACGCGCTGCTGTCCGAAGAAGACGAACTCGACCTGGTCCGCCGGTCGCTGGACACCCTGGCCGAGCTGACCGGCACCCGCCCGACCGGCATCCGCACGCCGTCGTGGGACTTCTCCGACTCCACTTTGGACATCATCAGGGAACTGGGCTTCGCCTACGACTCCTCGCTGATGGCCGACGACGAGCCGTACGAGATCCTGGCCGGTGGGCAGCCGACCGGCGTGGTGGAGATCCCGGTCGACTGGATCAGGGACGACGCGCCGTACTTCACCATGGACCGGTTCGGCTCGGTGCGCCCCTACACCCGCCCGCGTGACGTGCTGGAGATCTGGACCGACGAGTTCGACGCGGCCTACCGCGACGGCGGGGTGTTCCAGCTGACCATGCACCCGCACGTGATCGGCCACCGCTCGCGCCTGGTGGTGCTGCGGGAGCTGATCGACCACATCCGCGGGCACCGCGACGTCTGGTTCACCACGCACGCCGAGCTCGCGGCCACCGTGCGCGACACCCCGGGGAGCACACCATGACCACCGCGGAGACCACCGCGAAGCTGTCCGCCCGGCAGCGCAGGGCGATCGTGGCAGGCACCATCGGCAACACCGTCGAATGGGTGGACTGGGCGCTGTACTCGATCTTCGCGAAGATCATCTCGGTGGAGTTCTTCCCCGGCGGGGACGAAACCGTGGCGCTGCTGTCGACCCTGGCGGTGTTCGCGGTCGGGTTCGTGATGCGCCCGGTCGGGGCCGCGGTGCTCGGCGCCTACGCCGACCGGCACGGTCGCAAGAAGGGCCTGACGCTGACCGTCGGGCTGATGGCGGGTGCGTCCTTCGTCATCGCCCTGACGCCCGGCTACGGCGCGATCGGGGTGTTCGCCCCGTTGGTCCTGCTGCTCGCCCGGTTGCTGCAGGGCTTTTCGGCGGGCGGGGAATTCGGTTCGTCATCAGCGTTCCTGGTCGAATCGGCGGCCCGCGGCCGTCGCGCCTTCGCCGGGTCGTGGCAGCAGGTTTCGGTCGGCGGCGGGGTGCTGATCGCCTCGCTGCTCGGCACCGTCGCCACCTCCGCGCTGGACGAGCGAGCCCTGCACGACTGGGGCTGGCGGGTGGCCTTCGTGCTCGGCGGGCTGCTCGGCCTGATCGGGCTGTGGCTGCGGATCTCGGTGGAGGAGACCGATTCGTTCACGCGGTCCGCCCGGCGCGTCAACCCGCTGAAGGCGATGTTCAAGGAGCACCCCGGTGCCGCGCTGCGGGTTGCCGGTATCACCATCGCCGGAACGCTGACCTACTACATCTGGGTCAACTACCTGCCCACCTACGCCAACATCACCACCGGCATCCCGCTGTCGCAGGCCCTGCTCTCGCAGACGCTGTGCCTGGTGCTGTTCGTGGTGCTGCTGCCCTTCGCCGGGCTGGTGTCGGACAGGTTCGGCCGCAAGCCCACCCTCGGGGTGTTCGCCGGCGGGTTCGTGGTGCTGTCGTGGCCGATGCTGCACCTGCTGGACAACAGCTTCCTCAGCGTGTTCCTGGTGCAGCTGACCGGAATGCTGTTCCTGCTCGGCTACTCGGCGAACTGCGCGGTGATCATGGCCGAGCAGTTCCCGCCGGAGGTGCGGGCCACCGGCATCGCGCTGCCGTACGCACTGGCGGTGGCGTTGTTCGGCGGGACCGCGCCGTACGTGACCACCTGGCTCAACGACATCGGCCGGCGCGACCTGCTCTGGCTCTACGTCTCCGGTTCGGCGCTGATCTCGCTGGTGGTCTACCTGACCATGCCGGAGACCAAGGACAAGGAGTTCGACTGATGCACGTGCTGGTCACCGGCGCGGCCAGGGGGATCGGGCGGGCGATCGCCGAGGAGTTCACCGGCGCCGCGCTCAGCCTGGCCGACCTCGACGGCGACCTGATCCCGGCCTCGCTCGGCTTCGCGATCACCGCGGACCTGACCCGGCCGGAGGCACCGGAGGCGGTCGTCGACCGGGCGTGGCGGCACCACGGGCCGATCGACGTGCTGGTGAACGCGGCCGGGCGGTACCCGTCGCTGGACCTGATCGACGTGGACGCCGCGGCCTGGGACGAGTTGTTCGCGTTGAACCTGCGTGCCCCGGTGCTGGCCACGGCGGCGTTCGCCCGCCGGGCCGGCGAGCGCGGGGGATCGGTGGTCAACATCTCCTCCGGTGCCGCGCTGCGAGCCCGCCCCGGTGGCGGTCCCTACGCCAGCACGAAGGCGGCGCTGGAGATGGCCACCCGTGCCGCCGCCCTCGAATTCGGGCCGCTCGGCATCCGGGTCAACGCGGTCAGCCCCGGTTTTGTGGCCGTGGACAGCGACCGGAACCCGGTGGCCCCGGACTACGCGGCGGCGGTTTCGGCCAATCCGCTCGGCCGCCCGGGAACGCCGCCGGACATCGCCCGCGCGGTCCGGTGGCTCGCCGGTCCCGAAGCTTCGTGGATCACCGGGGAGGTGCTGCGCGTGGACGGCGGTGCCGGCGCCGGTGCCGCGCACCTGCCCCGCCTGTGGCCACCCCAGACCGTCCGGAAAGGACAGAGCGAATGACCCGCGACGCGTATGCGGTGGTCGGCGGCGGAGCGATCGGCGGCACCCTCGCCTTCCACCTGGCCAGGGCCGGGCACCCGGTCACCGTGGTGGACGCCGACGCCGAGCACGTGGCGGCGATCCGCGACCACGGCCTGGTCCTCGAGCGCGGTGGCGCCAGGGAACGGGCCGCCGTCCGGGCCTTCACCCCGGACGAGTTCGGCGAACCGCTGGGCCGCGTCCTGCTCGCGGTGAAGGCGCAGGCCACCGCGGGCGCGGCCGACTGGATCGCGTCGCGGCTGACTGACGACGGTTACGTGGTGTCCGTGCAGAACGGGTTCAACGAGCCGGTGCTGGCGAGCCGGATCGGCTGGCGGCGGACCGTCGGCGCGTTCGTCAACATCTTCGCCGACCGCCTCGGCCCCGGCGTGATCGCCGACGGCGGTGCCGGTGCGCTGGTGCTCGGGGAGCCGGGTGGGCGACCGGTTTCGCCGCGGGTGACTTCGCTGGTCGGCGACCTGCGGGCGTGGGGACCGGCGCAGGCCAGCGACAACGTCGAAGGCTTCCTGTGGGCGAAGGCCGGGTTCGGCGCGATGCTGGCCGCCACGGCGCTGGCCGACGACGCGATGGCCGACCTGATCGACCGGCACCACGCCGCGATCCACGCGCTCGGTGCGGAGGTGTTCGACGTGGCGGGCGCGCTGGGCGTCCGGCTGGAGGCCTTCGACGCGTTCACCCCGGACGCCTTCGTCCGCGGTGCCGCTCCCCAGGCGCGGATCGCGGCGACCGGCCGGCTGACCGCCTGGTTGCGCACGCAGCCGAAGAACCGCAGCGGGATCTGGCGGGACCTGGCCGTGCGGCGGCGGCCGGTGGAGGTGACCACGCACTACGCCACCGTGCTGGCCGAAGCGGACCGGCTGGGCCTGCGGACCCCGGTGCTGCGAGCCGTGCTCGACGGCCTGCGGGAACTGGAGTCGGCCCCGGGAACCATGTCGGAAACCCGGCTCGACGCCCTCGACCGGCTCGCCGGGCGGTAGCACGGAAGGAGGTTGCGCGAGCGGGGGCGCTCCTGCGAGGTTGATCGTCGTGAAACGCGGGCGCCGCCGGGCGAAGAGCAGGGAACCGGGCACGCTGTCGACCAGGGTGCGCCGGATCTGGGAGGCGGTGACCACCGGGCTGGCCCTGCTCACCGCGGTCTACCTGGTGCTGAACACGATCGAGCCGACCAGGATGGTGCTGGAACGGTACGTGCTGAAGCTGAACGTGGAGGCGCTGACCGCGATCGTGGCGATCATGCTGGAGGTGGCGATCGTGGCGGTCTACCAGCTGGGCCGCCAGGTGCGGAAGATGCGGGCGGAACTGGGCCCGCGCCAGGACACGCGGATCGTGCACGACGTCGGCGCCGCCCTCGACGCGGTGAAGCGGTTGTCGGTGAGCGGGCGTCGCAGCGAACGGACGCTGGAAGTGCTGGGCCTGACGCTGAACACCACCTGGCCGCAACTGGCCGCTTGGCTGACCACGGACGCTTCGCCGTCGCACTGGCGCATCACCCTGTACAGCCTCGACCCGGCGTTCGTGGCGCGTTCGGGCGAACTGCCCACCCACTGGAGCACCGAGGCGGCACGCAGCCAGGACCGCATCCGGTCCCTGCTCGACGAGGAGTCGGACGACCTGGCCCGCCGCCGGATCTCGGTCGAGCTGCACCCCTACGCCTGCCTCCCGGTGGTCCACGGTTTCCGGCTGGGCAACGGGGAGCTGTTCCTGGCTTACCTGCAGTGGACCGAGGCGGGCACCATTCGGCCGTTCGAGTTCTACGAGCACATTCCGCGGGACGACGTCTCCGCCCGGGCGAACCGCTACCGGGACCTGTTCGACAGCTGGCTGAACCGGGCCGCGGTGAAGAGCACGGCCGGATGAGTCACGAGGGCTGAACGCCTCGCAACAACGGCGTCATCTCCGCCACCACATCCGTCAGCGGTCCCACCGAGCGCCGCACCCGGGCCGCCATGATGGCGCCCTCCAGCGTGCTGATCATCAGCGTCGCCAGCCTGCGGGCCCGGCGTTTGGGGAACGCCATCCGCGCCAGCTGCTCAGCCACCGCCGACTCCCACAGCACCAGCGCCGCCCGCAGCGGTTCGGTGACCGCCGACTCGCCGCCTGCCAGGTCGCCGGCGGTCGCCATCACCGGGCAGCCCCGTTCGAAGCCCCGCCGGGTGAACTCCTCCTGCCACGGCTCGACCAGGTGGGCGAACAAGCCCGCCGCACTCGGGCGCCGCGCCGCCGAGTACGCGGCCGCGTGCCGGGCGGCGAATTCGCCCGACCACAGCAGCGCTTCGCCGACCAGCTGGTCCTTGCCGCCGGGGAAGTAGTGCTGGAACGAGCCCCGCGGCGCCCCGGCGTGCTCGACCACGTCGCGCACCCCGGTCCCGGTCACCCCGCGGCTGCGCACCAGCTGCGCCGCGCTGTAGACCAGCCGCTCCCGCGGCGGGCGCCCCCGCTCGGCCATCCCTCTTCCCACCTTCCATGACACCTGTCATAGTGACCGCACAGATCATGACAACCGTCATAGTAGGGGGAAGCATGGCAACGGGATTCCTCGGACTCGGCGTGATGGGCCAGCCGATGGCGCTCAACCTGGCGCGCGCGGGCACCCCGCTCGCGGTGTGGAACCGCACCCCGAGCCGGGCCGAACCGCTGTGGGCGGCCGGTGCCACCGTGCTGCCCGGCGCCGCCGCCGTGTTCGAGCGCGCGGACACGGTCTTCCTCATGCTCAGCAACGGCGACGCCATCGACGCGGTCCTCCGCCGCGGCACCCCGGACTTCGCGGAGCTGGTCGCGGACCACGTCGTCGTGCACATGGGCACCACGTCCCCGGAGTACTCGCACGGTCTCGAAGCCGACGTCCGCGCGGCCGGTGGCGCCTACGCCGAGGCGCCCGTTTCCGGATCCCGGCAGCCCGCCGAGGCCGGGCAACTGGTGGCGATGCTGGCGGGTGCGGCCGAGACCACCCGGGTGGTGCGCCCGCTGCTGGCCCCGATGTGCCGCGAGGTGGTCGACTGCGGGGCCGCGCCGAACGGCATGCTGATGAAGCTGTCGGTCAACCTGTTCCTGATCACCATGGTCACCGGCCTCGCCGAAGCGGTGCACTTCGCCGACCGGCAGGGCCTCGACCTGCCGACGCTGCTCGGCGTGCTGGACGCCGGGCCGATGGCCAGCGCGGTCTCCCGGGTGAAGGCCCGCAAGCTCGCCGACCGCGATTTCACCGTGCAGGCCGCCATCGCCGACGTGCGCTACAACAACGAGCTGATCGCCGCCGCCGCCGAGTCGGCCGGCATCGCGGCACCGCTGCTGAACGACTGCCTCGGCCTGTTCCGCGAAACCGAAGCCCTCGGCCTCGGCGGCGCCGACATGGCCGCGGTCGTCCAGGCCATCGAGCAGCGAACGGACGAAGCCGCCGGCGTGGTGACCAGTGGCGCGCCCTAGCCGGACCCGCGCTGACTGCTGCCGCGGACGATCAGTTCGTGCGGGGCGACGATGGCCCGCGGCGCGGGCGAACTCCCGGCCAGGCAGTCGAGCGCCGATCGGGCGATGGCGTCCTTGTCGGGGGAGATGGTGGTCAGCGACGGCACGCTGAACCGGCCGTCCTCGATGTCGTCGAACCCGGCCAGCGCCAGGTCCCCGGGCACGGCGACCCCCCGGTCGGCCGCCGCGCGCAGGGCGCCGAGGGCGAGTTCGTCGGTGAAGCAGAACACCGCGTCCGGCGGTTCGGCGAGGTCGAGCAGGCCGAGCATGGCGCGGTGGCCGTCGGCGCGGTGCAGCGTCTCGACCGGCACCTCCAGCTCCGGCACGGGAGCCAGCCCGGCACCCGCCAGCGCCTCGCGGTAACCCCGCAGCCGGCGGCGGGCGGTCGCGTTCGCCACGTGCGGCTGCAGGCCCAGCGCGGCGACGCGGCGGCGGCCGGAGGCGAGCAGGTGCTCGGTCGCCGTGCGCGCGGCGGCGACGTTGTCGATGGCCACGTGGTCGACGGCGGCGGTGCTGTCGTGCTCGCCGAGCAGCACCAGCGGAACGGTGTCGGTCCGCGCGGAGAGCTCGTCGGGGGAGACCGCCCACGGGTTGAACAGCATGCCGTCGACCAGTTGCGTGCGCTGGCCGTGCAGCAGCCGCCGCTCGCGCTCGGCGTCGCCGTCGGTCTGGTCGATCAGCACGGTCAGGCCGCGGGCCTCGGCGATGCGCACGGTCCGCGCGGCCAGTTCGGCGAAGTACGGTGAGTCGACCTCGGGGATGACCAGGGCGACCAGCCCGGTCCGCCCGCGCCGGAGCGAGCGCGCGGCCATGTTGGGCCGGTACCCGAATTCGTCGATGCTGGCCTGGACCCGGGCCCTGGTCTCGTCGGCGACGTAGCGGAAGCCGTTGACCACGTTGGACACCGTGCGCACCGAAACGCCGGCGTGCTCGGCCACCTCACGCAGGCTCGCGCCCATGCCACCTCCAGGAGAACTCCGCCCAGGCTACCTCTTGCAACGTTGCATGCCACGTTGCAAACTGGACGACACACCGAAGGAGGTCGTGATGGACGAAGCACAGCTGGCCGCGGTCACCGCCCGGATCGAGCGGGACGGCATCGCCGGGCTGCCCGGCGCCTTCGAGCGGGAGTGGGTGGCGCGCCTGGGCGAAGACGTGGACGCCGCGTTCACCGAGGCGCTGGCGCGCGAGGGCGGCGCGGTCGGCCGGGGCCCGAACCGGTACTACGTGGAGATCCACCCGGAGCAGCTGCGCGGCTTCACCGATCTGGTCACGCACCCGTGGATCGACGCGGTGTGCGAGGCGGTGCTCGGCCCGGACTACCGGATCGTCGAGGTCGGGTTCGACGTGCCGCTGGCGGGTGCGGTCGACCAGCCGTGGCACCGGGACTTCCCGATGCCCGCCGAAACCAGGGAAACCGGCAGGCTCACCTCGCTCGCCATCAACGTGACCACAGTGGACACCGAGGCGGACATGGGGCCGTTCGAGATCGCGCCGGGCACGCACCGGGAAACCGGCGAGGACTTCGAGCACGGCATGTTCCCGCCCAAGGAGAACTACCCGCGTTACCGTTCGCTGGCCACCCGGAAGTACCCGAAGATGGGCGACATCTCGATCCGCTCCGCGCTGACCGTCCACCGCGGCACGGCGAACGTCTCGGCCAAGTCGCGGCCGGTGCTGGTGCTCGGTGTCGACGCACCGGGCGCGGGCAACGACGAACGGCACGACACCGCGGTGACCCGAGAGTTCTGGGACACCCTGCCGGACTCGCTGCGGCACCACCTGCGCTGCCCGGTGGTCGACCGCCTCCAGCCGATCACCCAGAAGCACACCATCGAGGGGCTGGTGATGGGCGCCGCCGAGTAGGGGCTCGTGGCCGGTCGCCACCGGCTCGGCCGCGCCCTCGGCGAGGGTGGCGTGGGGGTGAGCTGGCGGGCCGTGGACGAACTGGCCGCGGGGCTGCGGCATCGGCCTGCCCCCGGCCGGCCGCTGCGGGACAAGGTGAACGACCTGCTCCAGGCCGCGCTGGACGACGGCCGGTGGCAGGCCCACGACCGCACGCTCGGCCCGTCCGGCTCGCCGGCCACCCGTCCCGCTCGACCGCTACTGGTCCGGCCGGCCGGTACGCTGGGATCATGCGGACTCGACCGACGCTGACCTGGGCGTCCACCGGTGAACCGCAGCCGCGCACCCGCAGCCTCGACGAGGTCGCCGAGGTGCTCGCCGAGCGGGGCGCGCTGGTGCTCAGCGGTGCCGGGCTGTCCACCGAGTCCGGCATCCCCGACTACCGCGGTGACGGCGGCAGCCTGCGCCGCCACACCCCGATGACCTACGACGAGTTCGTCGGCAGCGCGGCGGGCCGCCGCCGGTACTGGGCCCGCAGCCACCTCGGCTGGCGCACCATCGCCCGCGCCCACCCCAACGACGGCCACCACGCGGTCACCGCGCTGCAGGAACGCGGTTACGTCTCCGGGGTGATCACGCAGAACGTCGACGGGCTGCACCAGGCCGCCGGGGCCGGTGACGTGGTGGAACTGCACGGCAGCCTGGACCGGGTGAGCTGCCTGGACTGCCGCCGCACCAGCCCGCGCGAGGAGCTGGACCGGCGGCTGCGGGCGGCGAACCCGGGCTTCGGCGGCGCGGCCACCCGGATCAACCCGGACGGCGACGTGGAACTGGCCGAGGAGGACGTGCGCGGGTTCGAGCTGGTGGCCTGCGCGGACTGCGGGACCGGGGTGCTCAAGCCCGACGTGGTGTTCTTCGGCGAGAACGTGCCCAAACCGCGGGTGGAGCACTGCTACCGCCTGGTCGACGAGGCCGGGGCGCTGGTGGTCCTCGGCTCCTCGCTGACGGTCATGTCGGGCCTGCGGTTCGTCCGGCACGCCGCCAAGGCGGGCAAACCGGTGCTGATCATCAACCTCGGCCAGACCCGCGGCGACCGGTACGCCACGGTGCGCGTGGACCGCCCGCTCGGCCAGGCCCTCACCGAACTGGTCACCCGGCTCGGCTGAACTCCGGCCAGCCGCGCGAACGCCGTGTGCAGCGCGGCGAGCGGGCCGGCGAGCCCGGCCGGGTCCGGGCTCTCCAGCACGAACCGGGCGAGCACACGCAGGGGCAACTCGTCCGGATCGCCGCCCGCCTCCTCGGCGATGACCGGCCCCGCAACGCCGGGGTCGGACGGACCCCGCCGGGCCAGGAAGCCGCGGAGCGCTTCGAGGATCGGCACGCCTTCGCCGCGCTCGCGCACCGCCGCGACCGGCGCCGTACCCGGGCACCAGCGCCTCCTTGCCGCCGGAGGAGTGGGCGAACAGCGTGGCCACCGCGCCGCGTCCGCCAGCGCCTGCCGGGTCGCCGCCTTCTTGCGCTCACGCCGGGTGGGTGTGCTTTTCTGGCGGTCATGACCTGGGACGTGCACCGGCTGCCGCGTGCCGAGCGGAAGACCTTCCTGATCACCGGTGGCAACGCCGGGATCGGTTACTTCGCCGCCGAGCAGCTGGCCGGTACCGGGGCCACCGTGGTGCTCGGCAGCCGCGACCCGGCCAAGGCCGGGGCCGCGATGACCGCGATCCGCACGCGGGTGCCCGGTGCCCGCGTCCGCCACCTGCGGCTCGACCTCGCCGATCCGGCCTCGATCGAGGTCACCGGGCGGTTCGACGCGGTGGTCTGCAACGCCGGGGTGCTGCTCGACGGGCCCGGGCGGCGGGAAGCTCCCGGCGGCACCGAGCTGATGTTCACCACCAACCACCTCGGCCACTTCACCCTGGTGCGGTGGCTGCTGCCGTCGCTGGCCGCGGCCGGCCGGGTGGTCACCACCGGCAGCTTCACCGCGAAATCCGTCGAACTGGACTTCGACGACCTGCAGAGCACCCGCGACTACCGGGCCAAGCGCACCTACTCGCGGGCCAAGCTGGCCCAGATGCTGTTCGGGTTCGAGCTGGACCGCCGCCTGCGCGCGGCGGGCAGCGGGATCCGCAGCGTGGTCTGCCACCCCGGCGGCGCGCTCGACTCGCTGACCCCGTCGCGTCCGCCGGTCCGCGTGCGCTCCGCCGGTGAGCGGCTCCGCGGCCTGCCTGCCGGGCTGCTGCTGCAGGGCAAGCAGGCCGGGGCGTGGACGGCGGTCCGGGCGGTGCTCGACCCGGCGGTGACCGGCGGTCAGCTGCTGGGGCCAAGGGTGTTCGGCCTGCGGGGCGCACCGGTGGCCGAGCCGGTCCGCGGGGTGCTGGCCGATCGGGAGGCGGCGGCCCGGCTGTGGGCGGCGAGCGCCGAGCTGACCGGTGCCGAGCCCACTGTCACATCCGCTTGACCCGCGGGGTCATCTCCGGTGGAGTCCGGCGAGGAAGGATCGTGACGGGTGGAGACGGTGGAATCGGTGCGGGAAAGCGATTGGCTGGCGGCGGAGTTCGAACAGCAGCGGCCGCGGTTGCGCGGGGTGGCCTACCGGGTGCTCGGTTCGCTCAGCGAGGCCGACGACGCCGTGCAGGAGACCTGGCTGCGGCTGAACCGCACCGGCGGCGCGGAGATCGAAAACCTGGCTGGCTGGCTGACCACGGTGGTGGCACGCGTCTGCCTCAACCTGCTCCGTTCCCGGGAGAACCGGCGTGAGGAACCCCTGGACGCGGTCGACGGCCGTGAGGACACCGCGGACCCGGCCGAGGAAGCCGTGCTGGCCGATTCGGTGGGCGTGGCCCTGCTGGTGGTGCTGGACACGCTCACCCCGGCCGAGCGCGTCGCCTTCGTGCTGCACGACCTGTTCGCCGTGCCGTTCGAGGAGATCGCCGCGCTGCTCGACCGGACGGCGGCCGCGGCGAGGCAGCTCGCCAGCCGCGCCCGGCGCCGGGTCCGGGGCACCCACCCGGCGCCCGCCGACCTCGGCAGGCGGCACGAGGTGGTCAGCGCCTTCCTGACCGCGTCGCGGGGTGGCGACTTCGGCGCGCTGGTCGCCCTGCTCGACCCGGACGTGGTGCTGCACGCCGACGCGGAAGCCGGGCCCGCTCCGCGGCCGCTCACGCTGCGCGGCGCCGCGCACGTGGCGAAGGGTGCGATCGCCGCGGGCGCGGCGCGGGCGGCGTTCTCCGGGCCGGCGCTGATCAACGGTTCGCCGGGGGTGGTGCTGGCGCCGCACGGCAAGGTCTTCGTGGTGCTGCGGTTCACCGTGGAGGACCGGCGGATCACCCGGATCGACGTGATCGCGGCGCCGGACCGCCTGCGGGACCTGGAGATCGCGGTCGGTGGTTGACCTCCAGCACGATCGAGGTAGTTGGCTGGAAGTCATGGAGAACGAAGAGCTCGGGGCGATCGAGCGGGTGGTCGCCACCGTGGAGCACGCGCAGCAGCACGAACTCGTCGACGAGTTCGTCGGCCTGTTCCGGGCCGACGCGATCTGGACCACCGGCGGGGGCAAGCGGTTGCTCGGCCGGGACGAGATCGCCGCCTTCACCCGGCAGGTGCTGCCGGGTGCCATGCGGGGACTGCGCTGCACGATGGAGGTCGTGCACGTGGTGTTCATCCGCCCCGACGTCGCGGCGGTGAAGGTGCGCCAGCGCTACTGGAGCACGGACGGCACGCCCCGAGAGGACGAGGGGGAGGGCACGCCGTTGTTCGTCATGGCCGAGGAGGACGGTGACTGGCGGCTGGTCGCCTGCCAGAACACCGCCGTGGCGGCCTGAAAACCTCACTCGTCGGCGTCGTCCCCCTCTTCCGGGGGCGGCGCCTGCCGCCTGGCCAGCACGACGAGCAGCACGATGATGCCGACCGGGCCGCCGAAGACCATGATCTCGTCCCAGCCGCCCTGGTGCGCCAGCACCCCGTGCACCGCTCACCCTCCCGAAACCAGGTAGATGCCGATGGCGGTGTAACCGACCATCAGCGCCAGCACCGGGTACTGGCCCGCCTTCTCGTAGTGTGCCCGCAGCACCGCGAGGGCCCGGTCGTGGGCGGAGACCACGCCGAGCACGTGCCCCACCACGATCGCGCCGATCTGCACCGCGGCGATCAGCGCCGGGGACAGCACGGTGTAGTCGACCGGGCGCAGCAGGCCCTGCTGCCCCTCGAACACGGCGAACGAGAAGTAGTGCGCCACGGTGTACCCGACCGTGATCGGCACCAGCGAGTGCGCGAACTCCCGGTACGGCTCGGTGCCCTTGCGCAGGAAGGGGCGGGTCAGCCGGACCGCGCCGGCGTAGGCGGCGGAGATCAGGCCGATCGCCACCGCGAGACCCGCCGTGCCGAGCAGCACCGCGGTGGTGCCGTCCAGTTCCCGGGTGCCGTCCGTCCACAGCGGAAGGCGGGTCAGCCCGTCGAAGGCGGTGGCGCCGAGCAGCACCAGGATGAACGGGGTCGACCCCGGCGAGCGGCCGAGCGTGAGCAGGCCGTCGAGCGGGTTGCGCAGCACCAGCGCGCCGTCGGCGCGCCTGCCGACCGGGGCCAGGGCCGCGACCAGTCCGAAGTAGACCTCGAAGGCGTCACCGCGGGCGAACCACGCCGGTCCGTACCGCACCCCCGCCACGACCTGGGCGAGCACGTACGCCGAGAGGAACACGGCCACCGCGAGCGGGGCGTCGGAATGCGGGAAAACCAGTTCCAGCCAGAGGAAAGCGAGCATCCCGGCGATCGCGGCGCGGGAACCGGGCCGGGTGGGTGCCGGGCGGGTGACCCGCAGGGCGGGCACGGCCAGCCGCACCGCCGCGGCGATCGTGCGGGCCGGGTTGACCAGCCGCCACACCGGGCCCAGCAGCAGCGAAACCGCCACCAGGCCGACCCAGAACCAGGCGTAGAACCACGCCGGGGCCGGGTTTTCGCCGCTGTCCCCGCCGGAGAACGCGGTGCCAAGCACCACCGCCAGCGCGGCCACGCCGAGCACCCGCAACGCGGCCCTGATCACCGGCGAATCGGCCACCCGCGCGACGACCCGGGGCAGGGGCCGCCCGGCCCGTTCCCCTTTCAGGCGCGGGGTCTTCCACAGCGCGGTCAGCGCGAAGAACGAAATCAGCACCGCCGCGGCACCGGCGTAGAGGGCCAGCCACAGCGGCACGGGCAGATCGGAACGGCCGCCGAGGCCGTGCGCCAGGATCACCGCACCCGCAGCTGGGTCAGCGGGCCGGTCTCGTGCATCTCGACCTCGAACACCCCGGGCACGTCGGCGGTGAAGGTCAGCGACGCCGGGGTGCCGGGCTCGCACGGGGCGGCCTTGTCGTAGCCGTGGACGTGCAGTTCGTCGGTGGCGTCGCAGGTGACCCGGATGGTCACCGAGGAACCGGTGGCGGCTTCGATCCGATCAGGACCCTCGGTCCGGGTGCCGCCGCTGACGGCGAAGCGGTGGTCGGAGCCGGAACCGTCCTGCCCGGTTTCGCCGGATCCGCAGGCGGCCAGCCCCAGCACCGCCAGCACCACCACACCACGAGCGCACCAGTTCACAGGAGTTCCTTCCGCCGGCTCGACTTTACGTGTAACCAACGGTAACATGCTATTTCCAGTAACTGTTACCAGGGGTAACACGTAGTTTGCCGGAAGGGTCCATCAGTGAATCTCGCGCAGCCGACCAGTCCGCCCGCCGGTGGTGCCGAGTTGGGGCAGATCGCCATCGCCGGACTGATGTTCTTCGTCATCTTCCTGCCGCTCGCGGTGTTCGTGCTGCGTGAACGCGCGGGCAGGCGCACCGCCGCGGGCAGGCTGGCGGACTGGGCGGCCCGGCGGTCCGGCCTGCCGCGGTGGGCGGCGCTGCCGATGTTCCTCGCCGGGCTGTCGGGGCTCTCGGCGCTGATCGGCGTGTACTGGGACGTGCCGATCCACATGGAACTCGGGCGCGACGAGGGGCCGCTGGCCAATCCGTCGCACTACCCGATCTACTTCGGGCTGATGGGCATCTTCGCCAGCGGGGTGCTCAGCGCCGGGCTGGCGAAGGGCAAGCTGCCCGCCCGCACCTTCGCGCTGGGCCCGCACTGGCGGGTGCCGATGGGCAGCGTGCAGATGATGGCCACCGGCCTGGTCGGCGTGGCCGGTTTCCCGCTGGACGACGTGTGGCACCGGCTGTTCGGCCAGGACGTCACCGAATGGGGCCCCACCCACGTGCTGATGATCGGCGGCGGCATCGGCGTGGTGATCGGGCTGCAGCTGCTGCTGGCCGAGGCGCGGCAGGTCGGCGCCACCGGTCCGCTGGTGCGGCTGCTCGGGCCGCTGCTGGCCGGGGCCTGGATGATGGGCGCGTCGGCGTTCCTGATGGAGTTCGACCTCGGCGTGCCGCAGTTCCCGATGCTGGCGCAGGTGGTGCTGGTCGGCCTGATCGGCGGCTGGACCCTGCTCTACGGCAGGCTGGCGTGGGGACCGGGCGGCACGCTGATCGTGCTCGCGGTGTTCCTGGTGACGCGCGCGGTGTTCGCGATCATCCCGTTCGCCGACGACCTGCACGTGGCCTCGCTGCTGCCGTACGTGGTCGAAGCCGTGGTGATCGAGGTCGTCGCGCTGCTCGCCGCCCGCGCGGGGGTGCACCGGCTGGCGCTGCTGGCCGGGATCGGGGCGGGCACCATCGGCATGCTGGGGGAGTGGGCGTTCTCCCAGTGGCTGATGCCGAACCCGTGGCCCGCCGGCCACCTGCCGCTGTTCCTGGTCTTCGGCACGGCCGCCGCGGTCGCCGGGTGCCTGATCGGGGCCTGGCAGTACCAGCAGGTGGAAAGCATCGCCGAAACCACGGACGCGACCGCGGGCACGCCCGCGCGCAAGGTCCGGCACGTCGCCGGGCTGATCGGCGCCCTGGGGGCGGTGGGCCTGATGGCCGCGGTGGTGGTGCCGCAGGACCCCCCGGCCGGGCTGACCGCGGAGGTGGCGCTGACCGAGTCGGCCACCAGCCTGCCGGTGTCCGGCCCGCACGGCGGCGGTGAACCGCGCTGGGTCGACGCCACGGTGCGCATCAGCGATCCGGAACTGGCCGAGGACGCGCTCTGGCTGAACGGCTTTTCCTGGCAGGGCGGGGACTTCTTCACCGAACCGCTGGAGCGGATCGGCGAGGGCGTCTACCGCACCACCGAACCGCTGCCGGTCTACGGCGCCTGGAAGACCGGGTTCCGGCTGCACACCGCGAACCGGATGCTCGCGCTGGCCCCGGTCTACGCCCCGGACGACCCGGCAGCCGGTGCCCCGCCGATCGAGGCGGTCCCGGGGAGCCGCCCGTTCATGTCGGAGATCGAGTTCCTGCAGCGGGAACGCAAGAGCGAGACGCCCGCCGTGCTGTGGACGGTCGCCTACGTCGCCGTCGGCCTCATCTTCGGCGGCATGTGGCTGCTGTTCGGCTGGCTCTACACCGCGAGCGCCGGGGTGCGGCCGAAGGCTACCGTCTAGGGCATGGAGATCATCGTCGATGACCTGTCGGGACCGGAGATCGCGGAGTTCCTCGCCGAGCACGTCGCCGAGATGCGCTCGCTGACGCCGCTGGAGAGCAAGCACGCGCTGGACCTCGACGACCTCCGCAAGCCGGACGTGACCTTCTGGTCGGTCCACGACGGCGGGGCGCTGGTCGGCTGCGGGGCGCTCAAGGCGCTCGACGCCGAGCACGCGGAACTGAAGTCGATGCGGACGAGCACCACGCGCAAGCGCAGCGGGATCGGCTCGCACCTGCTGACCCACATCCTCACCGAAGCGCGGCGCATGGGTTTCAGCCGGATCAGCCTGGAAACCGGTTCGGCCGGCTTCTTCGCCCCGGCACGGCGGCTCTACGAGAAGTTCGGCTTCACCGAATGCGCGCCGTTCGCCGACTACCGCCTCGACCCGCACAGCGTCTACCTGACCCGGACGCTGTGACACGGGTGCGGCCCCGGGGAGCCGCACCCGTGTCGCGGGCGTCAGGCCAGGTTCTTCTGCTGCACGTCCCATTCGGTCGAACACAGGCCGCAGTCCGGGCCCGCGAACTGGGCTTTGCTCGTCTGGTCACCCTTGAGGTGCCACTTCAGCCAGTGCCCGCCGA
Organism: Amycolatopsis sp. NPDC045836; assembly: GCF_056431745.1. Lineage (NCBI taxonomy): Bacteria > Bacillati > Actinomycetota > Actinomycetes > Pseudonocardiales > Pseudonocardiaceae > Amycolatopsis > Amycolatopsis sp. NPDC045836. The sequence goes on along the minus strand of NZ_JBWKKF010000007.1, from coordinate 211,705 downwards.
CGCGGCCGAATTCTCCGCCGTTCGGCTGGTCGAAGGTGCCGAAGTGCCCGACGTCGAGGTTGCCCATGAACGCGGGCAGCCCGGCGGGCAGCCGCTGCCAGTCGTCCATCGCGTTGGGGTAGGCGATGTCGCTCGGGCCGCCGATGAAGTAGGCGATCGGTGCGTGCAGCCGCTGCAGCAGGTGGTTCTGGCTGTCGCCGAGCAGGCCGCTGTTCCACAGCACGGTGGTGGTGATCCGCTGGTCGTCGGCCACCTCGTAGGTTTCGATGCCGCCGCACGACTGACCCATCACGGCGACCTTGGTGGTGTCGATCTTCCCGCGGTACTTGCTGCCGATGCGGGAGTTCTCCGCGATGGCCCAGTCGATCGACTCGATCAGCATGTCCGGGTCGGTCTGCCCGAACCCGCCCGGCCTGCCGTTCGCGATCACCAGGAAGCCGTGCGAGGCCCATTCGGTGAGGATGTTCTCGAACCAGGTGCCGTCCGCGCGGCAGGCGCCGTTGCCCCACGCCACGATCGGCAGCTTGATGCCGCTGGGCAGCGTGTTCGGCCGGTAGATGGTGTGGTCGGACAGCCGGATGGTGGTTTCGTAACCGGCGGGGTACGGCCCGGAACCACCGAGCGCGGACGGCGGTGGGCCCGCCGCGCCGGCGGTGGCGGGGAGCAGGGTGGCGGCCAGGGCGAGGACGCCGAGCAGGGCGGTGCGCAGTCGCATGGTTCCCTCCGGGGTAGGGGAGTCGGCCCTGCCGGATTGTGTCGGCCCGCCACCGCCCCCGGCCAGGGCGGCGGTGGCGGACCGGCGAAATCGCCGATAGCTCGCGAGTCCGAAGTGGACGGTCAGCCCTCGTTCGCGGTCAGCTGCACGTAGCCGACGCCCAGCTGGGCGAACGCCTCCACGGCGAACCGGGCCAGCTGGTCCACCGTGGTGTTGTTCGCCAGCAGCAGCTGGGTGTTCTGCAGCCGCGCGCCGGTGAGCCCCTTCAGCTCCTTGTACTCGATCTTCACCGTGGTCCCCGCGATGCCGGTCACCTCCACCTTGACGTCCTGGTACACCCCGGTCAGCTTCGAGGTGATCTTCGAGACCAGGTTCTGGATGGCCACCGCCGCGGTCAGCGTCGCGACCACCACCGCGATGGTCATCGGCTCGACGCCGACCGATTCGGCCTGCGCGGGAGTGGTCCACGCCCCGCCGCTGTAGAGCCGGGTCGCGCTGCTCTGCGAAGTCAGGTCGATCTCGATGGCATCCGACCGCGCCTCGCTGAACATGGTGCTGGTGGTGAGCTTCTGGTCGAACCACACCTGCACGCACTCCTTCGGGACCAGCAGGTCGTCACCGGGCACGATCGGCTCCTCGGCGACGTAGATCGGCGTCGTGGTGGTCTGCCCGGACAGATCGGTGCACACCGAGCTCAGCGCCGGGTGGATCGAGCCGAACTGGTTGACCAGCGTGATGCCCTCGGGCTGGCCGCCGGAGGCCGCCTCCCCGAGGTAACCGTCCGCGTCGAGGACCGCCTGCTGGCCGAGGCCGATGGGGACCTGGTTCGTGGACACGTCGACGGTCGTGCTGCCGTCGTCCTTGAACTCGTTGCTGCCGAAGAGCTCGTACACCGGCTGCCAGGAGAACTTGTTGCCGGTCAGGTAGTCGGTGGCCGACTGCCAGACCACGTTGTAGGTGTCGTTGACCTTCTTCGCCACGCAGAGCTTGTAGTGGGCGTGCTTGAGGGTGTGCAGGTCCGCCGGGGCGATCTGGATGTCGACGGTCTTGATCATCGGGTTCGGCATGGCTTTCTCCTTCGTTCTGCGGAATTCCCGGGCCGGTGCGACCCTGGGACCGAAGCTTCCGGAAAGGGCGTCTGCGCCGCGTCGCCCGAACGCACGCCCGCCGGTCTGCCGGGTGTGCGTTCACCCACTGGGCTGGACAAAGGCGGGAAAATGACGCTGGGCCATTGGCATTAACCGCCTCGGCGGAATTGCGCCGCGGTGCTGCACGCGCAGTCGCGTTACCGCCGGAAAGGTCTCTTCCGGGTGGTCGTCAGTGGGAAGCGGAACTCCCATCGGGGGGCCGCCACGCCTCGTACGTGCAGCTGACGGAGCCGGTGACGCCGGGCCAGTCACCGGGGAGATGCGCCCGAGACACCTGCGGTGCGATGCTCGGATTCCGGTGGAAGGTGACGAAGGAAATGAGGCTGGCGATGGGCGGATCGGCGGACGAGAACAAATCGGATCGGGCCGGGATGGCGGTTTTGACACTGCTCGGCCGGTTCGAACTCCTGGTCGGCAACGAAGTGGCCGCGTTGCCGAGGGGAGCGCAGCGCCTGCTCGCTTTCCTCGGCGTGCGGAACGGAACGCCGGTGCACCGCTCGGCGGCGGCCGAGCAGCTCTGGCCGGAGAGCCGCAGGCAGCGCGCGGCGGCCAACCTGCGGCAGGCGCTGTGGCAGGTGCGGCGCGAGCACCCGGTCGTCGAGACCACCGGGGAGCACCTGCGCCTGTCCCCGGCGGTCGCGGTCGACTTCTGCCGCGCGCTGGACTCGGCCCACCACACCGATCCGGGAGCCGACGAGTGGCTGGCCGGGCTGCTCGGCCGGGAACTGCTGCCGTACTGGGCCGAGGAGTGGCTGGTCGCGGAGCGCCAGCGCTGGGAACAGGTCCGGCTGCACACCCTGGAGGCCATCGCCAGGCGGCTGCTCTCGGCGGGCTCGCACCTGCCCGCGCTGGAGGCGGCGCTGACCGCCATCGCCATCGACCCGGTGCGGGAAAGCGCGCACTGCACGGTGATCGCGGTGCACCTGGCGCAGGGCAACACCGGTTCCGCGCTGCGGCACTACCAGCACTACCGCGGCCTGCTGCACCGGGAACTCGGGGTGCTGCCGTCACCGCGGATGACCAAACTGGTTTCCGCGCCGCACGCCACGCTGTGACCACGGCGGCCCGCCGCCGTGGGGGTCAGCCGGGTGTCCGCTCGCGGACCGGCCAGGTCCAGCCCGCTTCCCGCAGGGCGTCCGCGCGCTGCCGGGCGGCGGTGGCCCGCGTGGCCGATTCGGCCTCCCGCCAGTAACGCGGCGAAGCCGTGGTCTGCGTGGGGTGCTTCCGGTACAGCAGGCTGGGCTCGGCGATGAACCAGCCGTCCGCCACCGCTTCGGCGGCCAGGAGCAGGCCCACGGTTTCCGCCCCGGTGAGCGCGGGCCAGCCGCCCAGCGCCCGGACCAGCCCGGTGTGCGCGGCGAAGGTGGCGGCCTGCACCGAAAGGCGGTCCTCGGCGTGCTCGCGGTAGAAGCGCCCCGGCGGGACCGGGCCGTCCGGCGGGTCGTACGGGCCGGGTGCCGTGGTCCCGTCCGGCAGCAGGTCCAGGCACGCCGACGTGCACCACGGAACGCGCCGCAGCACCTCGATGTCCCGGTGCAGGGCGCCGGGGAGCAGCACGTCGTCGGCGTCGAGGGTGCGGACCACCGAGCCGTTCGCCCTGGTCAGGGCCATGGTGCGGGCGACACCGGCCCGGCCGGGCAGCCCGGAGCCGAACGAGATGCGCGGATCCGGGGGCAGCTCGACGGCCGAGGTCCCCCCGTCCTCCTGCAGGCACCACTGCCACGCCCAGCCGTCCGGCAGGTCCTGCTTGACCAGCGATTCATAGGCGTCGAGCAGGTACTCACCACCGCGCACCGCGGTGACGACGCTGATGATCGAGACCGTCACCCGTCCGGTCTACCGGAACACGATCAACACGGACAGCGGAAGTGAGCACGCGAACCGGGGCCGACCGGCCACGAATGGCCGGTGCCCGGCCTGGCCGGCGGCACGTTCCCGGCGGCACGATCCCGGCAGATCGCCGGACGAACGGAGAGCCGCCGTGGCGCTGACCCACTTCGACGCGCAGAACGCGCTGCTGACCCCGGGTGAACGGGGGGTGCTGCGTGCCCTCTGCCGCGGCCTGTCCACCGCGGAGGTCGCCGCCGAACTGGCCATCGCCGAGGGGGCGGTGGGCCACCACCTCGGGCGCATCCTCACCCGGCTCGGGCTGGACGAGGAGGACGACCGGCCGGCGCTGTCCGGCGCCGCGCCGGATCCGCTGCGGCTGGCCGTGCTCGGCCCGTTGCGGGCGTGGCGCGGTGAGGCGCCGGTGGACCTGGGACCGGTGCGGCAGCAGGCGCTGCTGGCCGCGCTGGTGCTGCGCTCCGGTCACCCGGTCGGCAGCGGTGAGCTGCTCGACGCGGTCTGGGGGCTGGAACCGCCGTCCGCGAAGGTGGTGCCGGTCTACGTCTACCGGCTGCGCAAGTGCCTGCACTCGGCGACCCCGCTGATCCACCGCGACCGGAACGGCTACCGCTTCTCCGGCGACGGCGTCCGGCTCGACCTGGACCGGATGGAACGGATCGCCGCCGAAGCGGGCGCGTTCCGGCGGGCCGGTGACCGGGCTGCCGCGGTGGACCGGTACCGCGACGCGCTGGCGCTGTTCCGCGGTGAACCGCTGGCCGGACTACCCGGCCCGTTCGCCGACGGCGAGCGCCGACGGCTGATCGAACGCCGGATCGTGCTGTCGCAGGAGAAGCTGGAACTGCAACTGCTGCTGGGCCACTACGCCGACGCGATCGGTGAGCTGACCGTGCTGACCTCCGCCCACCCGCACAGCGAACCGCTGGCCGCGTTGTTGATGCGGGCGCTGGACGGTGGCGGGCGCCGGGCGGATGCGCTGGGGGTGTTCACCCGGCTGCGCCGCCGCTTGGTGGCGGACCTCGGGGTCGAGCCGGGGGAGCTGGCGCGGCGGGTGCACCAGGCGGTGCTGCGGGGTGACGGTTTCGGTGTGGTGCCCTGAAGTCCACTGTGGACAGGTGCGGTCAGCGGGCGACGCGGGGTGCCTGGTGCGAACACCGGCAGCGGCAGGCCCGGAATTCGGTGCCCGGCTGGTGTGGCCGTACCGAGGCAGAGCCCCGTGAACGGGCCAGGGGTGGCGCAGGGTGATCCCGCGGTGCGGGCTGGGTGGTGCCGTGCCGGGCCCGTGAACGGATCAGTGGGCGGCGCGCAGGGTCAGCAGTGTGATCTCGCTCGGCGCGAACACCCGCAGCGGTGGCCCCCAGAAGCCGGTGCCCCGGCTGGTGTAGAGCTGGGTGCTGCCGTGCCGCGACAGGCCCTGCAGCACCGGCTGGTCGGTCCGCACGAGCAGGTGGAACGGCCAGATCTGCCCGCCGTGGGTGTGCCCCGCGAGCTGCAGGTCGACCTGCCCCGCGGTCTCGGCGATCTGCTTGGGCTGGTGGGCCAGCAGCACGATCGGCGTGTCGCCGGGAATTCCGTCGAGCGCCGCGTCCAGGCGGGCGCCGTGGCCGTCCAGGCCGGAAGCCAGTGCGGTGGCGTCGTCGATCCCGGCCAGTGCCAGGCGGTCACCACCGCGTTCGACCACGACGTGGCGGTTGTGCAGCGGCTCCCACCCGAGCGACTCCAGGTGGTCCAGCCACGCCTGCGCCTCACCGAAGTACTCGTGGTTGCCGGTCGCGTACACCTTGGCCAGGCGGGCGTTGATGGTGCCGAGCGGCGCGGCCTGCTCCCGGCGCTGCGCCACCGTGCCGTCGGCGACGTCACCGGCGTGGCAGACGATGTCCGGTTCCAGCTCGTTCACCGCAGCGGCCACGCGCCGCGACCACCGGGAGCGGTCGATCGGGCCGAAGTGGGTGTCGGTCAGCAGGACCACCGTGGTGCCGTCGAACCCGGCCCCGAGCCGGGGCAGCGTCACCTCGACGCGGCGGATCCGCGGCAGCCGCATCGCCTCGCGCACCCCGTGCAGCACCAGCACCACGCTGATCCCGAGCACCAGCCCGGCCACCAGCCGCGACCGCAGCGGCTCGGCGACGCCCAGCAGCGCGAGCCGGGCCAGCAGGCCGAGCACCGACCAGGCGAACAGCACCCAGACCACGCCGAGCACGGTGTCGCCCGCCACCGCTGCCCGGTCCCGTCCGCGCCCGTGACCGAGGAACATCAGCACCGGGAAGGCGATCGCGGTCAGTCCGAAGAGGACAGCCCCGAGCACGGGCACCGGCTGCGGCCACGGCAGCGCGATCGTCGCCCACGGCACGCCGAACAACAGCAGCAGGGCGAGCACCACCACACCCGCGAACACCCCGCGCCGGCGGGCTCGCGGTGGCCGGGTGCGTTGCTGGGTCTGCGCCATGCCACCACGGTACCCGCGTTGCACTTCAGCGGGATTTCACGGCTGGGGAAAGGATCTGCCGCACACCGGGAAGCCGTCCGGGGCTTCCGGTGACGCGGGGGGTGAGCCTGGGCACACCGTCCCTCGCCGCCACCCAGCCGATCAGGCCCGGCGAGCCGTTCCGCGTGGCCAGCCAGCCCAAGACCTTCGTCGCGGTCGTGGTGCGGCAACTGGCCGGGGCGCCCCGGACGAGCCGATCGAGCGCCACCTGCCCGGGGGCCACGGCAACGGCCACGACGGCACGTTCAAGCCGCCGGAAGCGGTGCGGGCCGGGCTGAGCACGGCGCGGGCGGCCTCCGTGGCAAGGTGATCGACTCCGCCCCTGCGAAACCCCCGCGTAGCCGGTCGTCAGCCCAGTTCGGCGAGCTTCGGCACGGCCGGGGCCATGCCGTCGATCCAGGCGGCCGGGGAGCCCGTGGTCGGCGTGACGATCACGGCCTGCACGCCGAGTTCGGCGTAGGCGGCCATGGCCCGGACGAACTCGTCCCGGTTCTCCGGGCCCGGCCGCGGGTTGTTCGCCAGGATGGTCTTGCGGATGCCGTCGTAGTCGCGGCCCGCGTCGTCGCAGTGCCGCCGCAGCACGTCCAGCTTGTGCCGCACGTCCTCCGGTGAGCTGCCGAACAGGTTGCACGCGTCCCCGTACCGCGCGACCAGCCGCAGCGTCTTGCGCTCCCCGCCGCCGCCGATGAGCACCCTCGGCCGGTGGAGCGGCTGCGGGGAGCAGAGCGTCTCGGCCAGCTGGTAGTGCTTGCCCTCGAACGGCCCGTTGTCCGCCGGGTCCCACATCTGCCCGCAGATGCGCAGGGTCTCCTCCAGGCGTTCGAACCGCTCGGCCACCGGCGGGTAGGGCACCCCGAGGCCGAGGTGCTCCCGCTCGAACCAGGCGGCCCCGATGCCGAGCGCGGCCCGGCCGCCGGAGAGCACGTCGAGGGTGGTGACGATCTTGGCCAGCAGCCCGGGGTGGCGGTAGGTCACGCCGGTCACCAGCAGGCCGAGTTCGATGCAGGTGGTGTGGGCGGCGAGGAAGCCGAGCGTGGTGTAGCCCTCGAGCATGCTGGCTTCGGCGGGCAGGCCGGTCGGCTCGATCTGGAAGTAGTGGTCCATGAACGACAGCCAGCTCGCCCCGGCGGCTTCGGCCGCGGCCCCCACCCTGGCCAGCTCGCCGGCGATGGCACCGGGGCCGCCGTCGATGTCGAAGATGGGCAGGTGGAAGCCGAGTTCCATGGGGCGCTCCTCAGTCGGGTGGGGTGGCACCCACGCTAGGACCTGGAGGGCGCTCCAGCGCAACCCGTTTGCGGAGCAGGAGCATGGCGATGTCGTCGGGCACCGGATCCCGGCCGACCAGTTCGGCCATGACCCGGGCGCACACCTGCTCCGGCGATCCGGCGGTGAGGGTGGCGAGCAGCTTGCGCATGCCTTCGTCGATCGACGCGCCCCGGCGCTCGACCAGGCCGTCGGTGTACCAGCACAGCAGCGCACCCGGCGGCACCTCGACCGTGGTGCTGCGGCGTTCGCCGACGGCGATCGGCAGGCCGATCGGCGGGTCCGGCTCGACCGGCAGGCTGATCGCCGGACCGGACGGCCCGGCCAGCGCCGGCGGCAGGTGCCCGGCCAGCGAAATGACCATCCGCTCGTGGGCGGCGTCCAGCACGCCGTAGCCGACGGTGGCCATCACCCCGGTCTCGAAGTGGCGGGCCTTGCGGTCGAGCTTGGTCAGCACGTCGGCGGGGTTGTCGTAGTCCAGCGCGTAGGCCCGCAGGGCGCTGCGGAGGCGGCCCATCACCACGGCGGCACCGAGCCCGTGGCCGGCCACGTCGCCGATGACCACGCCGATCCGGCCGCCGGGCAGTTCGAACTGGTCGTACCAGTCCCCGCCGATGCCGGTGTTCGTGCCGGGCACGTAGCGGGCGGCGAAGTCCAGCTCACCGAGGGCGGGCAGGTGCGCCGGGAGCAGCCCCCGCTGCAACGCGGTCGCGGCGGCCCGGTCGGAGGCGGAGTCCTCGAGCTGCACGGCCAGCGCCAGCCGGGTCCCCACCATCTGCAGGAGTTCGGTGTCGGTGTCGGTGAACACGCGCTGTTCGACCGAGCCGACGTGCAGCACGCCGACCAGGTTGTCGCCCGCCAGCAGCGGCACGCCGAGCAGGGTGGCCAGCCCGCGCTCCCACAGCAGGGGGTTGACCACGGTTTCCGGGCCGACCCGGTCCACCACCAGCGGACGGCGGGTGGCCGCGATGGTGCCGGCGAACCCGGCGCCGACCGGGACGCGCACCCCCTGGAAGACCTCCTCCTCGATGCCGGAGGAGGAGATGGCGCTGAGCAGCCCGGCGTCGGCGTCGTGGCGCAGCACCGTGGCGGTGTCCACCTCGAGCAGGGAGCGGACGCGTTCGAGCAGAGCCACCAGGAGCTTGTCGAACTCCAGGTGGCTCAGCGCGGAATCGGTGATGGCTTCGAGTACCCGGAGCCGATCGTCTGAGCGCGGCTCGTCGGACACCGGATCAGCCTAACAACGAACCAGGCGGTGGGCACGCGGGCAGCCCCTGGTCCGGCGGGAAAATCGGCGAATCGCCCGACCCGGTGCAGTTGATCTTGTAGCCTGCCGCCGTGCCCAACCTCACCGCGAACCAGTACGACCGGCTGCGGCACCTGGTCCGGCGCAGCCCGGTGTTCACCGGCATGCGGGTGGTGGTCGGCGAAGACCGGGTGGAGGTCCTCGAACCCGACCAGCTCGGCTTCGGCATCGACCCGGTGGCCGACGCCGTGACCGGGGTGCCGATGGACCAGTGGGCCGACTTCGTCGACGCCAAGCTGGAGGGCATCCTCGCCGCCCTGACCGGCGGTTCCGGCGCCGACGTGCCCACCGGGCAGCTCCTCGACCGCGTCTACGCCCGGCTGCGGCCGAGCGGGGGCAGCCCGCTCGACTGGTGGTCCTACGCGCCCGAGGTGGCGCCGGGCCTGCTGGCGGTGCTCGCCGTCGACCACCCCGAGCACCTGGCCATCCTCAACGACGAGCAGGTTCGGCAACACGGCTTCGACCGCCTGTTCGACGCCGGTCTCGAGAACCTGTGCGGGCAGCTGCCACCGGAGTACGCCGTCGGCGCGCACTTCTTCGGCTTCACCGGCGGGGACCACGTCGCCTCGACCGTGCTGGTCCTGCCGTACGTGCTCGCAGCCGTGACCGGTTCGCCAGAGGCGCCGCACGGAGCGCTGGTCGCGATGCCGAACCACGGCGTGCTCCTGTGCCACGTGCTCCAGGACGGCGCCCGTGCCCGGTCCGCGGTGCGGGAGCTGGCCGAACTGGCGGCCGAGCACCACGAGGAGGCCGCCACCGGCGGTCCGGCGCAGGTCAGCCCGGTGGTGTACTGGTGGCGCGCCACCGAACCGGTGCTGCAGCCGCTCGCCCACCACGACCACGGCGGCACCGGGGTGATCGGCGACAGCCTGGTCACCCGGTACCCGCCCGAATTCGACGACCTGCTCGAGGAGCTGAGCCGCTAGCCGTGGAAGACCCCGCTGAACTGCTGGCCGCGATCCTGCACTGGGCCCGCGCCGACGACCGCGTGGAAGCCGTGGTGCAGACCGGCTCCCGGGCCAGGAACACCCGGGTCGACCGCTATTCGGACTTGGACGTCGAACTGCTCGGCCCCCGCTGGCGGGAACTGGCGGCCGACCCCGCGTGGAGCGGCGCCTTCGGGCCGGTGCTGGTCTGCGTTTCCTCGGAAGCGGACGACGAGTGGGCTTCGCGCCTGGTCGTCTACCGGCGTGGCCGCAAGGTCGACTTCAGCTTCGCCGGGCCGGACCGGCTGCGGCGGATGAAATCCGGCCTCGACGACCTCTACCAGCGCGGTTACCGCGTCCACCTGGACAAGACCGGCATCACCGCGGCACTCCCGGCCCCCACCGGCGCGGCACCGGTGCCACCCCGGCCGACGCGGGCCGAGTTCGACGAGGCACTGGACGAGTTCTGGTTCGAGGCGTCCCAGATCCCGGTCTACCTCGCCCGCGGTGACCTCTGGGTGGTCAAGTTCCGGGACAACACCATGAAGGAATACCTCCTGGAGATGCTCCAGTGGTACGCCGCCACCGAGCCGTCCGGCGCGCCCGACACCTGGCACATCGGCCACCACCTGGACGAATGGCTGCCCGAGCGGGTCTACTCGGCGGTCGGGGAGACCTTCGGGCGGTTCGACGCGGCGGACAGCTGGCGCGCCCTGCACGCCACCACCGCCGTGTTCCGCGAGGTGTCGGCGGCCGTCGCCACCCGGTGCGGCTTCCCGCCGCGCACCGAACTGGCCGAGGGGGTCACCGCGCACCTGACCGCCATCGAACGGGCGGCACGCTCGTGAGGAACCGGCTGGTCTGGCTCTTGGCCCTCTTCGTGGTGCTGGCCGGTTGCGGTCCGGCGTCCACCGGCCGGGAGTCGCCGGACGCGGTGATCAAGGCCGTGGAGGCCTTCGCCGGTCCGGACGCGCGGGTCTCGCAGAGCCGGGTGCTGGCACACCCACCCGGCGGCGAACTCCGCTGGCTGACCCTGGTCGTCGGCTGCAAACCGGATGGCGGTTGCGTGGTGGTGGCCCCGGATGGCGCCACCCATCCCGATCTGGAGACCTTCGTCCAGGACACCTCGCTGCTCGAACCGGGTACCACCGTGCGGGGCAACGCGGACCTGGCTGTCCCCGGTGCGGACGTGCGCTCGGAAACGTTCACCAAGGCCGATCCGTGGACCACGGTGTGGTTCGTCGGCGGGGGCGTGGCGGTGGTGCTGGCTGTGGCCGCCGGGATTTGGCTGGTTTTCCGGTCCCGCCGACGCCGCCGCGAAAGCGAGCGCCTGCTGCGTGCCTGGGACGAATCGGCGGAACCGGAAGCGTAGGTGGCGCGGTGAGCCGCTTCGCCGGACCTGGATCGAGCTGATGCGGACCGACACCACCACCCAGGCGCGCTCCGGACCGGGTGTGGTGCGAGGTGGTTGTTGTGTCGGGGCAGGGTTGCGGGGATGGGGAGTGCGGCGAGCCGGACCCGAGTTGGAGCCGGACCCGGGTTGAGCGCTCCTTCGGCGTTCCAGGCCGACAGGCCGGGGAAAGCTCAAGCGAGGTGCATCGTCGTACCTGGCCAGCGGGCGCGTAGCCAGCGGTCGTGGCTGGCGACCACGATCGCGCCCGGTCCCGGCGCCAGGGCGTCCTCCAGTTCGTCGCACAGGCGGGGGGACAGGTGGTTGGTCGGCTCGTCGAGCAGCAGCGCGGACGGCCGCCGCACCAGCAGCCCGGCCAGCGCCAGCCGCCCGCGCTGCCCGCCGGACAGCGAGCCGAGCGTGCGGCCGCGGTCCACCGAGCCGAGTCCGAGTCCGTCGAGGACGATCGTGGCGCGGCGGTCCGCGTCCCAGGCTTCGTGCCGTTGCGCGCTGTCCAGGCGTTCCGCGTACTCGGCGAGCAGCCCGGCGTCCTCCGGCGCGGCGGTGAGCAGCGAGCCGATCCTGCGGCAGGTAACCGAGATCCGGTGGCCGGGTGACCCGGCCGCGGTCCGGCTCGTCCACCCCGGCCAGCGAAACCCCGTCGAGCACCCGCCGTCCCCCGAAGGAACGCACGAGTTCGTGCGCGAGCAAAGCCGCGTGTCATCGCCGGACCGCCTCAGCCCGTCACCAGCCTGCCTTCCTCCAGGCGCAGCCAGCGTTCGACGCCGATGTTCGCCAGGAAGCGCTCGTCGTGGCTGACCACCACGAAGGCGCCCTGGTAGGCGTTGAGCGCGCTCTCCAGCTGCCCGGCGCTGACCAGGTCGAGGTTGTTGGTCGGCTCGTCGAGCAGGAGCAGCTGGGGCGACGGCTCGGCGAACAGCGTGCACGCCAGCGTGGCGCGCAGCCGTTCCCCGCCGGAGAGCACCCCGACCGGCAGCTGCACCCGTGCCCCGCGGAACAGGAAGCGGGCCAGGGTGTTCATCCGCTGCGCCGGTGGCATGCCCGGCGCGAAGGCGGCGAAGTTGTCGGCGACCGTCCGATCGGGATCGAGCAGGTCGAGCCGCTGGGACAGGTAGGCGATCCGGCCGTCGGCACGCCGGACCGCACCGCCGTCCGGTTCGAGTTCGCCGTGCACCAGGCGCAGCAGCGTGGACTTCCCGGAACCGTTGGCGCCGGTCAGCGCGATCCGCTCGGGCCCGCGGATGGCCAGGTCGACACCGTCGCCGCCGAACAGCTCGCGCACCTTCAGCCGCTCGCCGAGGAACAGGGTGCGCCCGGCGGGCACCGCTGTCTGCGGCAGCTCCAGCGCGATCTTCTGGTCCTCGCGCCGGGACCGCTCGGCCTGGTCCAGCTTGGCTTTCGCGGCGCTGAGCCGGGCCCCGTGCGTGCCGTCGGCCTTGGCGGCCGACTCCTGCGCGTTGCGCTTCATGGTGCCGGCGAAGATCTTGGGCAGCCCGGCGTTGCCCAGGTTCCGCGACGCGTTGCTGGCCCGTCGCGCCGCGCGCTCACGGGCCTGCTGCATTTCCCGCTTCTCGCGCTTGACCTCCTGCTCGGCGTTGCGGATGTTCTTCTCCGCCACCTCGCGCGCGGCCCGCACCGCCTGCTCGTACTCGGTGAAGTTGCCGCCGTGGAAGCGGAGTTCACCGCGGTCGAGTTCGGCGATGCGGTCCATCCGGTCGAGCAGCGCGCGGTCGTGGCTGACCACCAGCAGGCAGCCGGTCCAGTCGTCGAGCACGTCGTGCAGCTGGCGCCGCGCGTCGGCGTCCAGGTTGTTGGTCGGCTCGTCGAGCAGCAGCACGTCGGGGCGTTCGAGCAGCTGGGCGGCCAGGCCGAGGGACACGATCTGACCGCCGCTCAGGGTGGCCAGCCGGCGGTCGAGGCCGACTTCACCGAGGCCGAGCCGGGCGAGCTGGGCGCGGGTGCGTTCCTCGATGTCCCAGTCGGTGCCGATGGTGGTGAAGTGCGCTTCGTCGGTGTCACCGGCTTCGATGGCCTCCAGCGCCCGCAGCACGGCGTCGACGCCCAGCACCTCGGCGACGGTCAGTTCGGCGGTCAGCGGCAGGTCCTGGGGCAGGTAACCGAGCACGCCGTCGACCGCGACGCTGCCCGCCGACGGCCGCAGTTCACCCGCGATCAGCTTGAGCAGGGTGGACTTCCCGGCCCCGTTGGGCGCGACCAGCCCGGTGCGGCCGCCGGGCAGGGAGAACGCAAGGCCGTCGAACACGGGTGTGTCGTCGGGCCAGGAAAAGGACAGGGCGGAGCAGACGACAAAGGCGTCGGACATGGAACGAACCTCGAGAAGGTGTGGCGGGGCACCACGAGCACCCCGAAGGAACTGGTGTGGACGACAACACGGCCACGCCGGCCGCGAACGGCCCGCCGGTGGCCTGCTACCCCCGGATCTCACCCGGAGATGTCGTCTTCACCTGCCACGTCAACGCTCCTCGATCATGGACTACCGGTTCGACGATAGCAGTTCTCCGCGAATCCGACCCGCAGGGCTCACGCTTGGTAGCGGGTGGCGACCGCCGTGGCGCGGTCGTGCAGCCGGGTGCGCAACCACCGCGGCGCCAGGACTTCCGCGTTCGCAGCGAGCTGCCACATCGCCCATTCGGCGTGCCGGGCGTCCTGGAAGCCGACCTCCAGCCGCGCCCAGCCGTCCGCGCCGGTTTCCTCGGCGTGCACCGCGATGGCGGTGCCCGTGAGCTCCCCGCGCCGCGCCGGGTGCACCCGGACCAGCGCGGTGACCTGGTCGCCGCCGGTGCGGAACCGCGTGCTGCGGTCCTGCCACGCCCGGCCGAGGTCGACCCGCTCCGGTCGCTGGGCGGGTTCTGCGAGTTCCTCGGCGGCCAGCACCCGCGACAGCCGGTAGGTGCGGTCCTCGCCGGATCGGGTGGCCAGCAGGTAACCCTGGCCGCGCACGGTGACCAGGCCGATCGGGTCCACCGTGCGCCACCGCGGCTCCTGGTCCGCGGCCGCGTAGTGCAGGCGCAGCTTGTGCCCGGCGAACACCGCGCGCCGGACCTCGGCCAGCACGGCGCCGGGCAGCTCCTCCTCGTCGGCCTGCCGCCGGGCGAGCAGGTCGATCTCCGGATCGATGAGCAGCCGCTGGGCCGCGCCCGCCGCGGTGGCCCGGTAGCTCTCGGGCAGCGCGTCGACCACCTTGCGCATGGCCGAAGCGAGCGCCGCGCTGAGGCCGAAGGCCTGCGCGCCCCGCCGCGAACCGGCGACCAGCAGGGCCAGCGCCTCGTCGTGGTTCAGCCCGGTGAGCTCGGTCTGGAAACCGGGCAGCAGGGCGAACCCGCCGTGCCTGCCGCGTTCGGCGTAGACCGGGACGCCCGCCGCGGACAGCGCCTCGATGTCGCGCAGCACGGTGCGGGTGGACACCTCCAGCTCGCGGGCCAGCGCGGTCGCGGACAGCCTGCCGTGCTGCCGCAGCAGGAGCACCAGCGAAACCAGCCGGTCGGCACGCATGGGAAAAATCCTACGGGAATACACGACACAGGATGTCGTGATTCGCTGGGAGGCTCTCTTCATGACAAGCGAGCCCATGACAAGCGAGCCCATGACAAGCAAGACAGCGGCCACCGAGCCGAACGACCTGGGCAGGTTCTTCATCGAGCGCGGCAACGCGGGTGATGTGGACGGACTGGTGGCGTTGTACGAACCGGACGCCGTGCTGGCGTTCCCGCCCGGCAACCTCGCCACCGGGCACGCGGAGATCCGCAAGGTGTACGAGGGGTTCGTCGCCGCCGCGCCGGTGCTCACACCGGGCAGGCAGCACCCGGCGCTGGTGAGCGGGGACCTGGCGCTCACCGTGTCCACGCTGACCACCGGGGAGATGACCGTGGAGATCGCCCGCCGCCAGCCGGACGGTTCGTGGTTGTGGGCCGTGGACCAGCCGGTGCTGGTGCCGTGAGGGGGTGGTGGCGGTGGGTTTCCGGCCACCGCCACCGTCCGCGGCCGGACCGGGCTGCCGGACGCGAGTGGTTCGGACCAGCGGTGCGGAGGCTCAGTCCATCGGGGTGGTGAGCCGCCGCCGGGCGAGCAGCGCGGCCGTCACGATGGCCAGGCCGAACACGAAGGCGACGAGCCAGAGCTCACCGGCCAGCGGGGCGGACAGCGCCAGCGCGATACCGGGGCCGATCCGCGTGGACCGGCCCCGCCGCCACAGTTCCACCGTGTCGATCACCAGCGTGACCACCGCCGCGGCCAGCACCGGCAGCAGCACCAGGGAGAAAACCACCGCGTACCCGTGCGGGTCGCCGTCGGTGACCACCGAGTCGTCCCCGCTGAGCAGCCGGACGACCCGGATCACCGACCACAGCGCGACGAGCAGCCCGGCGGGCAGCAGCAGCCGCCGGAGCAGGAGGTGGCGTTGCCGGACGGCATCGGTGACCATGCCGCCATGCTAGGCGAATCCCGCCGGTCAGGAAGCCAGGACGAGGCGGCGGGCGGACAACGCCAGGCACCGGTCGCACGGCATGCCGCGGAACCCGGGCAGCAGTTCCGCCTGCCGCGACTGGAGCCGTTCCCCGCACAACGCGGCCAGCTCCCGCGGCACGCCCCGGTCCGGTTCGGCGGGCACCAGGTGGCACACGCGTCTGGTCTCGCCGACGACGCCACGCTGGAAGCGAACGACCATCATCGGGAGATCGGTACCGTGTGCCATGCCGGTAAGGCTAGGGCCGGGCGGGCGAACGGGCTTCGTGCCAACGGACCAAGGAATTCCGGGGTCGCTGGTCCGGCGGACCGAAATCGCTTCAGCGCCTGGCCAGCACCGCGCGCCCGAGCCGGTGGCACAGGTTCAGCGCGAGTTCCACGTCGAGCCGGTTGTCCGCCACGGGCTTGCCGAGCAGTTCCTGCGCCTTGCGCACCCGGTACTGCACGGAGTTCTTGTGCATGAGCAGCCGTTCGGCCGCCGCGGTGTAGCTGCCGCCCTCGGCGAGGAACACCCGCAGCGTTTCGCGCAGCCGCTCGTGTTGCTCGTCGTCACCAGCCAGGTCACCGAGCGTGTCCTCGATCCACGTCCGCGTCGCGGGGAAGTCCGAGGTCATCAGCGCCATCGCACCGACGTCGCGGAAGGTCAGCACGCGGTCGCAGCCCTCACCCGCCGCGACCGCCAGCGCGTGCACGCGGGCCGCCTGCCGGTGCGTCTTGCGGAACCCCGCGATGCCGTGGCCGGGTTCCCCCACCGCGACCCGGACCTCCGGGTCGGTCCCGAGCGCGTCCTTGATCTCGGCCTCGGTCGGCCCGGCCTGCCCGTCCACCGGCACCCACACCCACGCGCACAACTCGTCGTTGGGCACGAACAGCGGCCGGGCACCACCGGAGCGCAGCGCGCCGAACCGGCCGGCCAGTGCTTCCAGCCCGGCCAGCGGGTCCGGCGGGCGGGTGGCCCCGGGGTACCAGGCGACCAGCCCGACGTGGTGGCCGCGCAGCCGGTAGCCGAGCGCGGCCTCGCTGGCGCCGATGTCCGCGCCCTCACCGTCGAGCAGGGCGCGGACGCGGGCCGCGCGCACGGCACTGCGGTTGAGCAGCCAGGTGTCGCGCTCCTCCTCGTAGGCGGCCACCACCTGCTGGGTGACCCGGTCGATGAAGACCAGTGCACCGTGGAGCGCTTCGCGGGTCAGCGCGCCGAGCACCCCCGCGTCGCGGATCTGCCGGGTGCCCTCCTGGATCGCCAGGTCCAGCATCGCCATCTGGCCGAGGTAGTAGGCCCGGATCAGGTCGATCACCGAGGTGCCGCGCTGGGCCAGCCGCCGCGCGTACTCCACCGCGGCGGCCGGCGCCTCGACGCGGGTGGGGTCGATGCCGTGCTCGAAGATGCGCAGCGCGGTGTCGATGTTCTGGTAGACGCTGGCGGAGAGCAGGCTCACCATGCCCTCGTCGTCGTGGACGAGGTGCGGCAGCTCCCGTTCGTAGAGGGCCACCAGCTCGGCCGTCACCTCCGCGGCGCGCTCGTTCAGCGCCGCGGCGACGCGGGAAAGGCGGCTGAGGTGGGATTCCTCCACGTGATCACCCTAAGCCGTTACACCCGCGCTCCCGGTGTAAAAACCCCGCGCAGGAACCCGGCGAGCAGGTCGCCGAACTCCTCCGGTCGTTCCAGCGCGACCTGGTGCCCGGCGCCCTCGAACGAGACCCGTTCCGCGTGCGGGTTCGAGCGCACCGCCAGCTCCGCCACCTCGTGGATGTCCCGGGTGTCGAGGTCGCCCGGAGCAGGTCGGGGAACCGGGCCCGGACCCGCCGGTCCACCTCCTCGGGTGTCCGATGTGGACAATCGACCGGCAGTCACACCACGTGTGCCGTGGCCAGCGGGAAGTCCTGCTCGCCCAGCGCCGCGGCCCCCTTCTCGCACTGGGCGGGGGTGAACGGGTCGCGTTCGACCATGCCGCTGATGCCCGGTGAAGCCAGGAACAACGCGGTGACCCGCTCCGGGTGGGCCAGGGCGAAGTCGATGGAGGTGCGGCTGCCGAGCGAACTGCCCACCAGGGTCGCCCGGCCGATGCCGAGCGCGTCCAGCAGCAGGCGGAGGTCGTGGTAGTGGGAGAACCCGCTGTCCGGCCCGGGTTCGGCGGAGTCGCCGGGCCCGCGGGCGTCGAACCAGACCACCCGGTGGCGCCCGGCGAACACGGGCACCGACTCGGCCCGGATCGACCGGCTGGTGCCGCCGGGGTGCAGGAACACCAGTGGCGGGCCGTCGCCGCTCTCCTGGTAGGCCAGCCGGCCGTCGCCGGTGCCGACGAATCCGCTCATCCACGCCCTCCCCGGCGTCCGGCTGGCAGTATCGCGCGGGTGAGCGCCGGATCGGAACTGGTTTCGCCCTTCACCGCCGGGGTGGGCTACGCGGTGTACCGCGGTCCGGTGACGGACTGCGGCATCCACCGCCACGCCGCTTTCCAGATCGCCATCGCCGAACGCGGTGAGGTCGCCATGGTGGACGCGTCGGGGATCCGCCACCACGGCGTGGCGCTGGTCGTGCCGCCGATGGTGCCGCACCGCCTGCCCGCCACGGCCGGGTTGCGCACCTACTACGTCGAACCCCAGTGCGTGTTCGCCGATCGCCTGCGCGGGTACCGCGGCATCACCGCGGTCCCCGGACTGCGTGGTCTGCACGCGGCGGACATCGCCGGGCACCCGTCCACCGCACTGGACCCCCGCCTGGTGGCGGCGCTGGACCGGTTGCGGGAGCGGAACCTGCCGATGCCCGCGCTGGCCGAGGCGGTCGGCCTGTCCGCCCAGCGGCTGCGGGCGCTGGCCCGGCAGCAGCTGGGCCTGCCGCTGGCGCGCTGGCGGGTGTGGGAGGGGCTGCGCCGGGCGGCGGAAGCGTTGCAGGAGGGGCAGTCCCCGGCCGGTGCGGCGGTCGCCGCGGGCTTCACCGACCAGGCGCACCTCACCCGCCGGATGCGCGAGATGCTGGGCCTCACGCCCGCGGCGGTGCTGCCGTTGCTGCGTGGTCAGTCCCGCCGCGCGACGTAGATCGAGATCGAGCCGGAAACCGTGGGCACCACCTCGGTTTCACGCACGTCGGTGAAACCGGCTCCGGTCATCAGGCCCGGCAGGGCACCGTCGGCGTTGGGCTGGGTGTCCGCCTTGCCGTCGGCCAGCTGGACGATCCGGAAAGCCAGGCGCATCAACGGGGTCCGCTGCCGTCCGTAGTCGGCGAGCACCAGCTTCCCGCCCGGCCGCAGCACCGCGGCCATCGACGCCAGCACGGCCCGTTTGACCGGGACGGGGCACTGGTGGAGCACGAGGCTGGAGACGACGGTGTCCGCCGAACCCGCTCCCAGCAGTCCGGGCAGCGCGTCGCCGAGGCCGGTGAGCCACCGCACCGCCGCACCGGTGTCCTTGCGCCGGGCGAGCGCCAGCACCTCGGGATCGGGGTTCACGCCGACGATCCGGGCCTCCGGCTCCGTCCTGGCCAGCAGCAACGCCAGTGAGCCGGTGCCACACCCCACGTCGACGACCACTTCGCCGGGTCGCGGTGCCACGTGGAGGGCGGTCAGCGCCCGCCACAGCCGTTCGCGGGTCAGTGCGATCACGGGGTCGTAGAGCCGCGTCGGGGCGAAGCGGCCCAGTGCGGGGGTGAAGGCGTTCTCGGTCATGCGCGCAGTTTCGCCCGCGCGCGGGAACCGGTCTTGTACGGAACGCTCAGCGTGCCCGGAACGCCCGCCGGTAGGCACCCGGGGTGGTGCCGACCCGCGGCTGGAAGCGGCGGCGCAGGTTGACCGCCGAGGTCAGGCCGACCCGGGCCGCGATCGCCTCCACCGGCAGGTCCGTGCCCTCCAGCAGGGTGCGGGCCTCGGCCACCCGGCGGGACAGCAGCCACGCGCCGGGGCTGGTGCCGAGCTGCTCGGCGAACCGCCGCGCCAGGGTGCGGGAGGAGACCCCGAGGTAGGCGGCCAGGTCGTCCACCGACAGCGGGGCGTCGAGGCGCGCGCCCGCCCAGTCGAGCAGGCCGTCCAGCGCGTCGGCGGGTGGCGGGGGCGGGGCGTACTGCACCTGGCCGCCGTCGCGGTGCGGTGGCATCACCATGTGCCGCGCGACGAGGGCGGCGTGCGCGGTCCCGTGGTCCTTCCGGACCAGGTGCAGGCAGAGGTCGATGCCCGCCCCCGCGCCGGCGCTGGTGGCGACGTCGCCGTGGTCGACGTAGAGCTTGTCCGGCTCCACGCGGACCCGGGGGAACTCCCGCCGCAGCCGCTCGGCGCGGGCCCAGTGCGTGGTGGCCGAGCGGCCGTCGAGCAGGCCGGTGCGGGCCAGCGCGAACACCCCGGAGCAGATGGTGATCAGCCGCGCCCCGCGGGCGTGGGCCCGCAGCAGCGCGCGGCGCACGCGGGCGGACAGCGGTGCGCTGACCGGTGCCCAGCCGGGGATGAGCACGGTGTCCGCGGACGCGAGCGCGGACAGCCCGAGGGAGACGGACATCGCGTAACCGGCGGTGGTCGGCACCGGGCCGGGGCTTTCCGCGCACACCTCGAATTCGTAGTGCTGCGGCACCCCGTCGCGCGGGGTGCCGAACACCTCGGCGCCGCAGCCGAGTTCGAAGGTCGACTGCACCGGCCGCACCAGGGCCACCACACGATGCATGGCAGGAAAGTACTCCACGGTGTCTTCGCTGACACTTCCCGGTCGGCCGCGCGGGCGGCACCGTGGGAACCATGCACCCCGAAATCCTCGCCCAGGCGGGCTACACCTTCGTATCAGTCGAGGAATCCCCGGTCCGCGAACTGTTCCCCGGCATCCGCTTTCGTCCACTGTGGACAAGCCCGGCCGGGGCGCACGCCGGCGTGCTGGAGATGGACCCCGGCACCTCCTGGCCCCACCGCGACGTCCACGAACCGGGCCCGGAGGAGGTGTTTGTGGTCGAGGGCACCTTCAACGACGGCGCCCGTGACCACCCGGCCGGAACCTTCCTGCACGCCCCGGCCGGTTCGTGGCACGTGCCCGCCTCGGCCACCGGCTGCACGCTTTTCCTGTTCTACCCGGAGGGCTAGGCTGGCTTCCTAGGGTTCCTAGGATATAACTAGGACGTCTAGGAAAGGAGGGAGCATGGCGCGGGCCGGACTGACGGCGGAGCGGGTGACGCTGGCGGGTGCCGAACTGGCCGATGAAATCGGCCTGGACCAGGTGACCATGTCGGCGGTGGCGCGGCGGCTCGGGGTGAAGGACGCGAGCCTCTACGGGCACGTGCGCAACCGGGAGGAACTGCGCGGGCGGATCGCGTTGCTGGCGGCGGACGAGAAAACCGTGCGCATCGCGGAGGCGACCGCCGGGCGGGCGGGCAAGGACGCGCTGGTGGCCTTCGCAACCGCCTGGCGGGAGTACGCCCACGAGCACCCCGGTCGCTACACCGCGACCCAGCTCCCGATCGACATCGATCCCGAACTGGTGGCCAACGCGCCGGGTCCGCGGCGGGCGGTCGAGCTGACCTACCGCATGTTGAGTGCCTACGGGCTGGACGAACCCGACCTGACCGACGCGGTCCGGTTGCTGCGCAGCACCTTCCACGGGTTCGTCGCGCTGGAGGCAGCCGGCGGGTTCGCGCACCGGCGTTCACCGCAGCAGTCGTGGACCCGCGCACTCGACGCGCTGCACGCCCTCCTCGGGAACTGGCCTTCGGAATGACGGAACTACGCGTGCCCGGCGCGACCCTGCACTACGAGGTGCACGGCGACGGCCCGCTGCTGTTGCTGATTCCCGGTGGCACCGGCGGTGCGGCTGCTTTCGAGGACGTGGTGCCGGATCTGGCGGAGGAGTACACCGTCCTCACCTACGACCCTCGGGGCATCTCGCGCAGCACGCTCGACGACCCGGACGCCGCGCAACACGTGGCCGAACACGCCGACGATGCGTTGCGCCTGCTGGACGCGCTCTCGCCGGACGAGCCCGCCCGGGTGTTCGGCTCCAGTTCGGGCGCGATCGCCGCCCTGCACCTGCTGGCCACCCGGCCGGACCGGGTGCTGCGGGTGGTCGCGCACGAACCGCCGGTGGTGGCGGTCCTGCCGGACGCCGCTGCCCACCGGGCCCTGCTGGCGCGGGTGTCGACGGCTTTCCGCGAGGAGGGTCTCATGGCGGCCATGACCGTCTTCGCCGCCGGAATGCGGGGTGGCGGGGAGGCCGCCGAACTACCGCCACGGGCCGCTGCTCGCGTAGCGCGGACGATGGGGAACCTGCCGTTCTTCGTCGGCCGCATCGTGCCGAGCTTCATGTCCTATGTGCCCGATGTCGACCACTTGACGAGGCTTTCGGGGCGGCTCGTGCTCGCTTGCGGGGAGGACTCGCGTGGGGAATTGCCGTCTCGGCCAGCGGCTTGGCTGGCTTCGCGGCTGGGTTCGGAGTTGGTGCGTTTTCCGGGTGGGCACGTCGGCCTGACCACGCATCCGGCGGAGTTCGCGGCGCACCTCAGGGAAGTTCTCCAGGCTGGCTGACCGGTCAGCTCGGGCAGCTGCCAAGCCGGTGCACGTCAAAGCTGGCGCAACCCGTTGATGAGCAGGCCGACCATGCGGCGCGCGTCGTAGCGGTCGGTGTGTTCCGCGCCCACGCACAGGTTTCCCACGGCCCGCAGGAATTCGAAGGGTTCGACGTCCGGGCGGATTTCGCCGGCCGAGGCGGCGGCGTCCAGCAACTGCTCGCACACCGGTACCAGCCGTTCCAGGAAATAGGCGTGCAAAGCCTGGAAACCGCTGTCGTCGGACTGCATGGCTTCGGCGAGGCCGTGTTTGGTGACCAGGAAGTCGACGAAGAGATTGATCCAGTCGGCCAGGGCGGCGTGCGGGGAGGCGGCTGCCGCCAGCAGGGCGGGCCCGGCCTCGGCGCAGGCTTCCACCTGGTGCCGGTAGACGGCGACGATCAGGTCGGCCCGCGTCGGGAAGTGCCGGTAGATGGTGCCGACGCCGACGCCCGCCCTGGCCGCGATCTCCCGCACGGGCACATCGACGCCGGCCGCGACGAACGCCGCGGCGGCCGCGTCCAGCAGAGCCTTCTCGTTGCGCCTGGCGTCCGCCCGCTTCCGTGGAACCACGTCGACCTCCCGCACTTGGCAAACGGAACGATGTTCCGTATGTTCGGTAGCGGAACAGCGCTCCGCTTGTTCCAAGGATGCCAGAGGAGGCACAACCATGCGGTACCGCACCCTGGGGCGCACCGGCGTGCAGGTCAGCACCCTGGTGCTCGGCGCGATGAACTTCGGCGCCATCGGGCGCACCACGCAGGACGAGGCCACCGCCATGGTCGACGTCGCGCTGGAAGCCGGGATCAACCTCATCGACACCGCCGACGCCTACGGCCAGGGCCAGTCCGAGGAGATGGTCGGCAACGCCATCGCCGGTCGCCGCGACGACCTCGTGCTGGCCACCAAGGCGCACCTGCCGATGGGCGGCGAGCGCAACCACCGCGGCAGTTCACGGCGCTGGCTGGTCACCGCACTGGACAACAGCCTGCGGCGCCTCCGGGTGGACCACGTCGACCTCTACCAGATCCACCGCTGGGACCCGGGGACCAGCGACGAGGAAACGCTGTCGGCGCTGACCGACCTGCGGCGCGCGGGCAAGATCCGCTACTTCGGCTCCTCGACCTACCCCGCCCACCGCATCGTGCAGGCGCAGTGGGCCGCACACGAGCACCACCTCGGCCGCTACGTCACCGAACAGCCCCCGTACTCGATCCTGCAACGCGGCATCGAGGCCCACGTCCTGCCGGTGACCCAGGAGTACGGGCTCGGCGTGCTGGTGTGGAGCCCGCTGGCCTCCGGCTGGCTGTCCGGTGCGATCCGGGCGGACCGGGAGATCACCACCAGCCGCTCGGCGGTGCTGCCCGAGCGCTTCGACACCAGCCTCCCGGTCAACCGCGCCAAGCTGGGCGCCGTGGAACGGCTGGCCGAGGTCGCCGACGAGGCCGGTCTGACGCTGATCCAGCTCGCGCTCGGCTTCGCCACCGCGCACCCCGGCGTGACCAGCGCGATCATCGGCCCCCGCACGGTGGAGCACCTGCGTTCGCAGCTCGCCGCCGCGGACACCGTGCTCCCCGCCGGCGTGCTCGACGCGATCGACGAGATCGTCGCGCCCGGGGTGGACCTGGCGCCGGAGGAGAAGCACGACACCCCGCCGTCCCTGCTCGACGCGAACCTGCGCCGGCGCTGAAGGGCCACACCGTGACAAGAACGCGCTACGGCATCATGACCGCACCGTCGCAGGTCGGCTACGACGAACTCCGGCGGGTCTGGCTGGAGGCCGACGCCGTGCCGGAGATCGAGCACATCTGGTTGTACGACCACCTCATGCCGATCTTCGGTGACCCGGACGGCCCGACCTTCGAGGGCTGGACCCTGCTCTCGGCGCTCGCCGCGCAGACCCGGCGGCTGCGCCTCGGGCTGCTGGTGACCAGCAACCGGTTCCGGCCACCGGCCGTGCTGGCCAAGATCGCCACCACGGTGGACGTCGTTTCCGGCGGACGGCTCGACTTCGGCATCGGCGCGGGGTCCCGTCCCGGCGTCCCGATGGCCCGGCGCGAGTACGACGCCCACGGCCTGCCGTACCACGACGCCGCGCACGCCGTGGCGAGCCTCGCCGAGGCGTGCGCGGTCATCCGCACTCTGTGGACGGAGGACGAGCCGTTCGACTTCCACGGCGAACACGTGCAGCTGACCGGGGCGTTCGGCAATCCCAAGCCGGTGCAGCGGCCGCACCCGCCGATCGTCATCGGCGGGCGGTCGGCCGGCGTGCTGCGGATCGTGGCCGAGCACGCCGACGTGTGGAACACCCCCGGCGGCGACCTCGCCGGCGTGGTGCAGCGCAGCGCCCTGCTGGACCGCTACTGCACCGAGATCGGGCGCGACCCGGCGACGCTGACCCGCTCGATCCACCTGCCGGTTTCCTACGAGCAGCCCGGCCGGGTGCGCCACGCGATCGGTGAAGCGGTGGACGCCGGGTTCCGGCACATCGTGCTCGGCCTGCCCTCGCCCCATCCCGAAGGGGTGGCGCGGTGGGTGGCCGACGAGCTGATCAGGAATCCGTGAAGGCCGCCGGGGAAAGCGAAAGCCGCCAGAAGCCGGCATAGCGGCCACCTCGGCGCAGCAGTTCCTCGTGGCTGCCTTCCTCGACGATCCGGCCGCCGTCGAGGAAGGCGATGCGGTCGGCCCGCTGCACGGTCCGCAGCCGGTGGGCCACCATGACCACCGTGCGGCCGGCCACCAGCCGCTCGATGCCCGCGTGCACGGCCGCCTCCTGCACCGGGTCGAGTGCCGAGGTGACCTCGTCCAGCAGCACGATCGGGGCGTCCTTCAGCAGCGCCCGCGCGATGGAGACCCGCTGGCGCTCACCGCCGGACAGCAGCGCCCCGCCCTCCCCGACGTGCGCCGACCAGCCGCCGGGCAGCCGGTCGACCACCTCGTCCAGCTGGGCCGCGGTCGCCGCCGCCCGCACCTGCGCTTCGGTCGCCTCCGGGCGGCCGAAGCGCACGTTCTCCTCGATGGTGCCGTCGAAGAGGTAGACCTCCTGGAACACCACGGCGATGCGCTGCATGAGCACCTCGGTGCTGATCGAACGCACGTCGGCACCACCGACGCGCACCGCGCCGCCGTCCACGTCGTAGAACCGCGCGATGAGTTGCAGCAGCGTGCTCTTGCCCGCACCCGACGGCCCGACCACGGCGAGCCGCTGCCCGTCCGGGACGGTGAACGACACGCCGTCGCACACGGTCCGCTCGCCGTGCCGGAAGACCACCGAGTCGAACTCCAGGTCGTGCCGCCGCGGTTCGACCGGCTCGGGCGCCTCCGGCAGCGGCTCGGTGCGCAGCACCGCGTCGAGCCGGACCAGTTCGGCGTTCGCCGCCCGCAGCTTGCCGCCGATGTCCGCCAGCGACAGCAGGGGATCGGCGCACCGCGCGGCGAGCACCAGGATCGCCAGCAACTGCGCCACCCCGATGCTGGCGCCGAGCACGAGGGCGGCGCCGAGGGCCAGCAACGCGGTGAAGAACGCCTGCACGGTCAGCGTCAGGCCGAGCACACCGGGCAGGGTGGCGAAGGTGGACCGGCGGGCCGAGCGCTGCAACCCGGACAACGCGTCGTCGAGCGCGCGGAAGCGTTCACCCGTGCGGCCACCCGTGCGCAGCACCGGCTGCGCCTGGAGGTATTCGATGACCCGGCCGGAGGCTTCGTGCTCGCGTTCGGCGCGTTCGGTGTCGGCGGCGGCGGTCGACCGGCGGGTCCAGCGCTGGATCCCCGCCACCACCGGCACGGCGAGCAACGCCGCCAGCCCCAGCCGCCAGTCGAAGGCGAGCATCACCGCGACGGTGGTCAGCGGGGTCACGCAGGCGGAGATGAACGGCGCCAGCAGGTGCGCCGCCACCCCCATCGCGTTCAGCACGCCCTCGCTGGCCAGCACCGAGACCTCGCCGACGCGCCGGGCGGTGAACCAGCCGATGGGCAGGCGGGCCAGGTGATCGCCGAACCGGTGGTACACCCCGCGCAGCAACGAGGTCCCGACGCGGAAACCGGACAGGTCACCGAGGTAGCGCAGGACCGCGTACCCCGCGACCGCGGCCCCGAAGGCGAGCAGCCACGGCCAGACCTCGCCGGGGTGCTCGCCGAACAGCACCTGCAGCACCGGCACCAGCAGGGCGTAGGACAGGCCCTCGGCCACCGCGGCCGCGGTCATCACGGCCGCGGTGCGGCGCATCGGTTTCGCGTGCTGGTGGCCCAGCACGCGCAGCAGCGTCCGGATCATCGGGTCTCATTCCCTTCGACGGCTTGGTGGGAGCGCCAGAACTCGGCGAACTTCCCGCCGCGCGCCAGCAGTTCGGCGGGTGCCCCGCGCTCGGTGACGACCCCGTCCTCGAGCACCACGACGGTGTCGGCGTCGGCGACGGTTTCCAGCCGGTGGGCGATCACCAGCACCGTCCGGTCGCCCGCCAGCTCCGCCAGCGCGGTGCGCACGGCCTGCTCGGTCTGCGGGTCGGCGAAGGCGGTCGCCTCGTCGAGCACCAGGACCGGGGTGTCGGCGAGCAGCGCTCGGGCGAGCGAAATCCGTTGCGCCTCACCGCCGGAGAGCCGGACGTCCTCGCCGACGACCGTGTCGTACCCGTGCGGTAGTTCCAGGATGCGGTCGTGGATGTTCGCCAGCCGGGCGGCGCGGACCACGTCGTCCCGGCCCGCCCGCGGGACCGCCAGCGCGATGTTGTCCGCGATGGACGCGCGGAGCAGGCGGACGTCCTGGAAGACGAAGGAAACCAGCCGGTGCAGCCGTTCGCTGCCGATCCGGTGCAGCTCCACCCCGCCGAGCCGCACCGACCCGTGGTCCGGGTCGAAGAACCGCGGCAGCAACTGCACCAGCGTGGACTTGCCGCTGCCCGACGGGCCGACGAGCGCGGTGACCGTGCCGGGTTCGAGCACCAGGTCGATGCCCCGCAGCACCTCGTGCCCGGGTTCGTAGCCGAACCGGACGCCCCGCAGCTCCACCCGGTGCCCTCGGGGTGCCTCCGGCCGGTCGGGTTCGGGCAACGGCGGCACGGCGAGCACCTCCCGGATCCGGCCGATCGCGCGCCGGGCGGTCTGCACGTCGTCGAACCCGTGGCCGAGCGCCGCCACCGGAGCGGTCAGCCCGAGGCCCAGCAGCAGGAACGGCAGCAGGTCCGCCGGGGCCAGGCCGCCGGAGCCGATCAGCACCGCACCGCCGATGAGCACGACCAGCAGCACGAACGGCGGGGACAGCGCCAGCTGCAGGCCCGCGGCGATCAGCGAGACCCCGCGCACCCACCGGAAGAAGATGCGGGCGTAGTCGTCGGCGGCGGTGAGGAACCGGCGGTGGGCGCGCCCGGTCCCGCCGAACGCCTTGACCACCGCGATGCCCTGCACGAACTCGACCACCGAACTGGTGATCCGGCCCATCGCCCCGTCGAACTCCGCCTGCTCGCGCAGCCGGGCCGGGGTCATCATCAGCGGGACCAGCGCCACCGCCAGCACCACCGGGATCAGCGTGATCAGCGTCAGCCGCCAGTCGACGGTGACCAGGTAGACCAGCGAGACCAGCGGCACCACGAAGGCGGAGACCAGCTCACCGGGGGCGTGGGCGATCAGCGGGTGCACGGCGCTCACGTCCGCCCCCACCACCTTCGCCAGTTCACCGGTCCGGCGCCCGGAAAGCCAGCCGATCGGCACGCGGCCGAGGTGCGCGGCCAGCCGCCGCCGGAACGACAGCTGCACCCGGCTGTCGAGCAGGTGCCCGATGCCGGAGGACGCCGCCGTGGCCAGCAGCCGCACCAGCAGGCCACCGGCTCCGGCCAGCACCACGAACCAGACGTGGCCGGGGTCGGCCGGACCGGGCGAGAGCAGGGTGCGGCCCAGTTCGACGACCGCGAGCAGCGGTGCCAGCCCCGCGACGGCGCCGATCACCTGCAGGAGCACCACGGCGGTGAAACCACGCACGTGCGGTCGCAGCAGCCCGGTCAGCGCGGTTGCCCCGGCGGTTTCGGTGTTGCCCACCTCAGCCCGCCAGCGCCCGGTTCAGCACCGCGCCGAGTTCGGCCAGCTGCCGCTGCGACACCTCGGCCGACAGGATCGCCTGCGAACCGTGGAAGGTGCCCGCCCACTGGTGCAGCTCGACCGACACCCCGGCTTCCAGCAGGCGCATCCCGTAGGCCAGGTCCTCGTCGCGGTTGGGGCAGAACTCCGCGGTGGCGATGTGCGCGGGTGGCAGGCCGGACAGGTCGGTGGCGCGCGCCGGCGCGGCGTACGGCGAGGCGGGCGCGCCGCCCAGGTAGTGCTGCCACGCCGCGGTCACCTTGTCGCGGTTCATCCACGGCGTCTCGGTGAAGTTCCGCGCCGACCACGACTGCTGCCGGTCGTCCAGCCCCGGCTGGTTGAGCAGCTGGAAGCAGATGCGCGGCCCCTGCTCGTCACGGGCCCGCAGGGTCAGCCCGGCGGCGAGGCCGGCGCCCGCGCTGTGCCCGCCGACCGCGATCCGATCGGGGTCGATGCCCAGTTCGGCCGCGTTCGCCGCGGCCCAGGTCAGCACCGCGTAGGCGTCGTCGAGCGCGGCTGGGAACGGGTGCTCGGGCGCCAGCCGGTAGCCCACCGAGAGCACCACCACCCCGGCGCTGTCCGCGAGCCGGATGGCCCACGGGTGCTCGGTGTCCACGTCACCCATCACCCACCCGCCGCCGTGCAGCCAGATGACCGCACCGCGGGTCGCCTGCTGCGGGCGGTAGATCCGCACCGGCACCTCCGGGTCACCGGGCACCAGCCGGTCCTCGATCGCCATGCCGGGGACCTCGGGCAGCGGAATGGCGGTGGCCAGCGCGGCGAAACCCTGCCGGTCGGTCACCGGGTCGGACAGGCTGGACTTGGGGAAGAGCGGGATGAACGCTTCGAGTTCGGGATCCATGACCACGATCCTGGCCAGGCGCGGACGGGAGTTCATCCGCCGCGCGTCGGGCATTCCGGCCCCGCGGCGCGACGATCGCCGCTTATCCTGCGGTCATGGAAGCATTGGCCGCGCGGTTGACGCAGCTGGACTCGGAGGCCGGGGGCGCGCTGCGCGTGGTGATGTTCTACGACACGCTGATGCGCCGCCGCGTCGACCTCCCGGCGCTGGCGCGGGCCTCGGCGGGCCTGGCCGAGTGCGTGGCGGGCATCCGGTTGCACGGCACCGGGCGCACGCTGCGCATGGCGCCCGGCGGCGGGGAGGCGACCGCGCCCGCCCGGGCGCCGTCGTCCACGCTGCCGATCACCCTCGACGGCGAGGAGATCGGGGTGGTCTGGCTGGAGCGCCCCGGCGCACCGCGGTTGCTCGACGAACTGGTGCTGGACCGGCTGGCCATCGCCACCGCCGGGGTCGTCGAGCGCTACGGTCCCGCCCGCACCACCATGGCCGATCCCGCGCTGGTCGAGCTGGTGATCAGCGCGGACAGCGACGAGGCGGCCAGGGACCGGGCCCTGCGGTTGCTGGGCTTCCCCGCCGACCTGCCGGTCCGCGTGCTCGCCGTGCGCACCGAACTGCCGCTCGACCGGGTCGCCGGCCTGGTCTGCCCCGGCCGTCCGGTGAAGGCGGCGTCGGTGGCCGACCTGGGCGTCATCCTGGCCACCGCGGTGGACCCGGCCCGGCTGCCCGCCGGGGTGCGCGCGGGCTTCGGCGCCGCCGACCGGCCCGAGCGGGCGTGGCCGGAAGCCCGCACGGCGCTGCGGTTCACCACCAGCCGCCAGCCGGTGGTGCACCACGCCGAGCTGGGGGTGCTGGCGCTGCTCGCGCAGGTGCCCGCCGACGCCGCGCGGGCCAACACCGACGTCACCGCGATCGCCCGGCTGGCGGACAACCCGGACGAGCTGGACACCCTGGACGTCTACTGCGCCACCGGTTCCCTCCGCCGGGCCGCCGACCGGCTCCACCTGCACCACAGCAGCGTCGCCCGGCGGCTCGAACAGCTCGGGAAGGCGCTGGGCTTCGACCTCACCGAGCCCGCCGGACTGCTGCGGGCCCGGCTCGCCCTCACCGCGTGGCGGCTCCTCGACGGCTGAGCACGGTCTCCTCGCGCATGTGCGACAGCTTCTCCGGATTGCGCACCGCGTAGAGCCCGGTGATCCGCCCTTCGTCGATCCGCACCGCCACCACCGTGTCGAGTTCGCCGCCGAGCTGGACGGTCAGCGCCGGGAAGCCGTTGACCTGGGCCGGCTGGAACGCGATCGCGTCCGCCACCCGGCCGAACCCCTTGACCAGCACGCGGGCCACCCGGTCGGCGCCGACCACGGGCTTCGGCACGGCCTGCACCACCCCGCCGCCGTCGCCGAGCAGCACCACGTCCGGCGCCAGGATGTCCAGCAGGCCCTGCAGGTCACCGGTTTCCACGGCGTGCTTGAACGCGTCGAGCGCGTTGCGCGTCTGGGCCGGGGAAACCGGGCCGCGCGGGCGGCGGGCGGCCACGTGCGCCCGTGCCCGGTGCGCGATCTGGCGGACCGCGGCCGGGCTCTTGTCCACGGCTTCGGCGATCTCGTCGTAGCCCAGCGCGAACACCTCACGCAGCACGAACACCGCGCGCTCGGTGGGCGCGAGCGTTTCCAGCACCAGCAGCATCGCCATCGAGACGCTGTCGGCCAGTTCGACGTCCTCGGCCACGTCGGGCGCGGTCAGCAGCGGCTCGGGCAGCCACGGGCCGACGTAGGACTCCTTGCGCCTGCCGAGCGTCCGCAGCCTGCCGAGCGCCTGGCGCGTGGTGATCCGGACCAGGTACGCACGCGGGTGCTGCACCGCGTCGAGGTCCACGTCCACCCAGCGCAGCCAGGTCTCCTGGAGCACGTCCTCGGCGTCGGCGGCCGAGCCGAGCATTTCGTAGGCGACGGTGAAGAGCAGGTTGCGGTGGGCGAGGAAAACCTCGGTGGCGGGGTCCGGGCGATCGTCCACTGCGGACATGGTCTTCCTCCTGGTGCTCGGTGCTGACCCCATCAGACACCGGACCACGCGGATTTGTGACAAGGGGGCGGTGTCACAGATCCGGGACCGGCGGCATCTGGTGGGCGTCCGATGCGGAACCCCAGGAAGGGATCAACCCATGGAACCCCGGTTCAACCTGTTCGAGAACGCGTTCGCGGTGAAGGCCGCCAAGCGGTTCGCCGCCGTCGCGCTGCTCATCGAGCAGTCGGCGCTGCCGAAGTCCACCCGTGAACTGGTGTCGCTGCGCGCCAGCCAGCTCAACGGCTGCGGCCAGTGCGTCGACATGCACACCAAGGAGGCCGCGGCGGCGGGGGAGACCCCGGTCCGGCTCCACCTGGTCGCCGCCTGGCGCGAGGCCACGGTGTTCACCGAGGCCGAACGGGCCGCGCTGGCGCTCACCGAGGAGGCCACCCGGCTCGCCGACGCGCACCGGGGCGTCTCCGACGAGACCTGGGCCCGGGTGCGCGAGCACCACGACGACGACCAGGTCGCCGCGCTGCTCTACCTGGTCGCGATGATCAACGCGGCGAACCGGCTCGGGGTGGTGACCCGGACGCCGGGTGGCGCCTACGAGCCGGGCATGTTCGCCGCGTTCACCGGCTGAGGTCCGGGAGGCCGGCGATCTCCCACAGCGCCAGCGCCTTGTCGGCGTACGCGCCGTTCTCCTCGGTGCAGCCCTCGAACAGCACCTCCAGCGGCTGCGGGAAGTCGAACGGCGCCCGGCGCAGGTTCAGCGGCCGCCAGTCGCCGGTGGCGATGTCGGTGTTGGCGGCCGTCTCCGGGAACG
This sequence comes from Amycolatopsis sp. NPDC045836, assembly GCF_056431745.1. NCBI lineage: Bacteria > Bacillati > Actinomycetota > Actinomycetes > Pseudonocardiales > Pseudonocardiaceae > Amycolatopsis > Amycolatopsis sp. NPDC045836. The sequence goes on along the minus strand of NZ_JBWKKF010000007.1, from coordinate 179,864 downwards.
TGGTGGTGAGCAGGTACTTCGAGCCGCTGCGCCGGAGGTTGCCGAGCGCGCGCCGGATGTCGTCGTCGCTGAGGTGGACCAGGCAGTCGCGGCAGAGCACCAGATCCGCCGCGGGCAGCGGGTCGCTGGTCAGGTCGAGCACCCGGAACTCGCGTGCCGGGTCGTGCCCGAACCGGTCGGTGTTCCGGTCGACGAGTTCGGGCACGATGTCGGCACCGACGTACCGTTCGACGCCGAGGTCCACGCCGCTCAGCCAGCCGAAGTCCCCGCAGGGCAGGTCCAGCAGCGTCCGCACGCCGTGGCGGGCCAGCAGGTCCGGCAGCTTCGCCTGGAGGTCACGCGTCTGGCCGGCTTCGGAACCCGGTCCCGAGACCGATGCCGAGGCCCAGAGATTGGCCTGGAAGATGTAGCTGAACCGCTCCCGGTTGTCCATGCGTTCGAGCGCTTCGGCGTGCTGCCGGTAGTTCCGCTGCGCCACGGTGATCGGCCGATCGTCCATGCCTCCCACCATAGGCCGGGAAACGCCTGGGCTGCGGACGAACCGGGCGGGGTCACCGACAACCCGCGTCGGTGACCCCGCCTGCGGATCAGGAGTCGGCGGGCGCGCCGCGACCGGTCTGGCGCTGCAGCTCGTCGATGCGCCGGGAGGCCTCCACCTTGGTCAGGTTCTCCGGCACCTCCACCCCGGCTTCCTGGGCGAGCGTGCTCAGGTAGGAAGCCTGCGGCCCGGTCATCGGCTCGTCGCCCGTGGTCCAGTCGTCGGGGTCCTTCTCCGGTGTCTGGCTCATCGCACTTCCTTTCGTCGAACGCGGGTTCGACATACCCCGCCCCCGCGCATTCGACACCTGCCGGTTTTCCCCCGGTCCGGCCGATTGACCCCGCGTCCGGCGGCGGTTAGAACCACGGGATGAGCTTCCTCCCGGTGCTGCTCGCGGCCGGCCTGCTGGTCGCCGATCCCCACGCCGACGCCATCGCGCCCACCACCACCGCGGTGGTGCAGAACGGTGCCCGGGCGCTCGGCGCCCCGGACGGCCTCCACGCCACGGTGTCGGGGACCGCGAACACGCACGTGGTGTTCGACCTCGGTGCGGGGGAGGAGGGCACCGGTGACCTCCTGGTGCACTTCCACGGGTACGGCCTGGCCACGCAGACCACCGTGGACTTCCTCGACGGCGCCGGGCAGCAGGTCTCGACCGCGCCGCTGGCCATGATCGGCCTCGGGAACCGGACCGCCACCGTGGACAACCCCTCGTCCGCGCCCTACCGCTACGTCCGCATCCAAGCCGGTTTCGTGCTCAACCCGCTGCAGTTCGGCGTGGACGCCATCACCGCCGGCTGAGGAGTACCGGAACGTTGCTGCGGAAGGTGTTCGCCGGGTCGTGACGGCGTTTGACCTCCCGCAGCCGGGCCAGCGCGCCCGGGGTGAAGGCGTCGGCGGCGGATTCGCCCGGGTTCAGGAAGGTCAGCGGTTTGCGCCCGCTGGTGGGCAGGGCGCCGGCCAGCTCCTGTTGCCTGGCCGCGACTCCCGCGCCGGGCAGGCCGAACAGGTACAGCGCGTACGGCTCGGCCAGCGCGCCGTGCGGGCTGTCCGACGGCCGGGCCAGCGCTCCGCCCAGGTGCCGGAGCTGGGCGGTCATCACCGGCGCGATCGGCTCGGCCAGCAGGGTTTTGACGGTGACCTCGGACAGTTCGGTGAGCAGCTCACCACGGGACACCCCCGGCCCGGGGTCGGTGGGTTCGGCGGTGATGCCGCCGATCTCGGACACCGCCATGACCCGCCTGCTGTCGGAAACGGGCCGCGGCAGGTGGTCCAGCGCGGCGGTCAGCTCACGTGCCTCGGCCGCCGGGCCGAGGTGGGTGAGGTCGATCGCGACCATCGGTGCCGCACCGGGGAAGTGCAGCAGTTCCAGCCAGGCGGTCAGCTGCTCGGGGGCGGTGGCGGTCAGCTGCCGGTACGCCTCCGCGACCTCGGGGGCGTGCTCGGCGGTCCACCGCACCCGCCCGCCGTAGAGGTGCGGGGCCGGGTGCAGGACCAGTTCCACCGCGGTGACGACGGCGTAGTCGCCACCACCGCCGCGCAGCGCCCAGAACAGGTCGGGATCGGTCTCGGCGTCGACCCGCCGGGCACGTCCCGCGGCATCGACGATCTCGAAGGCGGTGACGCTGTCGGCGACCCAGCCGTGTGCTCGGCTGAACCAGCTCAACCCGCCGCCGAGGGCGACCCCGGTGACGCTGACCACCGGTGAACTGCCGGGCAGGCCGGTCAGGCCGTGCTCGGCCGCGGCGGCCTGCAGGCGCCCGGAGGGCACGCCGGCGCCGACGCGGGCCCGGCGGGTGACGGGATCGATCTCGATGGTGTCGAGCAGGCGGGTGCGCAGCAGGATGGCGCCGCCGGTGCGGCCCGTGGCACCGTGCCCGTTGGGCTGGGTGGCGATGCCGAGCCCGGCTCCGCGGGCGAACTCGACCAGTGCGGCGACGTCCTCGGCGTCGGCCGCCTCGACCACCGCCGCGGCGGGCTGCTCGACGGCGAGGTTCCAGGCGCGGCGGGCCGGGTCGAATCCCGGCTCACCCGGCAGCCAGACGCGGCCGCGGACGGTGGAACGCAGGGTGGACAGCTCGCTCATGGTCTTCCTTCTTTCCCGTGGTGCGGACTCCACCACGATCACCTGACGGGAGACCGCCAACAACGACGCTTTCCGCATCGATCGATAACCCAGCGGTTAACGATCAAGAACCGCTTGCCCGGGCAGGTAAGAGTCTTGTAGACTCAAACTATGCTCACCAGGGAAGACGCCGTGAAGGTGGTCGAAACGGCGACCGATGCCGCCGCGCTTTTCGCGGCCGATCCCGGCGCCGCTCATCGCCGGTACCGCGCGCTGGCGGCCGCTCTCCACCCCGACCGGAACCCCGGCGACCCGCGTGCCCACCAGGCGGCCGCGCGGCTCAACCGCTTCTACGACGAGTGGAAGCGCCAGGCCGTGACCACCGTCGCCACCGTCACCACGGCCACCGCGCGCTATTCGCTCACCCGCCCGCACGCGGTGGGCAGCATCGCCACGACCTACCGCACCACCGGCCCCCACCTGGTCAAGCTGGTGCGCAAGCCGTCGCTCAACCCGCTGCTCCACGCCGAATGGGCGGCGCTGCGCGCCCTGGACGACCTGACCGAGCAGCACCGCTGGCTGCGCCCGTACTACCCGCGCCTGATCGACACCTCGGGCCCGGTGCCCCGCGGCGAACGGGCGTTCACCGTGCTCGAACCGCTCATCGACGGCTTCACCACGCTCGCCGCGATCCGGGCGGCCTTCCCCGGCGGGCTCGACGGCCGGGACTACGCCTGGATGCACCGGCGCCTGCTGCGGGCCGTGGCGGGGGCGCACCGCGCCGGGGTGGTCCACGGCCACCTCACCCCGGACAACGTGCTGGTGCACCCGGAAGAACACGGCATCGTGCTCGTCGGCTGGTCCTTCGCCACCGGCGACGGTGAACTCCCGCTGGCCGCCGACGGATCCGTGCGGTACCCGCCTGAAGTCCACAATGGACAACCGGTCACCGCGGCCACCGACGTCCACATGCTGCACCGGATGATGCTGGACCTGCTGGCACCCGGCGAAAACCGCCAGCGCACCTTCGCCGGGTGGTGCGCCCAGGACGCACCCGCACAACGACCCGGCGCCGCCGACCTGCTCGGCGAATACGACGAACTGCTCGACGAGCTGTACGGGCCACGCACCTTCCGGCCCTTCGAAATCCCCGAGACAGGAGCCTGAACCATGGGATACGGACGCTGGGACGACAACGCCTACGCCGCGGCGAAGACCTTCCGCGCCGCCAAGGGCGAAGACGACTTCGGCTACACCGCCGGGCTGCGCGGCAGGCCGGCCACCGAGTGGAAGGTCGCACCGGCGCTGGACCCGCTGAACGCGGTCCGGGAGTGCCGTGATTCGGCCGACCACGCCGATTCGACCCCGATCGCGGTGCTGTTCGACGTCACCGGCTCGATGCGCCGGGTACCGCGGATCATGCAGGGCAAGCTCGGCAAGCTGCACGGGCTGGTCCAGCGCAAGGGTTACCTGGCCGATCCGCAGGTGCTCTTCGGGGCCATCGGCGACGCCGACAGCGACCGGGTCCCGTTGCAGATCGGGCAGTTCGAGTCCGACAACCGGATGGACGAGCAGCTGCGCACGATCTTCCTCGAAGGCGGAGGCGGCGGGCAGAAGAGCGAGTCCTACGAACTGGCCGCGTACTTCATGGCCCGGCACGTGGTCACCGACGCGTGGCGCAAACGCGGGCGCAAGGGCTACCTGTTCATCATCGGTGACGAGCTGAACAAGCCGGCCCTGCGGGCCGAGCACGTGCGGCGGGTCATCGGCGACGACGTCCGCCAGGACATCGACCCGGCTTCGGTGTACCGGGAACTGGCCCGCAAGTGGCACGTCTACTACGTGCTGCCCAACCAGTCCTCGTACTACCGCGACCCCGAGATCGAGGCGCACTGGAGCGGCCTGCTCGGGCAGAACTTCCTCAAGCTCGACGACCCCGGCGCGGTGTGCGAGCTGATCGCGGCCACGATCGGCACGGAGGAGCAGGTGGTCGACGTGGACCGGGCGCTGGCCGATCTGGCCGACGTCGGCTCGGCCGCGGAGGGCGCGGCGGTCGGCCGGGCGCTGGCGCACCGGGGTGCGGGTGCGGTGGTCACCTCGGCGGTGCCCGGCCCGGGTGGCCCGGACGACGTGGTGCTGCGGTGAACGGGCACGTGGTGGTGGTCGGGCTCGGGTTCGGCGACGAGGGCAAGGGCGCCGTGGTCGACGCCCTGTGCGCCGACCGGCCCACCACCGCGGTGATCCGGTTCAACGGCGGCGCGCAGGCCGCGCACAACGTGGTCGACGGCGGGCGGCACCACACGTTCAGCCAGTTCGGGGCGGGCACCTTCAGCGGGGTGCCCACCCACCTGTCGCGGTTCGTGCTGGTCGAGCCGTTCGCGCTGGCCACCGAGGCGCGGCAGCTCGAAGCCGCCGGGGTCCGGAACCCGCTCGCCCGGCTGAGCGTGGCCGGTGGGGCGCTGCTGACCACGCCGTTCCACATCCACGCCAACCGCGCGCGGGAGGACGCGCGTGGTGAGCGGCGGCACGGTTCGTGCGGGAAGGGCATCGGCGAGACCGTCTGGTACTCGCTGCGCCGACCGGGACAGGCGCCGACCGTCGCCGACTGCACCCGGCCCGAGGTGCTGCGGCGCAAGCTCGACGGCCTCGCCCGGTTCTACGCCCCGCTCGCCGCCCCCCGGCACGGCGTGGACGAACTCGTTGCGCTGTACCGGGATTTCGCCGCCGCGGTGCGGATCACCGACGACGAGGAGGCCGGGCGGCTGGCCGACCGCGGCCGGGTGGTGTTCGAAGGCGCGCAGGGGGTGCTGCTCGACGAGCACCACGGGTTCCACCCGCACACCACCTGGTCCACCACCACCCCGCACAACGCCCGCGCGCTGCTGGCCGGGCGCCCGCACACGGTGGTCGGCGTGACGCGCACCTACCACACCCGGCACGGCGCGGGCCCGTTCCCCACCGAGGACGCCGGTGTGCTGGCGCGGTACCCGGAGGTCCACAACGGCACCGGGGAATACCAGGGGGCCTGGCGCGCGGGCCACCTCGACGCCACGCTGCTGGACTACGCGATCGCGGTCTGCCAGGGCGTCGACGTGCTCGCGGTGACCCACCTCGACGCCGACCGGCCGCGGGTGGTGCCCGCGCCCGGCGCCCCGGCCGTTCCCCTCGGCGACCCGCTGGCGTGGTTCGGGGCCCGGCGGCCGGTCGCGATCGCCGGGTACGGGCCCGGCCGCGCCGACTACCGGGTGCTGGCACGCAGCGACCGGGCGCCGGTCACAATCGGTGCGTGATCGACTCGACGCCGGTGTCCGTGGACGTGCTGGTCCTGCGGTTCGACCCCGGGGCGCGGACCGTGCTGCTGGGGGTGGCCCCCCGGGCCGCCGAACCGTTCCGGGGGGAACTCGCGCTGCCCGGGGTGCTGCTCGGCCTGGGGGAGCGGCTGCGGGAGGCGGCGCGCCGGGCGGTGGTCACCAAGCTGGGCCTGCCCGCCGCCGCCCTGTCGGGGACCGGGCAGCTCACCACCTTCGACGAGCCCTCGCGTGATCCGCGTGGCCCGACCCTGTCCATCGCGCTGTGGGCGACCGCGACCGCCGGTGCGGAGGACGTGGTGTGGTGCCCGCTGGACGAGGTGCCGCCGCTGGCGTTCGACCACAACCGGATCGTGGCGGACTGCCGCCCGCTGCTGGCGGACCGCCTGTGGCGGGACGTCGCCTTCACCGCGGGGCTGATGGGGAACGGCTTCACCACCGCGCAGGCGCTGGACGCCACCGAGGCGCTGACCGGCGACCGGCCCTATCCGGCCAACCTGGGGCGGACCATGGAACGCCTGCCCGGCCTGCGGCGGACCGCCGAGCACGCCAGCGCCCAGCCCCGGGGTGGGCGGCCGCCGTCGTTGTGGCGGTGGGAGGGGGCTTTCTAGTTTGTTGGTGGTTTGGGGGTGTGTGTGGTTGGGGTCGGGTGGCCGGGGTGGGGGTGCTCGGCTTGTGGTGGAGTGTTGAGTGCATGAGCGTTCGGCTGCGGGGTGGGTGGCCGCCGTTGTTGTGGCGGTGGGAGGGGCTTTCTAGTTTGTTGGTGGTTTGGGGGTGTGTGGTTGGAGTCGGCCGGGGTGGGGGTGCTCGGCTTGTGGCGGACCGCCGAGCACGCCAGCGCCCAGCCCCGGGGTGGGCGGCCGCCGTCGTTGTGGCGGTGGGAGGGGCGCTCTAGTTCGTCGGTGGCTTGAAGACGTGCGTGGTCAAACCCGACCGGTCGGCGTGGAGCGGTGCTCGGCCTGCGGCGGACCGCCTGAACAGGTTGTCGCGCAGCTCCGGGGCGGTTCGTCAGCGGCTTGAAGACCGGCGTGGCCGGTACCGTGGCAGGAACCGACCGGGGAGGGTGTCATGCGGGTGGAGGACCGGCTCACCGAGTGCGACCACCTGCTGGTCGCCTTCGCCGGACCGGTGGCGGAGCTGCCCTCCACCAGGCCGATCGCCGAGCGGCTGCGGGTGCTGGTGGCCGGCGGGCGGCTACCCCGGCGGATCGCCCGCACCGGCGACCCGTTCGCCGTGCTCGACTACGCGGCCACGATCGGGCCCGCCACCGAGCGGGCGGTCCGCACCCAGCTGCGCCGACTGGAAGCCGAGCTGGTGGCCACCGCGCGGCCCGCGCCGGGCGTCGGTGAGGCGTTCGCGTCGATCGCCGCGGCGGGTACCCGGCTCACCGTGGTCAGCGGCCTGGCGGCCGAGGCGGTCCGCGCCTTCCTGGTGTTGCACGGCCTGGACGGGCACGTGCGTAACGTCGCCGGGCGGGACCACAGACCGTTGTCACAGGTGATCGCGTCAGGGGAGTCGTGCCTGTTCCTCGCCGGTGCGGGCGAAGAACTCGCCGCCGCCCGGGAGGCGGGGATCGAGGTCATCCGGTTTCAGCCGGGCAGCGGGAACAGCGCGGGCTGGCCGGGGTCGTCGGGCAAGCCGGTCAGGCGCTGACACTTGCGGCAGCTGACCGGCAGCGCGGTCGGCGTGATCTCCCCGCCCGAACCCAGCCCCGACCAGCCCTGGTGGCAGGCGGGCGCGGGCAGGGCCAAGCCGTTGAGCCAGTTCACCCAGCTGACCGCGTGCACCACCCCGGACCGCCCGATGTGCAGCCGGGCGCCGCTGAACAGCCGCTGCTGGTCGGCGGCGAAGCGCTCCGGATCGACCCGGGTCAACGGGAACAGCTCGATCGACTCGCTCATCCCGCCAGTATGACCCAAGCGCCGGCCCGTCAGTCCCGGAGCAGCTGGTGGACCCGGCGCATGACGTCGAGCTGGGCCGGGTGGTAGAGGTCCACGAGCGCCTTGCTGACCGTCTCCGCGGCGAACCGGGCGCCGCCCGGTGCCTCGGTGTTGATCTCCCGCAGCTGCGGGTACCGCTCGTGCAACCGGCGGACGCAGGGCGCCAGCCGTTCGGCCAGGTCCTGCCGGGTCGCCTCGCCGGCGTCCTCCGGCAGGTCGTCGAACTCGGTGGTCGCCGGATCGCTGGGCGCGTCCCGCAGGATGTCGGCGTAGTCCCGCAGGCTCTGCGGGCCGAGCACCCTGGTCAGCACGATCACGAACGAGCGGTCCGCCTCGGACAGCGGCGCCGCGGCGACCGGGGCGAGTTCGCTGGGCAGGCCGGCGGGTGCGGCCCGCCGCAGGATCAGGCCGAGTTCGACGCGGGCCCGCTGGAGGCGTTCGATGGTGGCGGCCAGTTCGGCGTCGAGGGTGCGCAGGGCTTCCTCCGGGTGCTCGTCGGCGTCGCCCATGGCGGCGATCTGGGACAGGGAGAACCCGAGGTCGGTGAGCCGCTTGATGCGCAGCACCCGGATGAGGTGGGCCACGCCGTACTGCTTGTAGCCGTTGGCGCGCCGCTCGGGCTCGGCGAGCAGGCCGACCTCGTGGTAGTGCCGCACCGCCCGCAGGCTGGTACCGGCCAGCTCGGCTATTTCGCGGGTGCTCCAGGCCACGCTTCCTCCTCCGCGGCGGGATCGGACGCCCCCAGTCAAAACCGTGCCGTAGCGGCACGGTCAAGCGCGCTCAGGAGGAGGTGGCGGTGAACAGCGCGCGGATCCGCTCCCGGTCCTCCGGGTCCGGCGTGTCACCGGCGCCGGAGTAGCGGGCGCTGTCCAGGTACCAGTCGTGGGTGCCGCGCATGAACTCCGCGAGCCCCCTGGCGCAGTCCGCGGCCAGCGCGGTTTGCGCCGCGGTCAGGCCGAGCCGGGCGCAGAGCCCGGGCAACCGGGCTTCGAGCTGCCGGAACCGGGTGACGTGCCGGTCGGCGAGGGTGGTCGTGCGGGTGATCGCCTCCGCCCGGGTGCAGCCGTGTTCGTGCTGGATGGCGTGCACCAGGTTGTAGTGCTCACCGTTTTCGGCGTCGTTGTCCAGTGAGCACACGTCGTTGCACCAAGTGCTCACGTCGGCGGCGATGTGCACCATCTCCTGGTAGCCGCTGCTGGCGTACAGCCGGTCGGGCAGCGTGCCCCCGGCGGCCACCTCGGCGAAGTCGAGGAACGGCAGGCAGCCGCCGGCGATGCGGCGGTTCGCGAGCAGTTCGGCCACCGGGGGCACGGTGCCCAGCAGGCGGTGGGTGGCCTGGTTGAGGATGGCGAAGAGGTACTGGTCGAGGTGCCAGCGGAAGCGGTGCCGCCAGGCCGCGGACGTGCGTGGTTCGGTGCGGGCCCACAGCTCCGCCCAGGCCGCGCCGATCGGGCCCGGCGCGGCGGGGCCGCCGGGGGCGAGCACGGCGCGGGCGGTCCGGCCGAGCCGGTCGGGGTCCTCGCCGTACTCGCTCCCGTCGACCAGGTCGTCCCAGTGGAACGACCAGGTCAGCCAGTCGCTGAACAGGTAACCGTCGTCGGCGCCTGCCCGCGGCCACATCCGGGCCGCCAGCTGCCCGAACCCGGACAGCTCGTGACGGCGGCGGGTCCGCTCGCCCGCGAGCAGGCCGGTGCGCGTGCCCCAGTCGAGCGTCCGCTGCTGGGCCCGCGCCCCCCAGTCGGCGCACGCGGCGGGGAGGTGGCGCAGTTGCGGGGCGAGGAAGCGGGGGGAACCCGGGTGGTCCGGCACGGGACCAGGTGACCAAGCCGGGCCGGGAGGGGCAACCGGGGTGGACCGGCCGGGGGAAACCCGGACGGGTGAGCCGGCTCGGCCTTCACCCAGTGGAAAAACCGTGTCCGGCCGCCACCACACGTAGAACACTGTTCACGTATCCGTATCGAGGGGGAGACGATGGGTGTACGCATCCAGGACTTGGCGAACCGGCGGCGGCGCGGCCTCCGGGGGTGGAAGCGGTCGTGTGCCGCCGCCCCGCCCGTGCGGTGGCTGACCAGGCGGAGGAGCCGCCGATGGCTCCGGGGCGCCTGCGGGGCGCCCGTGCGTCAGTAGCCGGTCAGCGGGACGTCAGCGCCCGCGGTGACGCTGGGCGCCATGACCTCGCTGGTAGCGGTAGCCGCCTATCTGCCGTCGGCCGTGCCGATCGATTCGCTGCAGGGCGAACTCGGCCTGACCGACGCGCAGCTGCGGCGGTTGCGCCGGTTCTACGGGCTGTCCGAGGTGTGCCGCTCCGGCGAGTCCGAAGCGGAGACCCTGCTGGCCGCGGCCGGGAAGCTGACCGCGCTGGCGGGGCAGGAGCACCGCGTCCGCTACCTGGTGCGGGCGAAGACCATGCCCGGGGCGTCGCCGTACCCGGTGAACCCGATGCTGGAGGTGCGTGAAGCGCTGGGCCTGTCCCAGGCCACCGTGTTCACCCTCACCGACCACGCCTGCGCCTCCGGGCTGCTGGCCGTCGACCTGTGCGGCACGCTGCTCGCCGCCGACGGTGATCCGGACGCGCTGGCGCTGGTGCTGTGCGGGGAGAAGGCGTTCACGCACAGCGCGCAGGTGATCCCGGACGTGGCGGTCATGGGTGAAGCCACCGCCGCGGTGCTGGTCGGCCCCGGCGAGGACCGCGACACCGTGCTCGGGTTCGCCACCGCCACCCACGGCGGGCCGGGTGGCAAGGTGATCCTGTCCGACGAGGAGGCCGCGGAATTCCGGCAGCTCTACCCGGACGCGCTGGCCGAGGTCACCCGCGCGGCGGTGGACGCGGCCGGGCTGCGCCTGGCCGACCTCGACCTGGTGCTGCCGCACAACGTCAACCGGGTGTCCTGGATCCGCGCGGGCGGGGCGCTGGGCGTGCCGAAGGAGAAGATCTTCCTCGGCAACGTCGGGGTCACCGGCCACTGCTTCTGCGCCGACCCGTTCCTCAACCACGTCACGGCGACCGGGCTGGGCCTGCTCGCCCCCGGCGCCCACTACCTGATGGTCTCGGTCGGCCTCGGCTCGACCTTTTCCGCCATGGTCTGCCGGCACTAGTCACAAGGAGCCCGAGAATGACTGCAGAGTTCGAGGTCGGCGGGATCGGCATCACCGAACTCGCCGAGCGCTACGGCACCCCGGTGTTCGTCTACGACGGCGGGGAACTGGGCGCGCGGCTGGACGGGCTGCGGGCGCGGCTGCACCCGGAACTGGAGATCTTCTTCTCCCTGAAGTCGAATCCGAACGTGTCGATCTGCGCGCTGCTGCACGCCCACGGCGCGCGGGCCGAGGTTTCGTCGATGGCGGAACTGCTCACCGCCCGCCGGGCCGGGGTGGCACCGGAGGACATCATCTTCCTCGGCCCCGGCAAGAGCCGCGCCGAACTGGCCGCCTGCCTGGCCGAGGGCATCTACACGATCGTCTGCGAATCCTTCGGTGAGTTGTCCTGGTTGGACGAAATGGCCGCGGAACTGGGCGTCGTGGTACCGGTGGCGCTGCGGGTGAACCCGAGCTTCGCGGTCAAGGGTTCCGGGCTGACCATGGGCGGCAAGCCCCGGCAGTTCGGCATCGACGAGGAGCAGCTGTTCGCCGCGGACGGCCTGGTGGCGCGCCACCGGCACGTCCGGCTGATGGGGGTGCAGGTCTACATGGGCACCCGCATCCTCAGCGAGGAACCGATCGTGGAGAACACCCGGCGGATCTTCGGGCTCGCCGAACGGCTGTCCGCGCGGCTGGGCTTCCCGCTGGAGATGGTGGACATCGGCGGCGGGCTCGGCATCGCCTACTTCGACGGCGAACGGGACCTGGACCTGGACCTGCTGGCGGACGGGCTGAACCCGGTGCTCGCCGACTTCGCCGGGCGGCACCCGGCCACCCGGCTGGTGATGGAACTGGGCCGCTTCCTCACCGCGGTCTCCGGCACCTACGTGGTGCGGGTCCGGTACGTGAAGACTTCGCTGGGGCAGAACTTCGCCGTCACCGACGGCGGCACGAACCACCACATGGCCGCGGTGGGCATCGGCTCCTACGTCAAGCGGGACTTCCCGATGGGCCTGCTGAACCGGTTCGGCGAACCCGCCGACGAGAGCTGGCACGTCACCGGCCCGCTGTGCACGCCGAACGACGTGCTGGGCCGCAAGGTCGCGCTGCCCGCGGTGCGCCCCGGCGACCTGCTCGGGGTGTTCCGCTCCGGTGCCTACGGCCCGACCGCCTCCCCGGTGCTGTTCCTCGGCCACGGCTACCCCGCCGAGGTGCTGGTGCACAATGGACTGTCCTATTTGATCAGTGAGCGGGACCGGCCGGAGGACCTGCTGCGCCGCCAGCGGCTGCACCACGTGGCCGGGCTGGCCACCGCCGGGCTGGAGGCGTAGCGGTGTACCGGACCGCGGCCCCCGGCCGGCCGAACCCGGTGCGCCTGCGGCTGAGCCGCGTGCGGCACCGGGAGTTCCCGGCGGGGGAGCACCGGATCGACGTGCCGGAGCTGTTCCGGTACTTCGCCGACCTGACCCGGGACCACGACCTCGGGCACCGGCCCGAGGACGTGGCACGGGCGCGTGGCAACACCTTCCAGTCGATGGCCGCGGCGGTGCTCACCGATTCGCTGCCCGCCGGGGAGCCGATCGACCTGGCGATCGTCGCGCACGCCACCCCCGACTTCGACCCCCGGCAGTCCGCCGCGGTCGGCCTGACCGCCGTGCTGCCCGGTGGCCCGCTGGTGTTCGCGTTGTCCGGGCAGGGCCGGTCGGTGGCGTTCACCGCGCTGCGGGTCGCCGGGGCCCACGCGCGGCGGCACGGCAGCCGCCGGGTGCTGGTGCTGGTGGTGGACCAGGCCGGGATGCCGTACCGGACCGAGCGGCCGGTGCGCGACGCCGCGGTGGCGTTGCTGCTGGAAGCGGGGTCCGACGGGATTTCGGTCGGCACCGTGCCAGGGGTGCCGCCCGATGAGGTGCCCGGTGCGCTGCCCGCCCTGCTGGGCCCGGTCCCGGTACCCGCCACGGTGATCACCGGGCGGGGTGCCTGCTCGGCGGGCTTTCCCGGGGCGCACCGGGCCCTGCCCGGGTTTCCGGCCACCGGCCTGTGGGCCGCGCTGGCCGCTGCCGCTCCGGGTGGGGCGGGGCCGGTGCTGCTGGTCGACCACGACCCCGTGTACCGGGACCTGAACGTGTGCGTGGTGCCGGGGTCCCCGCCCCTATGATGGGTGCCGTCCTGGCGGTTGACCGGAAGAGGCACCCGTGCGCGTTGTGATCGGTGAGGACCAGTTCCTGCTGCGGGACGGTCTGGTGCGGTTGCTCGAAGCACACGGGTTCGAAGTCGCCGCCGCCGTCGGCAGCGGGCCGGAACTGCTGAGCGCCATGCTCGACGAGCGCCCGGACGTGGCCGTGGTCGACATCCGCCTGCCCCCGTCGTTCACCGACGAGGGCCTGCGCGCGGCCATCGAAGCCCGGCGGCGGGTCCGCGGGCTGCCGGTGCTCGTGCTCTCGCAGTACGTGGAACGCCTGTACGCCAACGAGTTGCTCGCCGACGGCGTCGGCTCGATCGGCTACCTGCTCAAGGACAGGGTGTTCGACGGCGACCAGTTCATCGACGCCGTCCGCCAGGTCGCCGGCGGTGGCACGGTGATGGACCCCGAGGTGATCTCGCGGCTGCTCACGCACAACACCCGCGACGCCGGGCTGGACTCGCTCACCGCGCGGGAACGGGATGTGCTCAAGCTGATGGCCGAGGGCCGGTCGAACAGCAGCATCGCGAACGCCCTGTTCGTTTCGGAAAAGGCCGTGTCGAAGCACATCAACAACATCCTCGCCAAACTCCACCTCCCCCTTTCCGAAGACGACAACCGGCGGGTGCTGGCGGTTCTGGCTTATCTGAAGCACTGACCTCGCACGGTCAGGAATTGGTGAGCAGGGTGCAGGGGATTTCGACGGCCACCATGGTCGGGCCGCCGAGGGGGCTCAGGACGGTGATGAAACCGTCCAGGGGGGCCAGGCGGCGTTCGATGCCGCGCAGGCCGGTGCCCAGCTCCGGGTCCGCGCCACCCCGGCCGTGGTCGCTGATGTTGATCAGCAGCCTGCCGTTCTCGTGGCGCACGTCGATGGCCCCGGTTTCGGCGCCGGAGTGCTTCATCGCGTTGTTCAGCACTTCCGAGACCGTGAAGTAGGCGGCGGACTCCACCGCCGGCGCCGGGCGCCCCGGCAGGTCGATGGTGGTTTCCAGGTGCAGCGCGTTCTCCATGGCCAGCGTCCGGATGGCGTCGGCGATGCCGCGGTCGACCAGCACCGGCGGCTGGATGCCGCGCACCAGGTCCCGCAGTTCCTGCAACGCCTTGGCCGAACTGGTCTTCGCCTCGGCCAGCAGCGATTTCGCCGCCTCCGGGTGCTCGTCGACGATGCGGCTGGCCGCGTCCAGCGTCATGCCCATCGCCACCAGCCGCGCCTGCGCGCCGTCGTGCAGGTTCCGCTCGATCCGCCGCAGCTCGCCGGCCTGGCTGTCGACGGCGTCGTCCCGGGTTTCGGTGAGGTGCTGCACGCGGTGCGTCAGGCGGGTGTTCTCGGTGGGCGACAGCAGCAGCCCGGCCAGGCGGCCGTGCAGCCGCAGCAGGCGGGGCGCCAGCCACAGCGCCAGCGGGAAGTGCAGCACGCCGAGCCCGGCGGCGAGCCAGGCGGTGGGCTGGTCGGCCACCGGCACCACCACGTACCAGTTGCCCAGCCAGGTGTCGTCCGGTGACGCCGCCACGAACGGCATGGCGATGCCGCGCAGCCCGTGCAGCATCAACGCCAGGGGGGTGAAGGTGAGCAGCAGCCCGGCGTTCGCGTCCACCAGCAGCCACAGCGCGTCCCGCCAGTTCGCCCGGTCGCCCAGCAGCCGGTGGCAGCGCTGCACCGGCGTGCCCCCGGTGGCGTCGGCCAGGTAGGGCACCGGGATGCGCACCCCGGACCAGCTCAGCGCCAGCCGCCGCTGCACGTTCGCCAGCCGCTGCGTGGCCAGCACCAGCGGCGGCAGCAGCACCAGCCCGAGGCCGACGCCGATCAGCGAGCCGGCGCACACCACCAGCACGAACAACACCAGCTCGAGCAACGCCAGCCCGGCCAGCGCGGTGCCGCGCAGGGTGGCCGTCCAGCCGGCGGCCACCGGGGAATCACCGCTCGTCATGGCTTCATTATGGGCCGGGGAACCGGCCGGGTCGGTAGTGCTAAGTCCCGTGGAAAGCGGCTCCCTATCACCATCGGAAACGCTCCCGCACCTGCGTAGCGTGCTTTCCCGAGACCGGTGAGCATCCCAGGGGAGTGGCGAAAATGCGGCAGCACCAAGGCGTACCGGACGCGGTCCGGCTCGTGTCCGTGCGGAAGGTCCACGGCAAGGAACGCGGGGTCGTCGCGCTGAACGGGGTGACCGTCGGCTTCGGCCGCGGCACGTTCACCGCCGTGATGGGACCGTCGGGTTCGGGCAAGAGCACCCTGCTGCACTGCGCGGCCGGGCTGGACCGCCCCACCTCCGGCGCGGTCTTCCTCGGCGAGCAGGAACTCAGCGGGCTCACCGAGTACCGGCTGACCACCCTGCGGCGCGACCGGATCGGCTTCGTCTTCCAGGCGTTCAACCTGCTGCCCTCGCTGACCGTGTGGCAGAACGTCACCCTGCCGCTGCGGCTGGCCGGGCGCCGGGCCGACCGGGCCGAGGTGGAACGGGTGATCGCCAGGGTGGGCCTCGGCGACCGGCAGCGGCACCGCCCCGGTGAGCTGTCCGGCGGCCAGCAGCAGCGGGTGGCCATCGCCAGGGCGCTGGTCACCCAGCCCGAGGTCGTCTTCGCCGACGAGCCGACCGGCGCGCTGGACACGCGGGCCGCCCGCGAGGTGCTCGGCCTGCTGCGCGAGGCGAAGAACCTGGCCGGGCAGACGATCGTGATGGTCACCCACGACCCGGTCGCCGCCGCCTACGCCGACCGCGTGCTGTTCCTCGCCGACGGCGAAGTGGTCGGCGAACTGCTCGAACCGACCGCGGACGAGGTGGCCCGGCGGATGACCCACCTGGGTGCCTGGGCCGAGGAACGGCCCCAGGACGGGCCCCGGCTGACGGGAATGGTGCACTGAGATGTTCCGGCTCGCGCTGAGCACGCTGCGCTTCCGCAAGGGCGGGTTCGCCGCCACCTTCGTCGCGCTGTTCCTCGGCACCGCCGTGGTGATGGCCTGCGGCGGGCTGATGGAAACCGGGATCAGCACGGTGATCCCGCCGCAGCGGCTGGCGGCCGCGCCGATCGTGGTCGCCGGGGACCAGACCCACCACCTGCCCGCGGTCTACGCGGGCACCGAGGACGAGTACCACGAGACGGCGGTGCTGGCCGAACGGGTGCGGCTGGACGCCGGGCTCGCGGCGGCGATCGAGAGCGTCCCGGGGGTGGCGGGGGTCGTCGCCGACGTGTCGTTCCCGGCCACCGTGCCCGGCGACGACGCCCCGCCGCTCGTGCCGGGGACCCAGCGCGGGCACGCGTGGCGGTCCGCCGAACTCGCGCCCTACGGCCTGCGGGACGGCCGTGCCCCGGAACGGGCGGGTGAGGTCGTGCTCGACGCGGCCATCGCCGGCCGGACCGGCCACCAGCCGGGCAGCGTGCTGCCCCTCGCGGTGCCCGGTGGCGTGCAGGACTTCGAAGTCGTCGGGATCGCCTCGGCCGAGACCCCCCTCGCGGTCGAGTCGATCTTCTTCGCCGACCAGGACGCCCAGCGGTTCGCCGCGGCGCCCGGTCAGGTCGACGCCTTCGGGGTGCTGCCCGCCCCGGGCACCGATCCCGCTGCCCTGCGCGGCCTGATCGACGCCCAGCTCCAGGGCCGCGGCGCGGTCGCGCTGACCGGTGATGCCCGCGGGCTCGCCGAGTTCGCGCAGGCCGAAGCCGACGGGGAACTGCTGATCATCCTGTCCGCGGTGTTCGGCGGGCTGGCGATCCAGGTGGTCATGTTCGTCGTGGCCAGCACGCTCGCCCTGTCGGTCCAGCAGCGCCGCCGCGAGGTCGCCCTGCTCCGGGCGGTCGGCACCACCCCGCGGCAGCTGAGCCGGATGATCACCGGGGAGGCGATGGTGGTCGGCGTGCTGGCCACCGGGCTGGCCTGCGTGCCCGGCGCCTTCCTCGGCAGCTGGCTGTTCGACCGGCTGATCGGCTTCGGCGTGTTCCAGCCGGTGCTGGAGTTCCACCAGAGCTGGCTGCCCGCCGCGGCGGCGATCCTGGTCGGCCTCGGCTCCGCCTGGGGCGCGGCCTTCGTCGCGGCCCGGTTCGCGGCGAAGACCCGGCCGGTGGAGGCGATGCGGGAAACCACCGGCCCGGTGCGCTGGCTGACCGCCTTCCGGCTCTGGTGCGGGATCTCCAGCCTGGCCTGCGGCCTGGTGCTGGCCTACCTGACCATCACCGTGATGGACGGTCCGCTGGCGGCCAGCACGGCCGGCCCGGCGGTGACGCTGGTGGCGACCGCGGTGGCGTTGTTCTCACCCGGCCTGACCAGGGCGCTGGTCGCGGTGCTGCACCTGCCGGTGCGCGCGGTGTCCGGGCTGGCCGGTTACCTGGCCACGCTGAACGCGCGGGCGCGGTGGCTGCCGATGTCCGGCGCGGTCACCCCGATCATGCTGGCCACCGGGCTGGCGGTGTTCATGCTCTACTTCCAGACCACCCAGACCGAGGCGGCCAGGCGGGAGCACGACCGGGCGCTGGTCGCCGACGCCGTGCTCACCTCCGCCACCGGCGAGATCTCCGACGACCTGGTCGCGCAGGTGCAGCGCACCCCCGGTGTCGGCACCGCGTCGGCGTTCGTCACCAGCAAGGGCTACAACGAAAGCCCCGCGGACACCTGGCAGGACCAGGACGGCGTCGAGCTGAACGGCGTCTCCGCCGAGGCCGCCGCGCAGACCCGGCGGGGTGAGGTCGTCGCCGGGCGGCTCGAAGACCTCCGCGGTGACACCATCGCGCTGCCCGCGGACCGCGCGGAACGGCTCGGGGTCGGCGTCGGCGAGGTCATCACCATGCGGCTGGGCGACGGTGCCTTCGTTTCGCTGGAGGTGGTGGCGATCCTGCGGGCGAACCCGGACTTCTCCACGGCCTTGCTGCCCGCGGCCACCCTCGCCCCGCACACCACCGACGGCGTGGTCAGCCAGGTGCTGGTGACCGCGGCCCCCGGCACCGGGACCGGCCAGCTCGGTGCCGCGCTGACCGCCTTCGCCGCGGGCCAGCCGGGGCTCGAGGTGGCCGACCGCAGCGCGCTCACCGAGGCGTACCTGGCCGAGGAGCAGGCGAACGCCTGGGTCAACTACCTCATCGTCGGCCTGCTGCTGGTCTACGCGGCCATCTCGGTGGTGAACACGCTGGTGATGGCGACCGCGCACCGGCGCCGCGAGTTCGGCCTGCAGCGGCTCACCGGGGCCACCCGCGGGCAGGTGCTGCGGATGATCACCGTGGAGGCGCTGCTGGTCGCCGGGATCGGCAGCCTGCTGGGCACCCTGGTCGCCGGTTCGATGCTGGTGCCGTTCAGCGCGGCGGTGTCCGGCAGCTGGTTCCCCGCCGGTCCACTGTGGATCTACCCGGCGGTGCTGGCGCTGGCGGTGCTGCTGACCGTGGTGGCCACCCTGGTGCCCGCCTGGCTCAGCCTGCGCGGCCCGAACTCCGCCGGCGTGCTCGCCGCGGAGTAGCCCGGGGCGCTGCTGTCAGTGCGCGGTCAGTCCGAGGTCACCGGACCGGCCTAGCGTTCCCCTCGTGACCAACTCGAGCGAGACCGCCGCCGACTTCGACGCCGTGGTGATCGGGTCCGGGATCGGCGGCCTGGTCTGCGCCGGGTACCTGGCCGCCGCCGGGCGGCGGGTGCTGGTGCTGGAGCAGCACGACGTCGCCGGCGGCAACAGCCACGTGTTCCGCCGTCGCCGGGCCTACGAGTTCGACGTCGGCGTGCACTACCTCGGCGACTGCGGCCCCGGCGGCCTGCTCCCGTCGATCCTGGCCGGGCTGGGACTGGCCGGGCGCGTGCGGTTCCACCCGATGGACCCCGACGGGTTCGACCGGATCGTGCTGCCGAGCGTCAGCCTGGCCGTGCCGACCGGCTGGCCGCGGTACCTCGACCGGCTGCGCCGGGCGCTGCCCGCCGAAGCCGGCGGCCTCACCCGCTACGCCGAGATCTGCGCGTCGATCGCGGAGACCTGCCGCACCAGCGCGCGGACGGCGGGCGGCGGCCGGGTGCCCGCGGTGATGCTGCGGTGGAGCAGGCGCACGCTGACCCAGCTGTTCGACCACTGTGGACTGTCGGCGCGGGCGCGCACCGTGCTCGCCGCCCAGTCCGGCAACTACGGCTCGGCGCCGGCGAACACGCTCGTCGTCGCGCACACGATGATGATCGACGACTACCTCCGCGGTGCCTACTACCCCGAGGGCGGCGGGCAGACGGTGGCCGCCGCGCTGGTCGAAGTGCTCGAATCCCACGGCGGCACGCTGCTCACCAAGACCAGGGTGCGCCGGGTGCTGGTCGAGCACGGCCGCGCGACCGGGGTGGAGCTGACCGACGGCACCACCCACCGCGCGCCGATCGTGGTGTCCAATGCGGACTACCGGCGGACCGTGCTGGAACTGTGCGGTGGCGCGGAAAACCTGCCGGGTGCGGTGGTGGACCGGGCCGAGGGCGCGCGGATGCGGCTGCCCACGGCGGTTTGCTACGTCGCGCTGGACCGGGAGCTGCCGGAGCAGCCGAACTCGAACATCTGGTACTGGCCGAACGAGGACGTCGAGGCAGCTTACGCCCGCGTCGAAGCCGGTGACCTGGACGAGCTGCCGTTCGCCTTCCTCTCCTTCGCCTCCATCAAGGATCCGGTGCCCGGCTCGTGCTGCCCGCCGGGGCACACCAACTTCCAGGTCATGACCGCCTGCCCGCCGGGGTACGGGCACTGGGGGCTGGCGGGGGGACCGTCCCGCGGTGGCAGGTACCGCCGGGAAGCGGCTTACCTGGCGGCCAAGAACCGGCTCACCGAACAGGTGCTGGACCTCGCGGAGGCGGCCATCGGCCCGTTCCGGGCGCACGTGGTGCACCTGGAGACCTCGACGCCGGTGACGCAGGAGCGCTACACCCTGTCCACCGGTGGCAGCGCCTACGGGCTGCAGAGCTGGGGCCGGACCGGGCAGCGCCCGGACGTGCGGTCCGGCATCGAGGGCCTGTACCTGGCGGGGCAGAACATCCAGCACGGCGGCGGCATCGTCGGAGTCGCCACCAGCGGCGCGGCGTGCGCCTCGGCCATCCTCGGCCGGGCGGTGCTGCCGGAGGTCTGCCGGGGTGCGGTGTTCGGGAACCCGGACCTGCTGCCCGTGCGGGCGGCGGACTGGGATCCGCTGCGGGTTTCCCGTGGTCTCCACCGCCGGAACGCCCGTGGGCTGGCGAAGCTGGCGCCCGCGGGACCACAGAGTTGAGTGAATCGCCGAAAGGAAAGTGATCGTCATGACGGAAGCCGTCACGGGTGTGCACGAGCAGGTGGTGGCCGGGGTGATCGCCGCCCTGGAAGCGGTGCTCGAGGAGGAGGTGCCCGACCTGGCCGAGGACACCCGCCTGGCCGACGTCGGCCTCGACTCCACCGGGGTGCTGGAACTGCTGATGCAGCTGGAAGAAACCCTCGGCGTCGAGTTCGACACCGACAACCTGGAGATGAGCCACTTCGAATCGGTCCGCTCGCTGGCGGGTTTCGTCAGCGCGGAAATGGCCGGCTGAACCCGTGACGGCGATCGCGGGGGTGGACACCGGACTGTGGCGGCGGTGCCACGACTCCGCCAGGGCACGAGGCACCGCCCCCGCCCTCGCCACCCTGCTCAGCGCCCTGCCCGCCGGCGCTTCGGTGTTCGGGCCGGGCGGATGCGCGGTGCTGCCCGCCGACCCGGCAGCGGGAACGGGAGCCCCACCCGGTGGGCCGGTGGAGCGGGCGGGCGAACCGCCGGCGGCTCGCCCGCCCGGCGGCCAGGTGGCGGGCCTGCCCGGCGCTTCGGTGGTGCGGGTCGCGGACCTGCCCGGCGGCCCGGTCCTCCTCGTCCGGGGCGAACCCGGTCCCGCCGAACCGGTGCTGCTGACGGGCGCCATCTGGTTGCGGCTGGGCCTGTCCCAGTACCTGCTGGACCGCTGCCTCGACCACCTCGGCGAGCGCTACACCGGTGAGGAGACCCTCCTCCGCCAGCAGCTGGTCCAGGGCGCGATCGCCGAGGTGGTGACCGTGTTGCTCGAGGTGCGCGCCGAACTGGCGACCGCCCGGTCCCCCCACCGCGACCTGCACGCCAGGATCACCGAGGCCGACCGCGGTTCGCTGCGCCTGCTGGGGGCGAGCGGGTTCCTCGCGGGCGGCCCGGGTGAGGTCGCCGACATCTCCGAACTGCTCGGCGGTGCCTGCCGATGACCGTGCTCGACGATCGGCTGCTGGCCCTGCGTGCGCAAGCCCGGGCCTGGAGCGAGGACTTCCGCGAACACGGACTCGCGCTCGACCGCGATCCCGACGCCGTCGGCCGGATCACCGACCTGCCGGGCGTGCGCTGCCTGGCCGAAATGATCATCCCGCCGGAACACGGCGGACGCGGCGTGCTCGCCGGGGGGCACCGCTTCCACGGCATGTCCGCCCTCGAACGAGCGGTGGTGCTGGAGGAGTTCGCCGGTGGGGACGCCGGGCTGATGCTCGCCGCGCCGGGGGCGTCGATGTCCGGGGTGCTGGTCGACATGCTCGGCGACGAACAGCAGAAAGCCTGGTTCTACGGCACCCTGCTCGACCGTCCCACGTGGACCTTCTTCGCGCTGACCGAACCGGCCCGCGGGTCGGACGCCAACGCACTGGACACCGCGCTCGAACCCGCACAGGACGGCTTCGTGCTGTCCGGGCGCAAGAAGTACGTCGGCAACGCCGCCAGGGCCCGGCTCGGGGTGGTGTTCGCCCGCACCCGCCGGGGGCCGCTCGGGGTGACCGCGGCCCTCCTCGACACCGCTGGCACCACCGGCACCACCGGCACCACCGCGGCCGGGTTCCACGCCGAACCGCTGCCCATGCTCGGCCTGCGCGGAGCCCGGTTCTGCGCCATCGACCTGGACGCGGTCGAAATCCCCGCCTGCCGCGTGCTCGGCCGCCACCTTTCGCCGACCCGGCGCGGGATGTGGGCCTGCGCGCGGACGTTCAACCGGCTCCGGCCCGGCGTCGCCGCGATCGCGGTGGGCATCGCCCGTGCCGCGCACGACTACGTGCGGACCCACCGGCGGTCCCTCGGGCTCGCCGAGCGGGACCGGCTGGACCGCCTCGGCCGCCGGATCGACGGCGTCCGGCAGCTGGTGCACCTGTCGGCCGTCGAGGTCGACGCCAATCCCGGCAACGGTTACCTCGCCTCGGCCGCGAAGGCGGACGCCGCCCGCCTCGCCGAGGAAACCACCCTGGCCGCCGCCGAGTTCTTCGGCCCCCGCGCCCGCTGGGAGCACCCGGTGCTGGACAAGCTGACCAGGGACGCCAGGGGCGTGGAGTTCATGGAGGGCACCGGCAACATCCAGCGGCTCAACCTGTTCCACGGCGTGCGCACCGGGAAGCTCGGCCGCGACGACCCCTTTCCCGCCTTCTCGACCGGAGGTTCCCCGTGCGGGTGATCACCAAGCCGGAGCAGTTCGACGTCTCCGACCTCTACCTCGACCTCCACCGGTTCGCCGGGCGGGCGCTGTTCCTCAAGTGCGAGGGGTTCAACTTCGCCGGTTCCGGCAAGCTGAAACCGGCCGTGGAGATGGTCGAAGCCGCCGAACGGGCCGGTGCGCTGCGCCCCGGCTCGACCATGGTGGAGACCTCCTCCGGCGGCATCGGGGTGGCGCTGAGCATGATCGCGGCGAGCCGGGGCTACCGGTTCGCCTGCGTCACCGACTCGCGGTGCACGCTGACCGCGCGCCAGCTCATGCAGAACCTGGGCGCCGAGGTGCACGTGGTCACCGACCCGCACCCGGAGGAGGGCCTGCCGGGTGCCCGGCGGCGGCTGGTCCGCAGGCTGTGCGCGGAAAACGCCGGGTACGTCTGGCTGGACCGGTACGCGAACCCGGAGAACTGGCGGGTGCACCACCGGTCCACCGGGCCGGAGATCCTGCGCACCTTCCCCGGGCTGGACGTGCTGTTCGTCGGCACGGGCACCACCGGCACGGTCACCGGCTGCGCCCGGTACCTGCGCCGGGCCCGGCCGTCCGCCCGGATCGTTGCGGTGGAAACCGCTCCCGGCCCCGGCAGGCTGCCCGGCCACGGGGACCACCGCCGGCTCGACGAAACCCTGGTCGACGCCGTGGTTCGGGTGGACGAGGCGGCCGCGGTGCGGGCCTGCCGACGGCTGGTGCGCCACGGTTTCCTGCTCGGCGGGCCCACCGGCACCGTGCTGGCCGGTGCGCTGGAGTGGCTTTCCGCCAACGGGGACGGGGAGCTGACCGCCGTGGCGATCTCCCCGGACCTCGGCGACCGCTACCTCGACACCGTCTACCAGGACCAGTGGGTGGCCGACAGCTACGGGCCCGGTGCACTGCTCGACGCCCCCCTGACCACCGAGACCTTCTCCGAGGTGCCCCGATGACCGCCGTCGACGCGACGCTGCCCCTGTCCACCGCGCAGACCGACGTCTGGTTCGACGAGCAGCTCTCCGGTGGTGGCCTCGCCTACGCGATGGCCGACTACCTCGACATCCGCGGTCCGCTGGACACCGCGGTGTTCGAGGCCGCCCTGCACCGGCTGGCCGAGGAGGCCGAATGCTTCCGGGCGCGGTTCTTCGAGGTGGCCGGCGAGCCGCGGCAGGTGATCGAGCCGCTGCCGGAACTGCCGGTGCGGTACCCGGACCTGTCCGGCGAGGCCGATCCGGTGGCGGCGGCCGTCGCCTGGATGCACGAGGACCTGCGCGAACCGTTCGCGCTGACCGACTTCCCGCTGTTCCGCGGCGCGCTGCTCAAGGTGGGCCCGCGGCGGCACTTCTGGTACCTGACCACGCACCACCTGGTCGGCGACGGCTACAGCGCGGCGATCTGCCACCGCCGCCTCGGTGAGCTGTACAACGCCATCCTCGCCGGGGAGTCCGTCGAGGACGGGCGGCTGCCGTCCTTCCGGCACCTGCTCGACGCCGACCTCGCCTACCAGGATTCGGTGCACCGCCTGCGGGACAAGGAGTTCTGGAGCGGCCACTTCGAGTCCACCCCGGACCTGGTCAGCCTCTCCGGTGCCGAACCGGCGCCCGCGCGGGGCTTCCTGCGCCGCAGCCTGGTGCTGCCCGCCCGGTCCGCCGAAGCGATCCGGGCGGCGGTGGCCGCGGCCAAGGTGACCCTGCCGACCTTCGTCATCGCCGCGATGGCCGCCTACACCCAGCGGGTTTCCGGCATCAACGACCTGCTGCTCACCGTGCCGGTGGCGGCACGGGCGGGGGTGCGGTCGCGGGCCACCCCCGGCATGGTGGCGAACTACCTGCCGCTGCGCATGGTGGTCCAGCCGTCGATGACCCCGGGTGAACTGCTGGCGCGGGCGTCCCGTGAACTGGCCAGGACGCTGAAGCACCAGCGCTACCACGTGAACCAGATCCGCCGCGACATCGGTGTGCGCAGCGACGAGCGCAGGCCGTTCGGCGGGCCGTTCGTGAACGTGCTCCCGCCCGACCCCGGATTGCGCCTCGGCGAGTGCGGAACCCGGCTGAACAACCTGTCCACCGGCATCACCAACGACCTGTCGGTGACCGTGCTGGACGCCGTTGACGGCGGCATCGAGATGCACCTCAACGGCAACCCGGACCTGTATGACGCCGAGGGCGTGCAGGCCCACCTGGACCGCTTCGCGGCGTTCCTGGAACGGTTCGCCCTGGCCGACCCGGACGGTCACCTCGGCCGGGTGGACGTGCTCACCGCCGGGGAAGCCGCTGCCGTGCTCGCCCTGGGCGCGGGTGCTCCCGGCCCGGTCGACGCCGATCTGCTGGCGCGGGTGCGTGCCGCCGATCCGGACGCGGTCGCGGTGGTGGACGACGCCGGTTCGGTGACGTACTCGACGTTGCTGCGGCGGGCGAGCGCGTTGTCGGGACGCCTGCCGGACGGCCTGGTGGCGGTGCTGGCCGATCCCGGCATCGGTTTCGTCTCGGCGGTGCTGGGGGTGCTGGGGGCCGGGGGCGCGTATGTGCCGCTGGACCCGTCGATGCCGGTGGCGCGGCTGGCGGGCCTGCTGGCGGACAGCGGTGCCGAAGCCCTCGTGGTGGGTCCGGGGCACGGTGAGCTGGCGGCGGAGATCGCCGGGGGACTGCCGCTGGTGGAACTGGACGACACCGAAGTGCCGCCGGATCATGTGTCCACTGAGGACGAAGCGCTGGCGTACGTGATCTTCACCTCGGGGTCCACCGGGAAGCCCAAGGGGGCGATGGTGCACCGCCGCGGTCTGGTGAACCACCTGCTGGCCAAGGTGGAGGACCTGGACCTGCGGGCCTCGGACCTGGTGGTGCAGAACGCGCCGCTGACCTTCGACGTGTCGGTGTGGCAGATGCTGGCACCGCTGCTGGTGGGGGCCGGGGTGCGGGTGGTGGACCGGGCGACGGCCGCCGACCCGGACGCGTTGTTCGGGCTGGTGCCCGGCGAAGGCGTGACCGTGCTGGAGGTGGTGCCGTCGCTGCTGCGGGCGGCGCTGGACGCCTGGGACACCGCGGGCGCCGAGGTCGCGCTGCCGGGGTTGCGGTGGCTGGTGGTCACCGGGGAGGCGCTGCCGCCGGACCTGTGTGCCCGCTGGTTCCAGCGCTTCCCGGACATCCCGCTGGTCAACGCCTACGGGCCGACCGAGTGCTCGGACGACGTCACGCACGCCGTCCTGCGCGCCGGGGTCGCCGGTGTCCGGGTGCCGATCGGGCGCCCGGTGCGCAACTGCCGCCTGTACGTGCTGGGTGACGAACTGCGCCCGGTGCCGGTCGGGGCGATGGGGGAGCTGTACGTCGGCGGGCTGGTGGTCGGCCGGGGTTACCTGAACGCACCCGAGCGGACGGCCTCGGTGTTCGTCGCCGACCCGTTCGGCGAGCCGGGCGAGCGGATGTACCGGACGGGCGACCGGGTGGTGGCCCGGCCGGACGGCGCACTGGAGTTCGTCGAACGGCGGGACTTCCAGGTCAAGATCCGCGGCCACCGCGTGGAACTCGGCGAGATCGAGAGCACCCTGCGGTCGTTGCCGGAGCTCGCGGACGCCGTCGTCCGGGTGCTCACCGATCCCGCCGGGACCACCCGCCTCGCCGCGTACCTGACCGGCACCGGACCCGTCGACGCGGGTGCCGTGCGCAGCGCGCTGCAGCAGCTCCTGCCGGACTACATGGTGCCCTCGGCGGTGTTCGTGCTGGACCGGCTGCCGCTGACCGAACACGGCAAGGTCGACCGGGAGGCGCTGCCCGAACCCGACTTCGGCACCGAACTGGCCGGCCGGGCCCCGCGTGACGCCGCCGAGCAGATCCTCTGCGACGTGCTGGCCGAGGTGCTGACCGTGCCGCGCGTGTACATCGACGACAACTTCTTCGCCCTCGGCGGCGACAGCATCAGCGCCATCCAGGTGGTCAGCCGCGCCCGCAAGGCCGGTCTGGTGATCACCCCGCGCGACATCCTGGAGAACCGCACCCCGGCGGCCATCGCGGTCGGCGCCACGCTGTCCGGCGACACCGAGGAGGTCGTGCTGCCGGACGGCCCGCTGGTCGAACTCCCCCCGGCGGAACTGGACGAGCTGACCGCCGACGGCACCACGACCGAGGAAGTGCTGCCGCTCTCCCCGTTGCAGCAGGGACTGCTGTTCCACGCCGAGTACGACCCGGACGGCGTGGACGTCTACACCGTGCAGGCCGTGGCGAACCTGGAGGGCCCGCTCGACGTGGCGGCCGTGCGCGACGCCTGTGCCGCGCTGCTGCGCCGACACGCCACCCTGCGGGCGTACTTCCGCCACCGCCGGTCCGGCGAGGCCGTGCAGGTGATCGCCGCCGAAGTCCCGTTGCCGTGGACCGAACTCGACCTGAGCCACCTCCCGGCCGGTGCGCGGGAGGCGGAACTGCGGCGGCTGCTGGCCGAGGACCGCGCCACCCGGTTCGACCTCACCCGGCCGCCACTGGTGCGGTTCACCCTGGTCAAACTGGCCGCGGCGGAGTTCCGCTTCCTCTGGACCGCGCACCACATCGCCACCGACGGCTGGTCGGTGCCGATCCTCATCCGCGAGCTGTCCGCCCTGTACGCCGACGGCCCCGCCACCGCTTTGCCCGCGGTGCCGCCGTTCCGCGACTACCTGGCCTGGCTGGCCGGGCAGGACCAGGCGGCGGCCAAGCGGGCCTGGCGCGAGCTGCTGGCCGGGCTGGCGGAACCGACCCGGGTCGCGCCCGCCGCCGAGCCGGTGCGCTCGCTGCCCGCGTCGGCCGAGCTGGAACTGTCCGAAGCGGACACCGCCCGGCTGTCGGCCTGGGCCCGCGGCCAGGAATTCACCCTGAACACCATCGTCCAGGCGTGCTGGGCGATCCTGGTCGGGCGGCTCGCCGGGCAGCGCGACGTGGTGTTCGGTTCGGTCACCTCGGGCCGCCCGGCGGAACTGCCCGGGGTCGAGACGATGGTCGGCATGTTCGTCAACACCGTGCCGGTGCGGGCGCGGCTGGACCCGGCCCGGCCGGTCGGCGAACTGCTGGCCGAGCTCCGGCGGCAGCAGGCGGTCATGCTGTCCGCGCAGCACACCGGGCTGGCCGAGGTGCAGAACGAGGTGCCGGGCCTGGCCGGGCTGGGCGAGCTGTTCGACACCGCGGTGGTGTTCGAGAACGTGCCCGCCGACGACCAGGGCCCGCAGGTGACGCTCGGCGAGGACGTGCGGGTGGTGGACGCGGTCACCCTGGACTCGCGGCACTACCCGCTCAGCCTGGTGGTGGAACCCGGGCGGCGGCTGCTCTTCCGCTTCGACCACGCCGCGGAACTGTTCGCCCCGGCGGAGATCGAGCGGCTGACCCGGCGGTTCTCGGCGCTGCTGGACGCGGTCACCGACGATCCCGCCCGGCCACTGGGCCGGATCGACCTGGTGACGCCCGAGGAACACGAGGTGCTGCTGGCCCGGGGTACCGGGACCGCCGGTGAGGTGGGCGAGGCGTTGCTGACCCGCCTGCGCCGGGTCGCCGAGGTCTACCCGGACGCGGTCGCGGTGGTGGACGACGGTGGCTCGGTGACGTATCCGGCGTTGCTGCGGCGGGCGAACGCCCTGGCGCGGCGGCTGCCAGCCGGGCTCGTCGCGGTGCTGGCCGAGCCGGGCATCGGTTTTGCCTCCGCCATCCTGGGGGCCTGGAGCGCCGGTGGTGCCTACCTGCCGCTGGACCCGTCGATGCCCGAGGCGCGGCTGGCCGGACTGCTGGCCGACAGCGGCGCGGAAGCCCTCGTGGTGGGCCCGGGTCACGCCGAACTCGCCGCCCGGATCACCGGGAACGCGTCGCTGGTGGCGTTGGACGACGCCGAGGAAACGGCTTCCCGTCCGGTGTCCACCAGGGACGGCGACCTGGCGTACGTGATCTTCACCTCGGGGTCCACCGGGAAGCCCAAGGGGGCGATGGTGCACCAGCGGGGCATGGTGAACCACCTGCTGGCCAAGGTGGAGGACCTGGACCTGCGCGACACGGACGTGGTGGTGCAGAACGCGCCGCTGACCTTCGACGTGTCGGTGTGGCAGATGCTGGCACCGCTGCTGGTGGGGGCCGGGGTGCGCGTGGTCGGCCGGGCCACCGCGGCCGATCCCGGTGCGTTGTTCGGGCTGGTGCCCGGCGAAGGCGTGACCGTGCTGGAGGTGGTGCCGTCGCTGCTGCGGGTGGCCCTGGACGCCTGGGACATCGCGGGCGCGCAGGTCGCGCTGCCGGGCTTGCGCTGGCTGGTGGTCACCGGGGAGGCGCTGCCCCCGCAGCTGTGCACCCGGTGGTTCGCGCGGTTCCCGGACATCCCGCTGGTCAACGCGTTCGGGCCGACCGAGTGCTCGGACGACGTGACGCACGCCGTCTTGCGCGCCACCGACGACTTCTCCGGCATCCGGGTGCCGATCGGCCGCCCGGTGCGGAACTCCCGGCTGTACGTGCTCAGCGACGAACTGCGGCCGGTGCCCGCCGGGGTGCCGGGGGAGCTGTACGTCGGCGGGCTGGTGGTCGGCCGGGGTTACCTGAACGCGCCCGAGCGGACCGCTTCGGTGTTCGTCGCCGATCCCTTCGGGGAGCCGGGGACGCGGATGTACCGCACCGGGGACCGGGTGGTGGCGCGGCCGGACGGTGCGCTGGAGTTCGTCGAACGGCGGGACTTCCAGGTCAAGATCCGCGGCCAGCGCATCGAACTCGGTGAGGTCGAAGCCGTGCTCGGGGCGCACCCCGCGGTCGCCGAACCGGTGGTCGTGGTGCGTGAAGAACGGCTGGTGGCCTACGTGGTGCCCGCCGAACCGGTGGAACCCGCGGTGCTGCGGGCCCACCTCGCCGACCGGCTGCCCGCCGCCATGGTGCCGCACGAGCTGGTGCTGCTGGACGGCTTCCCGCTCACCGCGCACGGCAAGGTCGACCGCAAGGCGCTGCCCGCGCCCGAGCAGGCGGACCGGCAGCCCAGCCGGGGACCGCGGACCCCGGTGGAGGAGCTGCTGTGCGGCATCTACGCCGAAGTGCTCGGCGTCGAGACCGTCGGCATCGACGAAGACTTCTTCGCGCTCGGCGGGCATTCGCTGCTGGCGACCGCCGTGGTCAGCCGGGTGCGGTCGGCGCTGGACGCCGAACTGCCGGTGCGGGACCTGTTCGAGGCCCGAACCGTGGCCGGGCTCGCCGACCGGCTGGCGGGCGCCGGGCAGGCCCGCGCCACCTTCCGCCTGCTCGACCGGCCCGAGCGGCCGCCGCTGTCCTTCGCGCAGTTGCGCATGTGGTTCCTGAACCGGCTCGAGGGCGGCGGTGGCTCCTACCACATCCCGCTCGCGGTGCGCCTGTCCGGCGACCTCGATCCGGCGGCGCTGGCGTCGGCGGTCGACGACGTGGTGGCCCGGCACGAGGTGCTGCGCACGGTGTTCCCGGACCAGGACGGCGTTCCGTACCAGCGAATCCTGGAATCCGGGGAGCGGTTGGCGGCCACGCCGCTGGCCGAGGCGGAGCTGACCGCGGCACTGGCCGCCGAAGCGGCCCGGAGCTTCGACCTCGCCACCGACCGTCCATTCCGGGCACGGCTGTTCCGGCTCGGTGGCGGGGAGCACGTGCTGCTGCTGGTGCTGCACCACATCGCCGGGGACGCCTGGTCGGTGGACGTGCTGGCCCGCGACCTCGCCACCGCCTACCAGGCCCGGCTCGCCCGCCGCGCCCCCGGCTGGGCGGCGCTGCCCGCCCAGTACGCGGACTACGCGGTGTGGCAACGGGAACTGCTCGCCGACGGCGGCAGCGGCCTGCTGGAGTTCTGGCGGAACGCGCTGGCCGGCCTCCCGGACGAACTGGCGTTGCCCGCCGACCGCCCGCGTTCGGCCGCCACCACCTTCTCCGGCGGCACGGTCGAGTTCACCGTGCCGCCGGAGGTCCACCGCGGGCTGGCGGAACTGGCCCGGCGGACCGGGGCGAGCGTGTTCATGGTGCTCCAGGCCGCGGTCGCCACCCTGCTGGCGAAACTGGGGGCGGGCACCGACATCCCGCTGGGCAGCCTGGTCGCCGGGCGGACCGACGACGCGGTGCACGACCTCGTCGGCTTCTTCGTCAACACGCTGGTGCTGCGCACCGACACCAGCGGCGACCCGCGGTTCGAGGACCTGCTCGCCAGGGTCCGCGACACCGGCCTGGCCGCCTACGCCCACCAGGACCTGCCGTTCGAGCACCTGCTCGACACGCTGCGCCCGGCCCGTTCGCTGTCGCGGCAGCCGCTGTTCCAGGTGATGCTGGCCCACTACGAGGTGCCGGACGCCGGGTTCGAGCTGGGTGGCCTGCGGGTGCGCCCGGAACCGCTGCCCGCCACGCACGCCAAGTTCAAGTTCGACCTGACCGTCCAGCTCGGTGAACGCCGGGGTGGTGGCGGGCTGGACGGCACGCTCGAATACAGCGCCGACCTGTTCAGCGGCGAGGCGGCCGGACGGCTCGCCGAGCGGCTCAACCGCGTGCTGGCCGCCGTGGCCGCCGATCCCGCCCGCCCGCTGAGCCGGATCGAAGTGCTCACCAGCGCCGAACGCGGCCGCATCCTGAACCACTGGGGCGGGCCCGTCCTCCGGCCGGAAGCCGACCTGCCCCGGCTGCTCACCGGCCGCGGCACCGCGACGGCGTTGACCGGCGGCGGGACCACGCTGACCTACACCGAGCTGCGGACCAGGGTCCGGGCGCTGGCCAGGGGGCTGATCGCCGCCGGGGCCGGTCCGGAGAAGGTCGTCACGGTCGCGCTGGACTCCCCGGTGGACCGGCTGGCCGGGGTGCTGGCGGTGCTCACCGCCGGGGCGGCGTACCACCTGCCCGGCCCGGACACCGCCGGGATCCGGCCGTTCCTGGTGCTCGACCGGGAACTGGCGGCCACCGGACCGGTGCCCCGGGTCCGGACGCGGGCTGGGCAGCCGGCTTCGGTGACCGGCCGGAACGGCGTGGTGCTCTCGCGCGGCGCGCTCGCCGACGTGCTGACCGGACTGCGGTTCCGTGCCAAGGACCGGGTCGCGCTGCCCGACGCGGAGCACGCGATCCCGGTGGCGCTGGCGGCTTTCCGGGCGGGCGCCACGGTGGTGCTCGGCGAACCCGCCACCCCGCCGACCGTGCTGCTCACCACGCCGAGCGCGCTGAAGCCCCCGGCGGAACTCGCGGGTGCGCGGGTGCTCTCCACCGGGGAGTCCCTCAGCGGTGCACTGGCCGACGGCCTGCGTGAGCGCGGCGCGAGCGTGGTGAACCACTACGGCCGCCGCGAAACCGGGTACTTCTCGATCGCCGGTGAACCGGTGCCCGGTGACGCGGCACCGGCGCTGGGCACCCCGGTGACCGGGGTCCGGGCCTACGTCCTGGACACCGCGCTGCGCCCGGTCGCCCCCGGCGTCCGCGGTGAGCTGTACCTCGGTGGTGCCCGACTGGCCCGTGGTTACCTCGGCCGGACCGCGCTGACCGCCGGACGGTTCGTCGCCGACCCGTTCGGGCCACCGGGGGCCCGGATGTTCCGCACCGGCGACGTGGTGCGCTGGCGGCCCGACGGCACCCTGGACTTCCTGGAGCAGGCCCGCGTGCGCGGGTTCGCCGTGCGGCCCGCCGAAATCGAGTCCGCGCTGGCCAGGCACCCGTCGGTGACCGCGGCCGCGGTGGTGGTCCGGGACGACCGGCTGCTCGCCTACCTGGTCTCGGCCGGGGTGGACGTGGCGGACCTGCGCGACGGGCTGACGCGCACCCTGCCGGACTACGCCGTGCCGTCGGCCTTCCAGGTGCTGGACGCGCTGCCGCTGACCCAGGAGGGACGGCTCGACGTCGATGCGCTGCCCGAGCCGGCCCCACCGGCTCGCACGGGTCCGGGCACCCCCGCCGAGGAGGTGCTGCGGGTGGCGTTCGCCGAGACCCTGGGACTGGCCACCGTGGACGTCACCGCCGACTTCTTCGCGCTCGGCGGGGACAGCCTCCGTTCGGTGCGCCTGGTCGCACTGGCCCGCAAGGGCGGCGTGCCGATCACCGTGGCCGACGTGCTGACCCACGGCACCGTCGAACGCCTCGCCGCCACGGCGGGCCGCGCCGGGGCCGACGGCGTGCTGGTCGACCCGTTCGCCCCGGTGCTGCCCATCCGGCCGGGTGGTGACCGCCCGCCGCTGTTCTGCGTGCACGCCGGGCTGGGGCTGAGCCTGCCGTACCTCGGCCTGGCCCGGTACTTCGACCGCCCGGTCTACGGGCTCCAGTCGCCGAACGTCGGCGAGGACCGGGAGTTCCCGGACCGCGTCGAGCAGGTGGCGGCCGAGTACCTGGCCCGGATCACCGAGATCCAGCCGGAGGGCCCGTACCACCTGCTCGGCTGGTCCTTCGGCGGGCTGCTGGTGCACGAGATCGCCGTGCAGCTCGAAGCCGCGGGCCACCGCGTCGCCCTGCTGTCCATCTTGGACAGCTACCCGGTGGGCGGCACGGCCGGAGCGGTGCCGTCCGAACGGGAACTGCTGGCCAGCTTCCTCGGCCACGTCGGCTTCGACGCCACGGAGTTCGCCGGGCGCGAGCTGACCGCCGAGGACGTGCTCGAAGTGCTGCGCCGCGGGGATTCGCGGCTGGCCGAGATCGGCGAGGAACGCATGCGGCGGGTGCTGGCGGTGATGAACAACAACGCCCGGCTGGCCCACCACCACCGGCCGTCGAAGTTCACCGGCGGCATCCAGCTCGTCATCGCCGCCGACGGCCTCGACGACGAAGAAATCGCCGAACGCGCCCGCCGCTGGGCGCCGTTCACCGGCGGCCCGGTGGAGGCCCACCGGGTCGACGCCGGGCACGAACACCTGATGCACGAAGGACCGCAGGGCCGGATCGGTGCCCTGGTGGCCGCCCGGCTCGACCGGGCAGAACCCGCCGAGGGGGAGCTGTGACAGTTGCGACACCGTCCACCGCCGAAACCAAGACCCCGCCGTTCACCGCGGCCGTCGAAACGCTCGCGCTGGCCAAGCGCCGGCTGACCCACCTGCGCCAGGCACCCGGCAGGCTGCTCGCGGTCACGCTGAACTCGCTGATCACCATGCTGGCCATCGGCTACGTGTTCAAGGACGCGGTGCTGGTGCCCGGCGGCGGCAGCTACCCGGAGTTCCTGCTGCCCGCCGCGCTGATGCAGGTCGGCCTGGCCAGCATCGCGCCCACCGCGATCGCGGTGGCGATGGACCTCAGGGGCGGGCTGACCGACCGGTTCCGCTCGCTGCCGATCACCCGGCCCACCGTGCTGGTCGGGCACACCCTCGGCGACCTGGTGGTGGGCCTGGTCGCGCTGGTCGTGGTGGCCGGGGCCGGGGTGCTGGTCGGCGGCCGGGTGCACACCGGGGTGCTGCCGCTGCTGGCCGGGCTCGGC
The DNA here is from genome assembly GCF_056431745.1 of Amycolatopsis sp. NPDC045836. Taxonomy (NCBI): domain Bacteria; kingdom Bacillati; phylum Actinomycetota; class Actinomycetes; order Pseudonocardiales; family Pseudonocardiaceae; genus Amycolatopsis; species Amycolatopsis sp. NPDC045836. Next base: position 146,013 of record NZ_JBWKKF010000007.1, on the reverse strand, counting down.
CTGCTGGTGGTCTTCGTCTACGTGATGATCTGGGTCGGCGTGCTGCTCGGGCTGACCCTGCGCAACCCCGAGTCGATCGACGGCATCGGCGCGGTGGTGACGCTGGGGCTTTCCTTCCTCTCCAACGCCTTCATGTCCATCGACCGGCTGCCGCCCTGGCTGCGGCCGATCGCCGAGTGGAACCCGGTCAGCTCGGTCACCAACGCGGTGCGCGAACTCTGGGGCAATCCGGTGGCCGTCGGCACCGGGTTCCCGTCCCGGCACCCGGAGGTGGTGATCACCGTCTCGCTGGCGGTGGTCTTCGTGCTGGCCACCCTGTTCAGCTTCCGCCGCTACCGGGTCGCCTGAAGAACCCCCTACCGAGAAATGGGAGTGCGGACGTGACGAATCCCTTCGACGACCAGGACGGGACCTTCCTGACGCTGGTCAACGCCGAGGAGCAGTACAGCATCTGGCCGGTGTTCGCCGAGGTGCCCGCGGGCTGGACCGTGGCGCACGGCGAGTGCACGCGGGAGCAGGCACTGGCCTACGTGGCCGCGAACTGGACCGACCTGCGCCCGAAGAGCCTGCGGGACGCGGGCTGATGCGCGCCGGGGCGGAACTCGCGATCGAGGCCGAGGGCCTGCGCAAGAGCTACGGGCAGCACCAGGCGCTGTGCGGGGTCGACCTGTCCGTGCGGGCGGGCACCGTGCTCGGCCTGCTCGGCCCGAACGGCGCGGGCAAGACCACCACCGTGCGGGTGCTGGCCACCCTGCTGCGGCCGGACGGCGGCCGGGCCAGGGTGGCCGGGTACGACGTGCTCGCCGAGGCCAAGCAGGTGCAGCGGCGGATCGGGCTGGCCGGGCAGTACGCCGCGGTGGACGAACTGCTCACCGGGCGGCAGAACCTGGTGCTGCTGGGCACCCTGCTGCACCTGGGCCGCCGGGGGGCCAGGGCGCGGGCGGCGGAACTGCTGGAGCGGTTCGGCCTCGGCGCCGCGGCCGACCGGCCGGTGCAGACCTACTCCGGTGGCCTGCGGCGGCGCCTGGACCTGGCGACCTGCCTGCTGGCCCGGCCGCCGGTGCTCTTCCTCGACGAGCCGACCACCGGGCTGGACCCGGCCAGCAGGCTGACCCTGTGGACCATCGTCCGCGAGCTGGTCGACGAGGGCGTCACCGTGCTGCTGACCACGCAGTACCTGGAGGAGGCCGACTTCCTCGCCGACCACATCGTGGTGATCGACACCGGCAAGGTGATCGCCGAGGGCACCGCCGACGAGCTCAAGCGGAAGGTGGGCCAGGAACGGCTGGAGGTCTCGGTGACCGGTGGCCTGGCCGAGGCGGTCACCGCGCTGTCCCGGATCACCGCGGTCCCGCCGGTGGTGGACGAGCGCAAGCGGAGCGTCGCGATCGAACTGCACGACAACGCCACCGGGATCGCCGCCGCGGCCACCGCGCTGCGCGAGGCCGGGGTGGAGTTCAGCGATTTCGCGCTGCGCCGCCCGACCCTGGACGAGGTCTTCCTCGACCTGACCGGGAGCGCGCCCGCGGAGTGATCCGCCGCCACCAGCTCAGCTGCCCGCCCAGCGACAGCAGTGCGGGCAGCACCAGGATCCGGACCAGCACCGCGTCCACCAGCAGGGCGGCCGCGGTGCTCCAGCCGAACGCCCGGAACTGCCCGGTGCCCGCCAGCCCGAAGGCCACGCACGCCCCGCACGCGACCACCACCGCCCCGCCGACCGCGCTCGCGCCGCGGCGGACGCCACCGGTGGTCGCGTGCCGTGCGGACACCCCGGTCAGCGCCTCGCTGCGGAAGCGGTGCAGCAGGTAGACGTGGATGTCGGTGGACGGCCCGGACAGCACCACCAGCAGCACCACCGGCGCCCAGTCGGGCACCTGGGCCACCTGGGTGGCCAGCAGGCCCAGCGCCACCAGCGCGGAGAGCACGCCGAGCAGCACGCTGGCCAGCGCCACCAGGATCGGCCGGAACGCGATCAGCAGCACCACCACGGTCAGCGCCAGCATCAGCACCAGCGCCAGCACGGCGTCCCCGCGCAGGTAGGGCGGTTTCTCGTGGCCCGCGGTCCGGGTCAGGCAGTGCAGCAGCCCGGTCAGCGCCAGCAGCGTGAGCACCGGGGCCACCAGCCGCGGTGAACCCGACCGGATCCGCCGCAGCGGGGCGGGCCACCACCCGCGGGAGCGGCGGCGGGGCGCCGACACCGGCAGCAGGGCGAGCAACGACGGCAGCAGGGTGAGCGCGGCGGTGGTGGACACGGCCACCACCACGATCGCGCCGAACGCCACCGGCGCCAGCGTGGCGTCGCCGACCAGCCACAGCCCGGTCATCGAAACCAGCACGGCGATCCCGGAGACCAGTGCGGTGCGGCCCGCGGTCGCGGCCACCACCTGCGCGGTGTCCGGGACGTCCCGCCCGTCGGCCGCCGCTTCCTGGTGCCGCCGCACGGAGAACAGCACGTGGTCGGCCGAGACCACCACCCCCAGCAGCACCACCACGTCACAGGCGAGGTGGGAGGTCGGCAGGGCGGGGGAGAGGGCGGCGACCAGGCCGAGCGCGGTGCCGAGCACCGAACCGAGGAACAACGCGGCGGCCAGCACCAGCATCGCCGACCGGAGTACCACGGTCAGCAGCACCAGCACCACCGGCGCGCCGAGCGCGAGCACCCTGGCCGGATCGGTGGCCACCACGGCGGGCAGGGCGGTGCCGGGCCCGACGGTGAGCCCGGAACCCGCGCCGGCGAGCGCGGTGACCGCCAGGAAGCCCAGCCAGGCCGTCAGCACCCCGCCCGCCCGGCCGGCGCACCACCGGGCCAGCCAGGCGGTGAGCGGGATCTGCTCGGGGATTTCCAAGACCGCTCCCTCGTCCGGTGCCGCGGCGGATGGGCGGCAGGGGAACCCGACGGTGCTCAGAATGTCGTACCGTGACCGCCCGCACACGGGCCGTGGCACCCCGGTTCGGGGTGGTGTTAGCCCCCGAATCCACTGCCGTTGACCGGAAACAGGAGCGATCCCTTCGGCTCCAGCACGTCTTCGCCGTAGAGGTCGGCGGCCCACTGGTCGTGGTAGACCGTGTCGAGGTACCGGTCGCCGAGATCGGGGGCGATCGCCACGGCGGTGGTGCCGGGGCCGGGGCGGTGCTCGGCGAACCAGTTCAGCGCTCCGCTGACCACGGTGCCGGTGGAGCCGCCGAAGACAAAACCCAGGCGCGCCAGGCGCCGGCAGGTGCGCACCGTGTCGGCTTCGGCCACGTGCACCACTTCGTCCACAAAGGACACGTCGAGCAGCGGCGGGCGGACACCGGTGCCGAGGCCGGGGATCATCCGCGGCCCCGGCGGGGTGCCGAAGGTGACCGAGCCGACCGAATCGACCGCCACCAGCCGCGTGCCCGGCTGGTGCTCGGCCAGGTACCGCGCGCAGCCCATCAGCGTGCCGGTGGTGCCGGCCCCGATGAACACCACGTCCGCGGCGGGGAAGCAGCGCGCGATCTCCGGCCCGGTGGTCCGGTAGTGCGCCCGCCAGTTGCCCGGATTGGCGTACTGGTTGAGCCAGACGTAACCCTCGTGGCCGGCGCAGAGCTGTTCCACCCTGGCGATCCGGGCGCCGAGCAGCCCGCGCTCCGGATGCGGTTCGGTGACCACCTGCACGGAAGCGCCGAGGGTCTGCATCAGCTGGCGGGCCCCGAGCGTGCACCGCGAGTCGGTGACGCAGACGAACCCGTAGCCGCGGGCGGCGGCCACCAGGCTCAGCGCCACGCCGAGGTTTCCGGAGCTGCTCTCCACCAGGGTCGAGCCCGGCCCCAGCTCACCCCGGCGCTCGGCGGCGGCCACCATCTCGGCGGCCGCCTTGAGCTTGATCGATCCGGCGAAGTTGAACCCCTCGCACTTGAGGAACAGGGGCCGGCCGGCGAATCCGGTGAGGTCGACGAAGAGGTCGCCGACGTTGAACTCCTCCGGCGTGCTGATGATCACCGCTGGCCGTACCGGTCGAGTTCGAAGAAGAAGTCGGCGATCGTGCGCAGCTCCCCCGAGGCGCGCAGCGCGTCCAGCACGTGCCTGCCCACGGCGAGGTCGAGCACGCCGAGGCCGAACGGGGAGAACACCAGCGGCCGGTCCGCGGGCGGGGTGAACCGCCCGGTCAGCACGTCGTACAGGGTGCCGGAGAGGAACTCGCGCCCGCCGGTGGCCTGCTCGGCCAGGTGCACCGAGGTGTTCGCCTTCAGGCAGTGGTCCACGTCGTCGACCACGTTGACCGAACCGAGCACCACCTCGGTGGACAGGTCCCGCAGCGAAACGTGCAGCACCAGCGGGTTGTGGTCGAACAGCGCGGGGTCGTGGACGTGCGGTTCCCCGGCGACGGTGGCGAAGACCACCAGATCGCTCGCTCGGATCAGCTCCCCGGCGGTGCCGTGCGTGGTGACCCGGTCCTGGCCGGAAGCGGCCAGGTGGTCGCGGAAACCGGCGGCGTGCTCGGCGCTGAGGTCGAACACCCCGGCGGCGTCGAACGCCCAGCCCGTGCCCGCCAGGAAGGTGTGCACGTACCGGGCGATCAGGCCGGTGCCGACGAAACCGATCCGCGCCGGGCGGCCCCGGTCGCGGCTGAGCCGGTCCGCGGCGAGCGCGGCGGAAGCGGCGGTCCTGGTGGCGCTGATGATGGAGCTCTCCAGGCAGGCCAGCGGATAACCGGTCGCCGGATCGTTGAGCACCAGCACCGCCGACGCGCGGGGCAGGCCCGAGGCGACGTTGCCGGGGAAACTGGAGATCCACTTCATGCCGTCCACCCCGCGCTCGCCGCCGAGCGAGGCGGGCAGGGCGATGATCCGGTCGGACGGGCGGTCGGGGAACCGGAGGAAGTACGACGGCGGGTTCACCGTGTGGCCCTCGCCGTGCAGCCGGTAGGCCGACTCCACCAGTTCCACCAGCAGCTTCTCCTGGCCCGCGAGCACTTCGTGGACCTGGGCCCCCGACACCACCGCGAACTCCGGCACCGAGTCGATCTTGTTCATCTGAGTAACTCCTGTGTCTTCCGCCCCGCCTCCGGCGGGGCGGCGAGGTCGCTTCTGAGCCGGTCACCGGAGCGACCTCGCAGTGGCTACGTGCGGAAATCGGGTCAGGGGGTCTGCAGGGTGGCCAGCCGGGTGGTGATCCGGGTGTCCAGCTCGTCGAGTTCGGCTTCCGAAGCGGCGATGAGCAAGCCGTAGAGGCGCCCGGCGAACGGTTCCCCGCCGGCCGCGGCGTTCACCGTGGCGAAGTTGTTCACCAGCAGGCCGCTGCCGCCACCGTCGAAGACCAGGTCGCCGAGCGCGGCCCGCAGCCGGTCGAACGGCAGCGGCGCGGCCAGCTTCAGCGGGTAGTGCCTGGCCATGGCGAACTGGCCGTCGCCGACGAACCGCTCCTGCAACCCCACCTGGTAGGTGGACATGTTGTTGCGGGCGTTGATCTCCAGCACCGGGAACAACCGGCCGTCCGGTTCCACCAGCGCGTCGACCCCGACCACGCCGTAGTACCCGTCCTGGGCCAGCCGCGTGCCGAGCAGGCAGGCGGCGTCCTCGATGACCCGCAGCTGCCGCTCGTCCAGCCGCGCCGGCATCCGGTGTCCCTTGTGGACACCGTTCTCGGTGATCGCCTCCTTGACGAAGTCGAACCGGGTCCGCCCGTCCCGGCCGACGGTGAACTGGTAGTTCAGGTCGGCCTTCTTCGCCACCCACCGCTCGATGACGAAGGCGATCCGGTCCCGCCCGGCCCGCCGGGCGGTGGTCTCGATCATCCGGTGCAGCCGGTCCAGCCGCCGCTGCCCGGTGACCACGGAGATGCCCTTGCCGGACACGCCGAACGCCTCCTTGACCACCAGCTGCTGCCCGGTCTCGAGCACCGGGGCCGCCTCGGCCACCGCGGCGGCGAGCTGGTCGAGCGTGTCGCAGGCCCAGCCACCCGGCTGCCGGAGCCCGAGTTCGTCGGCGACGCGGCGGCTGTAGACCTTGCTGTTGACGGCCTTGCACAACGCGGCCGGGGGAGCGGCGAGCGGCACGCCCGTGCGCGCGGCCAGCTCCTCCTCCACAGCGGACACACCGTGGGCGAGCAGGTGCGCGCCACCGGTGGCCAGCTCGGCCAGTTCGGCCACCAGCCCCGGATCGGCCAGCGCGTCCTCGGTGACGTTGCGGCCCGGCCGCGACCCCGCCGGGACGTGCACCTCCGGCAGGTCGAGGCCGAGGTCGGCCAGGTAGCGGTGGTACGCCGGGTCCGGGGCGTTCTTCAGCACCACGTGATCGCCCTTGCCGCCGAGCAGCAGCGCGAACTCGTCCATGCTGTTGACCACCGCGGTGCCACCGGCGGCGGACACCCTCGGCAGGCCCTGTTCGCCGGCCGCCCAGCGCTCCTCCACCTCGAAGTTGCCGAGGAAGACGAGCGGTGGTTCGGCGGTACCGAGCACGGCGGTCTTGAGCCGGGGGATGAAGCCGGGGATTCCAGTGTCCATTTCGGCCTTTCGCGACGGGGCGGCGGGCCGTCAGACGACCAGGCCGCCGTTGATCTCGAACACGCTTCCGGTGATGTAGGCGGCTTGCCCGGAAACCAGGAAGGACACCAGGCCGGCGACCTCCTCGGCCTGCCCGAACCGGCGCAGCGGAATGGTCTTCAGCAGCTTTTCCCTGGCCGGTACGGACATCTGCCCGATCATGTCGGTGTCGATCAGCCCCGGTGCCACCGCGTTGACCCGCACGCCGAACCGGCCGACCTCCTTGGCCAGCGCCCTGGTGAAGCCGATGACCCCGCTCTTGGACGCCGAGTAGTTGGTCTGCGCCGGGTTCCCGTGCACCCCGGAAACCGAGGACAGGGTGACCACGCTGCCCGCCCGCTGCTTGATCATCCGGAACACCGCCGGGCGGCACACGTGGTACACCCCGTCCAGGTTGGTCCGCAGCACCTGCGACCAGTCCTGCTCCGGCATCAGCGCCAGCGAACCGTCCCTGGTGATGCCCGCGGAGGTGACCACCGCGTCCGGCGGCCCGAGTTCGCCGGCGGTCCGGTCGATCCAGGCGGTCACGGCGGTGTGCTCGGTGACGTCGACGCGGGTGGCCACCGCGTGGCCGCCGAGCTCACGCACCTCCTTGACCAGCGTTTCGGCCGCGGTCTCGTCGCCGCGGTAGCAGAACGCCACGTCGAAACCGTCCTGCGCCAGCCGCCGCACCACGGCGCGGCCGATCCCGCGGGACCCGCCGCTGACCAGTGCGACGGTCACCGGTTGCCCTCCCCGAGCCGGAACAACGCGCACGCCACCGAACCGTCGTCGTCGGCGGCGGTCACCACGGCGTGGTCCCGTCCTCCGCGATCGACGCCCTCGGCCACGCTCAGCACGGCGGCGAGCTGGAACAACGCCGTCGCCGACGAGGTGTCGCCGATCAGCCCGGTCGACGGCACGCGGTCCACCGCTTCGTCGCCGAAGACCTCCCGCAGGACCGCCGATTCGACCGCGTTCCCGTTGGTGTCGGGGAAATCGCCGCCGGTGGCGGCCCACACCCGGTCGGCGCCGACGCCGGCGCGGTGGAGCACCGCCCGCACCGCCGTGGTGAGCGTGCCGGGCAGGTAGCCGTCCAGGCACACCCGGGAGTCCGAACCGGCCGGGGTGGCCAGCACCCGCCGCCCGGCAGGCACCCGGTCGGCCGGCTCGACCAGGAACATCGCGCAGCCCTCACCCATCGCCACGGCCGGGCCGCCACGCCGGTGGTGCTCCAGCCACGACCGGGCGGCCGAGTACTCCTCGGCGGCCCCGCAGAGCACCTGCGTGGCGCGGCCGGTGCGGAGCAGGCGCCGGGCGTAGTCCAGTGCCTGCAACCCGGTGGTCCGCCCGGCTGCGATGGTGGCGTTCGGGCCCTTGAGCCCGTGCCAGATGGCGGCCTGCCCGGCGGCGCAGTTCATCACGCAGCCCGGCACGGCGGCGGGTTCGACGTGATCGGGCTTGTCCCCGGTCAGCGACGCGCCGGTCAGGTTCATCATGCTCTGCGCGCTGCCGGTGGTGGTGCCGAGCACGAAGGCGATGTCGTCGCGGTCCGCGCCGGGCGGCACGCCGAGATCGGCCAGCAGGTGCCGCGCCGCGGCCACGGTCAGCCCGCTCACCCGGTTCATCGCCCGGGTCCCCTTGGGGCCGAGGAACTCCCGCGGTTCGAACCCGGGCACGGTGCCCGCCGCGGTTTCGGGTACCCGCGACCACCGCGCGGGATCGGGCGGGGCGGTGGCGACCCGCCGGGCCCGCACGCCCTCGGCGAAGGAGTCGCGGTCGAAGCCGAACGGGGAGATCGCCGTCCACGCCGAGATGACCGGTGCGGTGCTCGTGCTCATGCCGCCACCGCCGCCGGGTCGTGGCGGCCGAAGAGCACCACCGAGTTGTTGCCGCCGAAGGCCCAGCCGTTGTTCTGCACGATCCGCAGGTCGGCCTCCACCGAGGTGTTGGGCACGCAGTCGATGGCGCACTCCGGATCGGTTTCCACGTGGTTGATGGTGGGCGGGATGAACCGCTCGGTGATCGCCACCGAGCAGCCGATCGCGGCGAGCGCGCTGGCCGCGCCCATCGAGTGCCCGAGCATCGACTTCATCGACACCACCCGGGGCGGGTGGTCGCCGAACAGGTCGCGGATGGCGGCGGTCTCGGTGGCGTCGTTCGCCCTGGTCCCGGTGCCGTGCGCGGAGATCAGGTCCACCTCGCCGGGCTTGACCCCGGCGTTGGCCAGCGCGAGTTCCATGCACCGGGCGATGCCGCCCTGGTGCGGGGCGACCGGGTGGTGCGCGTCGCAGGACAGGCCGTACCCGAGCACCTCGGCGTAGATCCGGGCACCGCGGGCGGTCGCCGACTCCAGGCTCTCCAGCAGCAGGATGCCGGCGCCCTCACCGGTGAGGATGCCCATCCGGTCGCGGTCGAACGGGCGGCAGCAGTCCGGGGCGATGCTGCGCAGCCGGTAGAAGGAGGTGAAGGTCTTGCGGCACACCGCGTCCGCGCCACCGCAGAGGGCGTAGTCGGCGTCCCCGGAGCGGATCGCGTCGAACGAGTTGCCGATGGCGTAGTTGCCCGCCGAGCACGCGGTGACGATCGACGCGGTCTCCACATTGGACAGTTCGAGTTCGCGGGCGATCGAGGTGGCCAGCCTGCCCGCCGAGATCCGGCGCGCCAGGCGCGGGCTCATCGACTCCGGGCCGCCCTCGAGCTCCATGGTGACCAGCTGGTCCAGCTCGTGGGATTCGCCGTCCGTGCTGCCCACCGAGATCAGGCAGCGGGCCTCGGCCAGCGCCTCCTGGGCCAGCCCGGAGTCGGCCAGCGCCAGCCGGGCCGCGGCGGTGGAGAACCGGCTGGCCCGGCCGAGCTCCTCGACGTCGAGCTGCCGGATCCAGCGCTCCGGCTGGAAATCGGTGACCTCGCACCCGTTGGTGTGCTCGAAGCCGGTGGTGTCGAACACGCTGATCGGCCGGACGTTGCTGCGCCCGGCCCGCAGGGCGGCGGCGAACTCGGTGACGCCGGTGCCGATGCTGGAGACCACCCCGAGCCCGGTGACCACCACCCGGCGGCCGGGATCGGCTGGCTGGGAGGACATGGCGGCCTACCAGCCAGCGGATTCGGCGACGACCGCGTACACGTTGCGCAGGTCGCTCATCCGCGAGAACTGCGCCTGGTCGATGGTGACGCCGAAGGAGCGCTCCAGCGCGGCGAGCACGTCCATCAGCGCCAGCGAGTCGGCCTCGTGCTCGTCGACGAACGAGCTGGTTTCGGTCAGCTCGCCGGGTTCGAGTTCCAGGTGCTCGCAGACGATCGCCCGGATCTGGTCCATACGTTCGGAGACTGCCGTCGTCATCAGGGCTCCCGGTGAGAAAGTGTTCGCTGGCAAGGAAAATGCGATTGACGCAGGTCGGAAGCTATGCGGCGCCGGTGACAGGCGCCTGACCGGCCGCTGACAGGCGGGCGCCGTCGGTGAGTTGTCAGCATCCGGTCAACCACATCGGTCACGCTGGGCGCATGAGCCAGGACGTGCCGAAGCCGCCGCGTGCCCCGGAGCCCGCGGACGAAAACGGTGCTGCGTGCCCGGGAGCGGGGCAGGCAGCACCGTCAGGGGTACCGTCGGAGGTGCCGGGGGATCAGTCGAGCACGCGGTCCTGCACCAGGATGGCCTGGTAGAGCTGGCGCATGGTGCGGCCGGGTTCCAGGCCCAGCTCGTTGCCCAGCCAGCCGCGGGTGCGGTGGAACACCGACACCGCCTCGCTCTGCCTGCCGGTGCGGTAGAGCGCGAGCATCAGGTGTTCGCTGAGCCGTTCCCGGCCCGGGTTCTCGGTGACCAGCTGCTTGAGTTCGTGCACCACCCCGCGTTCGTCGCCGACCGCCAGGCGGGCCCCGATCAGGTCCTCCTGCACGGTGAGCCGCCGTTCGTCGAGGTGCGCGGCGGCCGAGCGGCACCGGGCGCCGTCGAGCACGTCGAGCAGGGCGCCGCCGCGCCAGAGCAGCAGGGCTTCGCGGAGCAGTTCGATCGCCTCGTGCGGGGTGGAGTCCACCAGCCCGGCTCCCCGCCGGGACAGGACCAGGAACCGGTGGGTGTCCACCGACTCCGGTGGCACGTCCAGCAGGTAGCCGCTGCTGACCGTGCGGACCAGTTCCTCCCCGGGCCGGCCGGTGACCGATTCGAGCAGTTTGCGCAACCGGGCGATGTTCGCCTGCAGCGCGTTCCGGGAGTTGGCGATCGAGGCGTCGGCCCACAGCTCGTCGGAGAGCTGCTCCAGGGAGAGCGCTTTCCCGGGGGACAGCGCCAGCAGGGCCAGCACCGTGCGGACCTTCCGCGAACCAACTCCGTATCTTCGCCCGCCGTGCGTCAGCGACAGCGAGCCGAGCAGGTCGATTTCCATTCGGTTGTTCCCCCATCGTCAGCGGGGGCGGCAGTGCGCCCGCCAACCACCCGCCAGCTTGAAAATTAGACAAGATGGTGGCAGGCGGAATTAAACCGAGGTACCTCCATTCGGACCAAATGGGCGCCTACCTGCGGGTAGGCGGGATTGGTTCCGTTGCTTGGCGTGCCATGTCCTGGAATGGCTCAGTTTTGAGATGAATGGGTGGTAGTAGTGCCCCCGATGGAGGTGGTGCTAGACCTACCATGGTCGATTCGCCGTCTTTATGGCCTGGTCAACCGGTTTAGGTTGCGGTGGGCCGGGGCGGGGAAAACCCGAACAATCGCGGTGCTGCCGGTCAATGGTGTTGGCGGAGCGGGCGGGTGTGGTCTGGTGGAGGGGCCGTTCGCGCGACGTGTAAAAGTGCGGGAGGAACACTTTGCGTATGTCTTTTGTCGAAGCAGTGCGGCCGATCCCGGTCGCCGGGGGATCCGCGCCGCTCAGTGGGACGAATCGGCGGCGGCCGATGGTGCACCGAGACCCGCGCACCGAATGTTTCGCTCGCCGAGTTGGTCAGCGCGATTACCCGGGCGGACCCCGGCAGTGCTCGGTGACCACCCGCCGCCGGAGCGGGAAAAAAGGTGACCACCGCCGGGCGGTGTCCGATCGGGGAAGCTGGTTCCGACGTCTCGGTGGTGGCGTCTCCGGCCACCACGGGAGGAAGGAAGCGGATGAAGTACGTGATCTTGGTGTACGGCTCCCAGCGGGACCACGACGCGATGGCCGGTGAGGGGGCGGCGATCGGTGCCTTCCTGGCCGGGTTCAACGAGGAACTGCGGCGGTCCGGCGAGTTCGTCGAGGCGCAGGGGCTCACCCGGCCCGCGGTGGCCAGGCGGGTCGAGCTGAAGGCGGGGGTGCCGGTGGTGACCGACGGGCCGTTCGCCGAAACGCAGGAGGTGCTGGCCGGTTACTGGGTGGTCGACTGCGCTTCGCTGGACCGGGCCACGGAGATCGCCGTGCGGCTGGGCGGCGGGCCCGGCCCGGATTCGGTGCTCGACGTCCGCGCCATCGACGGTTTGCCCGAAATCGACCTGACCCCGGCCTGCGACAGGATGGCGGAGCTGATCCGGAGCACCCGCGACGACCAGCTGAGCGGGCCGACACCCTGCGACGAGTACGACGTGGCCGCGCTCGTCGAGCACGTCGACCAGGTGGTCCGGGGGTTCGCCGCCCTGCCCGGCGGGACCGGGGAGGAGCCGTCCGCCTGCTTCGAAGACGGCTGGCGGCACGTGCTCGCCCGGCAGCTCACCGCGCTGGGCCGGGCGTGGAGCGACCCGGCGGCCTGGCGCGGGACGACCGGGCTGGCGGGGCTGGACCTGCCCGACCGCGCCTGGGGCCGGATCGTGCTGACCGAACTGGTGGTGCACGGCTGGGACCTGGCCGTGGCCACCGGCGTGCCGTTCGACCTGCCCGGCCCGACGCTGCGTGCCTGCCTCGAGCACGTGATCGAGTTCGTGCCCAGCGCCCCGGTACCGGCCCTGTGGGGACCCGCGATCGACGTGCCCGAGACCGCCCCGATGCTCGACCGCATCCTGGGCGCCACCGGCCGGAAGCCGTGAGCACCGGGCCAGCCGGGCCCGCAGCGCGGTCGTTCCGGCCTCGGAAAAACCGTTGCCGAGGAGGAACGCCTGGCCAGTGCGATGATCGTCGAGGTCGGCGAAGCCTCCGAACCGACCGCCACCGAACCGAGCGCCCTCCTCGGCCACCGGCTGCGCCCCTTACTCGTTCAGGGGTACCACGTCCAGGTGCTTTCCGGCCGCGCCCGCCCGGGCCTTCCGCACTGTGGAGGTGGCACACCGCCGAACCGGGAGGGGAACAACCATGCGGGTCGTACTGAGCGTGCTGGTGGCCGGACTGCTGATCGCCACGGCACCAGCCGCGTCAGCCGCGACCGGCGAGGCGGAGCGCCAGAGCCACGGCACGGACGTGCGGTACTCCGTCGACCCGGAGCCCCAGCACTGCCTACCCGGCCGGGCACGGCAACAACCCCAGTTGTGGGGCGAGCAGCGCGATGCCCGCCCCACGGCCGGGATCACTGGTTGAACGAAGGCCGACCCCGGTTCCCGGACGAGGTCGCCGGTGGCGGAGCCGGTGGTGGTGCCGCCGGAAAGGGTGGCGCTGCCGCGTGCTCCGCCCTGCGCCAGGAGGCCGGCCCCGTTGTTCGGCCTGTCGATCCGCACGCCGGTGAGCGAAGCGCCGGGTACCGCGCCGCCGCCGCAGCGGTACAGCGCGTTGTCCGCCGGCACGGTCTGCCCCGAGGACGGCAGCGGGTCGTGGTCGGTGGCCAGCGTGATGCCCGGGGAGTTCGCCGTGTCGTGCACCAGGTTGCGTTCCGCCCGGTTGCCGTAGCCGCCGAAGATGGCGATCCCGTTGGCGCGCCGCGGCAACTGGACGGTGTTGTTGACGAAGTGGTTGTCGTGCGCGATGTCCACCGCCGGGTCCTTGACGTACTTGTTGGCCCACACCGCGAGCGCGTCGTCACCGGTGGGCCGGGACGAGGAGCCCACCACCTTCGAGGTGCACGGTGAACGGGGCCACGGGCGGTGGTGCCTGCGGTGCAGCGACGGCTTGGGCGGCCCCGATTTCGACGACCTCGTGGTCCGGGTGGAGCTGCTGACTTTCGGAACCCTTCTTGCCGCAAGGTACTTTGCAGCGGAGGAATCGCCAGCGCGCCGACGACACCTGAGCGCGAAGTCGTCGGCGCGGCTGGTCAGGGCGGTGGCAACGGGTCGACCACGAACTCCTGGTCAGCCTGCCCCGTGCAGGCCCCGTGCCGTGCTTCGGGCGGTCAGGCGGAGCCCGGCTTTCGCTGCAGTCGTTCCTCGGCAACCTGGGTACCGCCTGCGTGCTGCTGGGCCGTTACGCGGAAGGGGCCAGACCAGTGAAGCGGCCGAACTGCACCGGCACCTGAACGACGAATACGGCGCGGCGAACTCACTGGGCACCCACGCGGTCGCCTGCCGCCGGTTCCGCCGGTTCCGGCAAGCCGCCGACCACGGCCGTGAAGCCCTGCTGCTGTGCCGCCGACTGGGGTTGCGGTCCCTGGAGGTCGGCACGCTCGGGGAGCTGGCGGTCACCCACGCCGGGAACGGGACGAGCGGGCGGCCAGGACGGACTCGGCCGCCGCCTCGGCCCTGATCGACGTACTGGGCGGCCCCGGCTCGACCGGTGGCCTGCTCAACGACCTCGGTGCCGCACCGCGGCTGCTCGGCGAACCGGGGGCGGCGCTGGCGCGGCACCTCGCCGCCCTCGAAGCCGCCCTCGAAGCCGCCGGCGATCCGTACCAGCTGGCCAGGGCGGACTGGGGAGCGGCGCTCACGCTGGGCACCGGCGAGCGCGCCGACGAGCACCGCGAACAGGCGCGCGGTCCTGTTCGACCGCCTCGGCGTGCCCGCCGGAGCACGGGCCTGAGGGTTGACGTACCCCCATCTGGGGTACCCGGAGTTCATCGTCAAGCAGGTGGCGACCCTCCATCCCGGTGAGAGGCAGCCATGCCATGGACATCGAATTCGACCCCGCCGCGGCACGCGGGCTGTCCCGGTACGTGCTCGAAGTGGCTGTCGGGCTCGGCCTGGGCAGCGGCAGCTTCTTCGTGCAGCTGGATTCGCCCGCCCACGCCTACTTGGCCATCGAGGCGCGGCTGAGCCAGTACCCGGACCGCGACCTCGCCCTGCTCTGGCACGAGGAACACGGCTGGGCGCTGGCCGTGGAGACCGCCTCGGAAGACCTGGTCGTGCTGCGCTACCTGGGCGGCGACGTGCTGCCGGGACCCGCCGCGGTCGCGCGGTTCGCCTGCCTGCCGCCCGGCGCACGCCTGGCGCCCCCGCCGGAACCACCGGTGCTGCGGCGGGCCGGTGACCCCGACGACCTGATCCGCCGGCTCGCCGGCCTGGTCACGGCCTAGCACCCGGGCGACCACCTCGCGGACCGGCGTCGGCGGGGCCAACCCGTCACAGCTCCGGCAGTGGCGGGCCCGGTGTGCGGGCGAGCACCGCGGCAGTGGCGACCAGGTCCCAGCCGGCGGCGTACTGGTTGCCGGTTTCGTGGTGCGGGGCGTGGTGTTCGTAGCGGTCGAGCAGCTCCCGCACGGAGTCGAACACGTCCCGGTGCGGGTGGTCCGGCCGGACCCCGCAGCAGAGCCTGGCGGCGTCGAGCATCTGACCGGGGGTTTCGCCGCGTTTGGTGGCTTCCACGGCGGCCGCGAGGTAGACGTAGACGCGTTCCAGGAGCGGGTCCGGCGGCGGTACGCGGCCCGGGGCCGGGCCCAGGTCGGCCGGTTCGGCGCGGTCGACCAGCCGCCGGGCCTGGGCCCCGAGGATGCCCGTGACCTGCGCCGGGTCCAGGCCGACGTACTGCGCGCACCGGGCGGTGGCGTGCGCACCCCAGGTCGGCGTCGAGTAGGGCACGTCGCTGCCGAAGAGGACCTGGCCGGGTGGCACCGTGCCGAGGGCCGTGACCAGGTCGGTGGGGCTCCACCACGACGTGTCGAAGAACAGGTTGGCGATCGAGCGCCCGGACAGCCACGCGAGGTCGGTGAGCCCGGCGTGGGCCAGGATGACCCGCGCCCCGGGGAAGCGGCCGAGAACGGCGAGCAGCTTCTCCCCGAAGGCGTCGAGCTCCGGGCCCGCGTGCACCACCACCGGCAGGCGGAGGTCGTCCGCCAGGCCGAACACGCCGGTGAGCTGGTCGTCGTCGAGGTCGAACTTGTCACTGGCCGGGTGGAGCTTGATGCCCGCCGCGCCCGCGGCCACGCAGCGGCGCGCTTCACCGGCCGGATCGTCGCCCGGCGCGACGCGGCAGAACGCGACCAGCCGCGAGCCCGCCCGCGACGCGGCTTCCAGCACCGCGTCGTTGGCCTGGCGGTAACCGCCCGGCTCGGTCAGCGGGAACACCGCCGCGTCGGCGTCCACTGAGGACAGTGCCGCGCGCAGCTGCCCGACCGTGGCCGAGAAACCGCTGGGGTCGTGCGTGCCCACGTGGGTGTGCACGTCGAACAGCGGTCCCCCGGCGCCGAGCGCCAGCCACCACGGCCGCACCAGGTCATCGGCGTACATCCGGCCGGTCACCTCCGGTGCTGGTCATTGCCGGTAGTTCTCCACGGTGTACGCGTCACGCAGCCCGGCCGCGTCCGGGTCCTGGCCCGCTTCCCGCCGCGCCTGCCGTTGCCGCAGCAGGTCCCAGTAGCGGTCGAGCTGCACCTCGATGGCGCGGAGCCGTTTCCGCTCCTCGTCGGTCGCCTCGCGGCCGATGTGGTCGCGTTCGATCCGGTGCTCTTCGTCGATGAGCCGGGTGATCCGGTCGGTGAGGTCGTCGTCGGACATGTTTCCTCCTACCGGATTTCCGTGGCGCCACCCGCGGCCGGGGGAGCGTAGGTGCCGTACAGGGCCGGGTCCGGCGCCGGGGCGCTGCCGGGACCGCCTTCCGGTGCCGGTTTCATCAGGTATTCGAGGCCCTCCGCGCCGAAGCTCCAGCCGCCCTTGGCGCCGTCCGGGCCGTCCGAGAGGTGCCAGACCGTGTTGTTGTGCTCCTGGTTCTCCTCGTCGAACAACGCGGTCGGAGCCAGTGAGCTTTCCAGGCCGTCGTCTTTCAGTTCCTCGATCGCGGCGAGCCATTGCTTCTGGTGCACGGTGTCGCGGGCGAGGTTGAACTTCAGCATTTCCTTCACGCCGGGGTCGTCGGTCATGTTGTACAACCGCGCGGTCTGCAACCGCCCCTGCGCCTCGGCCGCCACGTTGGCCCGGAAGTCGGCCAGCAGGTTGCCGCTGGCCACGACGTAGGAACCGATCCACGGGACTCCCTGGGCGTTGTTCGGCAGGGCTCCGCCACCGGCGACGATGGCTTGCTGCGGGTCCATGCCGCCGATCACCGCGGCCATCACCGGATCCTTGACCGCTTCGGCGGTCACCGTCGCCGGCGCCCCCTCGAGCAGGCGGGCCACCATGGTCGCGAGCATCTCCACGTGCCCGATCTCCTCGGTGGCGGTGTCCATGATCAGGTCCTTGTACTTGCCCTCCATGCGGCAGTTCCACCCCTGGAACAGGTACTGCATGGTCACCGTCATCTCACCGTAAGCACCACCGATGAGCTCCTGCAGCTTGCGCGCGTACACCGGATCGGGCTTCTCCGGCTTGGCCTCGAACTGCAGCGATTTCGTATGCCGGAACACCTGGACAACCTCCTGGGTAGGAACGGATCAACCGCCGACGTGCTCGACCGAGTCGTCGACGTCGACCGGGATTTCGCCGACCATCGGGCACACCCGCACGGCTTCGGCGGTGATCTGGTCGCGCAGCTTCTCGTCGGAGACACCGGGCAGCATCATCGAGACGGTGGCGTGCAGGCCGTACCGCCGCTCGCCGTCGTGGGTCAGGGTGACCCTGGCGGTGACCGCGCTTTCGGCCATCTCCGCGTCGGCGGAGGTGGCCACCAGCGCCAGTGACTGGTGCAGGCAGGTGGCCAGCGCGGCGGCGTACAACCGTTCCGGGTTGAGCCGGTCCGGTTCGGTGCCGACGCGGTAACCCATGTCGTCCCGTCCGTCCACGCGCACCGCGCCGCGGCTGGACGTCGCCTCGGCGGTCTGGATTCGCTCGGTCATGGCATCCCCGTTCGTTTCGCTCACCTCGGCTTCCCCGCTGATCCGGCGGCAAACAGTTCGGAGGAGTGGGGTTGGGGCGGCCGGTGCCGGGTAGCCGGGTGCGCATGGACGGAGCACAGCGACGCGACGAAGACACCGACCTGCAGGAGGACGCGGCCAGCCGGACCGCCATGTCGGAGGACGACACCGGCCCCCCGCGCGAGCCCGAAGCGCAACCGGGCCGGGCGGCGGTCTCGAACCGGCCGGAGAAGGCCCAGCCCACCGGCAACGTCGGATTGAGCGACTACCCGCCAACCGGCCCCGGTTCCGGCGACTGACCACCCGATAGGGGGCGGGCGAACCAGCCCGGCGCGCGGTTTGCCCCCGCTGCCTCGAGCTGTGGCCGCCGCCGTCGAGGCCGGCCGCCACCGGAGCCGGGTGCCTGTGGCACAGTGCTCTGCATGGGCACGGAGGACTGGCTGGCGGCGTGGTGCCTGGACCACCTGGGCAGCCCGCCCGCGGCCGTGTTGTTCCGGCACCGGTCGATGTCGGCGGTGTTCGGCCTCCGGCTGGCCACGGGCACCGAGGTGGTGGTCAAGGCCCGCCCCGACGACGGCCGGGCGGTGTCGTGCGTCGAGGCTCAGGCGGGGCTGGCCGAGCGCGGATTCCCTTGCGCCCGCCCGCTCACGAAGGTGACCGGGGTGGGTTCGCTGGCCGTGCACGCCGAGGAGTTCCGCCCCGGCGGCACGATGCTGCCCGGCGATTCCCCGGCGGTGGCCGTGCGTTACGCGGAGGTCTTCGCCCGGTCGGTGACCGCACTGGCCGGCCTCGCCGTGCCGCCACCGCTGCCGAATCCGCGCTGGGTGCGGTGGGACCACGACGATCCCGGGCTCTGGCCGTCGATCGAATCGCTCGACGAACGGGACCAGGGCCTGGTGCCCGCACACGTGGTGGAGACGGCCGAACGCGCCCGCCGCCGCTTGCTGGCGGCCGACCTGCCCCGCGTGCTGGGCCACGCCGACTTCGAAGCGCAGAACCTCCGGTGGGCAGGCGGGCGGATCCAGGCGGTGCACGACTGGGACAGCCTGGCCTGGCAACCGGAAGCCGCACTGGCCGGCGCCGCGAGCGCGGTGTTCCCCAAGCTGGGACCGGCCCTGCTGCCGCCGATCGAGAGCACCGAAGCGTTCCTGACCGCCTACCAGGCCACGCGGGGCCGCCGGTTCACCGAGGAGGAGCAGCAGATCGCGTGGGCGGCGAGCCTGTGGCCGGTGGCCCACGACGTCCGCTGCGAATCGTTGCACGGCTACACCGCGGTGTCCGGCGGAGCGCTCTGGACCCAGGCGGCCGAACGCCTGCGCCGAGCGGGCGCCTGATCACGAACGGCGGAGGTCTTCACCCAGACACGCGCGGGTGCTGAGGACGGGGGTGTCGACGAGGTAGCCGAACAGTTCGTCCGGCGGCGAGCCGGGCAGGGCCGCCGCCGTGTTGCTCGCCGTGTTCAGGTCCCGGGTGCTGAGCATCGGCGGCACGGTCTACTCCGTGCAGTACTTCCAGAACTCGCTGCACCTGAGCCCGGCCTGGACCGGGTTGCTGCTCGCACCGGTGTTCGCCGCGCGGGTCACCGCGGGAATGCTGGGCGGCAAGCTGCTGAGCCGGTTCCCCACCGGACACGTGATCGCCGCCGGTTGCGCCCGTGCTCGGCCTCCTCTACCAGACCGAACTCGGCGACGCGCTGGCCGGCGGCCGGGTCGCCGAGGAGGCCGTCGCCGCCGCGGGCGCCGCGGTGCTGCTCGGCGCCGCGGCGCTCGCGCTCGGCCCGATCGTGGCGGCGCTCGTCCTGATCAGGAAACCGGAAGCCGCCGGAACGCGTTCGGCCCGACGTCGGCCGGGCCGAGCGGTCCGCGGGTGACCGCGGCGGACGAGTGCTCGTCGGCGCCGGTGTCGGCCACGCCCACGCGCGCTTGGCCGTCCATGTCGTCGGTGGGGGAGGGGTGGCCGGGCGCACCGGCGTCCACCGCGGGGCTCCCCGCGGTCAGCCGGTACAGCAGGCCGTCGTGGACCAGCCGCGGATCGGCTTCCCGGATGGCCTCCCCGGGTTCGGCGACGCCGACGGTGGCGGTGCCGGTGGGCCAGGCGAGGTTCCCGGCGTAGGTCAGGTTCACCGGTTCCTTGAGTTCGTTGAACAGCTTGCCCCGGCTGCCGGCGACCACGTTGTTCGCCACCACCGAATCGACCGGGGCGTACTGGTAGTTCGCGCCGATCTCGATGTTGGACACGTTGTTCACGAAGGTGTTGTGCACCACCGTTGCCCGGTACACGCGCCAATGGGCCTTGAGCGCGCCCGAGGTGTCCACGTCGCCGCCGTCGAGCTGCAGCGCGGCGTCATAACCCGTGCCCGTCAGACCTTCGAAATAATTGTTGTAGATCTTGTGGTCCTGGCCGTAGAGCCGGATCCCGCCGGTTCCCGGCTTGCCGCCGCCGAGGAAGAAGTTGCCGTAGAAGGCGCCGCGATTGCCGTGGCGGTGCGAAAGGGTGCCCTGCGAGGTGAGGAAGGTGTTGTAGCGAACGGTGTTTTCGTTGCTCTTGACGGAAACGATCTCCGGGTCGCCGTCGCAGTCCTCGAACAGGTTCGATTCGACCACGGTGTGCCCGCTCGACTGCGAAAGCCCGCTCAAGCCGACCCGGATCGCTTCCATTTCGTTCTCGGCCCGCGGGCCGGTGTCTCGGAAGTGGTTGTGATCGATGAGGTCGTGCTGGGACTGCTGGGTCGCCGAGCCCTCGATGGCGATGAAATTGCCCAGCTGGCGCTTTTCCTCGAACAGATTGTGGTCGATCCGGTTGTGGTGACTGCCCGCCCCCTGCACCAGCACCCAGTGGAGGAACGACGGCTCGGTGAGGCGGAAGTGGTTGCGCGTCAGCCGCACGTGGTGCGAGCTGGTCAGCTTGAGCGTGTCGCTGCCGGTCCACCGGAGCCCGTCGATGACCACGTGCGAGGAGTTCAGCACCTCCAGCTGCCCGCCGTCGACCACGGCCCGCCCGCGGTTGGCCGCCACGACGGTGATGGGCTTGCGCGCGGTGCCGTTCTTGCCGCTCAGCGCGCCGATGCGGTAGTCGCCGTCGGCCAGCACGATGCGGTCGCCCGCCCGGGCGCCGGTGAACGCGCTGGACAACTGCGCCGAGTCCGCCACGGTGACGGTGCGCCCCGGCCTGCCTTCGGCGACACCGGTAACGCTGGTCAGCAGCACGCACGCCAGGAGAACGGGGAGGGTCCGGTTCATGGCGGCAGCCTAGGAACGGTGCCGGGGAGGGGTCCCCGCCGAGCGTGGTCGCCCTCCCGGTCAGGCAGGCAGATTTCCGGCGGCCACCGTCGCCAGGCTCGTCGCCTGGGGGCAGTATTCGAGGCCCGGCCGGTCGCCGCGCACGGTGAGCACCAGCACGTCGAGGTGGGCCCGCGGCGGCTGGTCCCCCGGCCGGTGGGGCACGCTGACCGTGCAGCTGGTGTTCGTGTCCAGCTGGACGTACCCGGGGTGCCCGGCCAGATCGACCAGTTCCCCCTTGACCGCCTCCTGCGCCGGGTGCTGGTCGTAACGCAGGTTGAGACCGGGGCCGCCGAGCGTGTTGAACCACTTGCACGCCCAGTTCCCGAACACGTTCACCCTGGTGCTGGTGTCCACCGCGGTCAGGGTGGCGAGCGCCTTGTCGTCCAGCAGCGCGCAGGCGTCGACGTGGGCGAGGGAACCGGCCGGGAACGGGGTGGCGCGCCGGGGGATCGGCCCGTCGCGGAGCACCGCCAGCACGGTGTCCGTGGCGGCCCCGGCCACCGCGCACAACTCCAGCGGCGGGTTCACCAGCTTCGCCGTCACCCGGACGGCATAGGCGTCGTCCACCACCACGGTGCGGTCGCACTCGCTGTTCAGCTGAGCTCCCTCGAGCACCTCCAGCGGCTCGCCCCGCACGGTCCCCGACGCCCGGGTGATCAACTGGACCTCGACGTCCACCGGTGCTTTCGCGCCGACGTCGACCAGGGCGTCACAGCGGTTGAAGTTGCCGTAGGTGGGCACCAGCCGGGTGGGGCCGAACTGGCGCAACCGCTGCTCGTCGAGCAGGGCGCACGGGTCGGCGGTGCGCTCGTCGCCGACCAGGTCACCGGTGGCCGCCCGCGGTTGCTCCTCCGGCGCCACCTGCGGCCGGAAGAACACCGCGACGCCGAGTGCCACGACGAGCACGACCACCGCGGCGGGCAGCGCGGAGCGGCGCCAGTACGGCACCCGGTCCGGGCGCTCGGCCGCGGGCACCGGTGGTTCCCAGTCGCTGACCAGGTCTTCGAGGCGGGAGCGGACCTCGTCGGCGGTCGGCCGCTTGCCCGGCTGCGACCGCAGCATGTCCGCCAGCAGCGGGGCGAGCGGGCCCGCCCGGCGCATCGGCAGGGTTTCGCCGCGGCGAGCGCGTTTCAGCACCTCGTTCGCGTCGCCCCGGCCGAACGGTGGTGTGCCCTCGACCGCGGCGAACAGCGTGGCACCGAGCGAGAAGACGTCCGAGGCCCGGCTGGCCGGATAACCGTTCGCCACCTCGGGGGAGACGTACGCGGGGGTGCCGCTGACCCGGCCGTCGTCGGTGCGGGTCACCGCACGCCAGATGGAGATGCCGAAGTCGGTCAGCTTGGCGAGACCGTCCTCGGTGACCAGGATGTTGCCCGGCTTCACATCGCGGTGCACGATCTTCTCCGCGTGCACCGCGGCCAGCGCACCGGCGATCTGCAGGCCGATCCGCGCCACCCGCTCCGGCGGCAGCGGCCCGTGCGCGGCCAGCGTCTTGTCCAGGCTTTCCGCCGGCAGGTACTCCATCACCAGCCAGCAGCCGTCGGCGTCGACGGCGTCGAAGATCGAGATCGCGTTCGGGTGGTGCACCTGCGCGGCGTTCTCGGCTTCGCGGCGGAACTGCGCGCGGTCGGTGCCGTCCGCCGCCGCGTGCGACCGCTTGAGCGCCACCCGGCGTTTGAGCTTCTGGTCGTAGGCGCTCCAGACGACGCCGCCGGACCCCGAGCCGCAGGCGTCCTCCAGTTCGTACCGCCCGTCGACCACGTAGCCCGTGCGCACGAGAAGTAGTTTAGTGACCGCGTTCAGTCGCGTCACGGCGTCTCCGGTGTCAGTCCCAGGACAGGGTGTCGAGCAGGGCCAGGTCCGGGGGCACGAGCGTGGTGGTCAGCACCAGTTCACGCAGCAGGTTGTTGTTGAGCGTGTTGCCGACCGGCTCGCCGACCTCCTCCCGGAGCAGCCCGGGCACGCCGTTGGCGGACAACCGGGCCCGCACGTCGGCGACCACGTGCTCGACCCGCTTGACGCTCCAGTTCGAGTCCGGTTGCAGTTCGGCCAGCATCATCGCGGCCTGCTGGCGGGACACCGGCTGCGGATTGGCCTCGTGCAGCAGGTAGCGCTGGCCCAGCACGACCAGCACCAGGCGCTCGTCGGGGGTGAGCCGCCAGCGCGTCGGTGGCTGGGTGACCGAGTCGGGCCGCGGTGCGACCTGGGCTTCGTGGTCGTCGGCGACGTAGAGTTCGAGCAGGTGCTCGCGGTCGCGTGAGCCGGGGACGAACAGCGGCGTGTAACCGCGGGGCAGCGGCACGGATTCCTCGTCGCGGAACAACCACCGGGCCTTGGGCAGCCGGATCGGCAACCGCCCGGTGTTCGCCACCCACCAGTGGCCACCGCGGTGGGTGAGCAGGCCGTGCTGGCGGCTGACCCGCGGATCGGTCTCACCGACGCACAGGTCGACGTTCGGGCGGTTGCGCCCGAACCGGATCGACCGCCCCTCCGCGGGGTCGACGTGCAGCCGCCCGGTCAGCGTGCGGGCGACGATGGCCCCGGGGGCGGCGTGCGGCACACCGCGGGCCAGGCTTTCCTGGTTCATCGGGCTCCTTCGGCTCCCCGACAGTGTGCCGACCGCGCCGGGGACCAGTCCCCACGCCGGACAGTCGGGTTTCCCGAGCCCGCTTCGCCCCCGGCCCCGCGCAACCAGCCGTCGCCGGGGCAGAGCTCGGGGACGACCTCCAGTGAGGGCACGTTCGTGCTGCCAGGAGGTGGCTATGACCAGCCGTTCCGGTTCGACCACGAAAACCCCGCGGACTTCCCCGCCGACGGTCGCGAGCTGTACGTGCGGTACCACGCGTCGGCGAACACCGAGAGCTACGCTCCCTCGGAGGTCCTGACCGGGAAGCTGGTGAACATCCTGTCCGGGAAGGACGGCAGGCAGGCAGGCCGTGGCGATCGGCACGCGCACGCTCGCGGTGGCGGACCACCCCATCAATCCCAGGGGGTGGTGACGTGCTCGGGTCGGAGGCCGGTCAGGTGGTGACCGAGGCCGCCACCACCTACCAGGCCGTCGGCCAGCGCGGCGCCACGGGCTGGCCGGTGGGGGACCCGCGTGTCATCGCGGATCCCGGATCAGGCGAGCAGCAGCGGTGCGTCCCACCCGGTGACCGGGGGTTCGCCGGTGGCGTGGCAGTGGAGGGCGAGCGCGATGCCCGCCGCGCCCTCCAGGAAACCGGGGCGGTCGAGGGGGCGGACCGAACCGGGGTAGTCGTACCGGAAGCCGAACGGGGCCTCCGGGTCGTAGTCCTTCTCCAGCCGGACGGCGAGCTCGTCCGCGATGTCGGCGTAGTACCGGTCGCCGGTGTCGAACGCCATGCGCGAGGCGATCTGCAGCAGGCCCGCCCAGCCGTGGCACAGCCCGGAGTCGCGGATCGGGCTCGATCCGGCGAGCGCGATGCCGAAGGCACCGCGCAACGCGCCGTGCGCGGTCTCGTGCCACTCCTGGTCGTCCAGCACCTGGGCGGCGAGGAACAGCGCGCGCCCGATCCCGGCGGCGCCGTAGCACCACACCTCCCGGTACCGGCCGGGCGGCGAGGGCCCGTCGAGCGTGACCGAGTACGGCCAGAACGGCCCGGACCCGTCGTCGAGCCGCCAGGTCCGCAGCAGCGACAGGATGCGGTCCACGGCCTCGTCCTGCCGGGCCACCGCCACCCCGGCCCGCCGGGCGAGCGCGAGCAGCGCCAGCGGACCGGTGATGCCGTGTGCCATGCCGAAGTTGAGGTGGCCGCCCCGCTCCTCGGGCACCCCCGCGGTGTCGTGGTGGCTCCACCACGCCGGCACGCGCCGGCCGCCGACCTCGACGTCGTCCGCGACCGCGATGTCCACCAGCGTCGCCAGCACGTCGTCGAGGGCCGCCCGCAGCGCCGGGTCCCCGGTCGCCAGGCAGCGGGCCAGCAGGTGCCTGCCGACCCCGCTGATGCCCGAGGTGACGTCGTAACCCGACCACCCGCCGATCGCCAGGCCCCCGGCGATCCGCGCGCGGTCGCGTGCGGCCAGGGCGTGGCACTCCCGGCTGACCGCCGCGTCGAGCTGCGTGAGCACCGACTGGTAGGCGGCGGTCCCGTGGGCCGCCGCGTGCGCCGCGAACGCCACTGCCGAGATGCCGCCGAACAATCCGCCGCCCGAGGGCGGTGCCGTCGACGCGAGCGCCGCCCGCAGGTGTGCGTGGGCGAGCTCGCGCACACCCAGTTCGGCGAACAGCAGTGCCAGCGCCGGGTGGCCGTCGGACAGCGCGCCGGGGCTCCACAACGCGGCGTCCCCGGTGCCGGTGCGCAACGCGTTGCCGGGCGCGTCGGTGGTGGTCACCACCCGTTCGGGGTCGGCGAGCCGCTCGGCGAGTTCGGTCACCAGCCGCGTGGTCATCGGCGCTCCTGTCGTTCGCGGTCGCGCTGGACCTGCACGACCCCGCGGGCGATGGCGCAGGCGTCGCGTTCCGCGTCGATTCCGGTGCCGCTGAGGCGGTTGTGGTGCAGGTGGAGCACGGAGGCGATCGAGACCCTGTCTCCGGCCGCTTTTGCGTATTCCCGCAACCGTGGCGCACGCCGTGCCCAGCTGGCCAGCAGTTCGGGCTCGGCGGAATCGAGCAGGCGGACGGCTTCGCGCCGGTGCCGCTGGAACGCCCGGTGGTGCTCGTCCTTCGGGAAGGTGGCGAGCAGCCAGTCCTGCCACCCGTCACCGTGCAGGTGCCGGGCCAGGTCGAGGTGGTTGGCGGCGAGCAGCAGTTCCACCGGCAGGTCCAGCACCCCTTGGGCCAGCAGGGAAAGCTGCTCCAGCACGCTCTGCGAATCCGCGTGGAACGCGCGTTCGGCGGCTTCGATGGCGCCCGGCCCGCCGTACCGGGTGATCTCCGGCTGGTAGGTGCCCGTGGTCACCTCGGCGATCAGCCCGGCGTCGATCAGGCCGCCCGCCCAGTGGTGCACCAGGGGCAGCAGTTCGCCGTTGAGCCGCCCCGGTTCGCCGTGGAACCGCAGGCGCAGGTGGTGGGCCGGATCGGCGTAACGCAGGAAGAACCACCGGTCGCTGTGCGGCTGCGCCTGCGTCACCAGCGCGGGCAGGTGCCGGGTGAGCAGTTCGGTGTGCCTGCTCTTCTCGGCGTACACCTTGAGGTAGAGCCATTCCCCACCCGGCGGGTACGACCGGCTGAAGAACGCTCGCCGGGTGGGTTCCTCCCGCTTCGGCGGCGCCGGGCGCGTCGGCACCACCGGCACGACCACTTCGGCCGCGTGCCCACCGGCCCAACCCGAGCCGAACTCCCCGCCCGCGGGTTCTTCGCGCAGCACCAGGTCCGGGTGCTTCCGCAGATCGGCGCGCAGCAGGTCCAGCGCGGCGGGGGAGTCGAGGTCGAGCCGGATCCGCCGCTCGCCCTCGGTGGTGGCGTGCACGATGCGCGGCACGGACCGCTCGGCGCGCCAGCTTTCGAAGCGCCGCAACCACTCGCCACGATCGGCGGGCTCGCGCAACCGGGGGTCGGGCAGCCAGCGCGCCGGGCTGAGCACCGTGCGGCCGTACCGGACCCTGGGCAGGAAGGGCAGTTCGGCGGCGGCACCCCAGTGCCACAGCGGCCAGGGCGGGGTGTGGCTTTCGCCGATCTCGATCAGCAGGCGCACCGCGTTCGGCACGGCGAGCCGCGGGTTGAGCGAGTGGAAAACCTGGGGCACGACCTCCCGGCCGTCCGGCAGCGACACCACGGCGAACCGGTCGTGCTCGGCGGTGATGCCGAGGTCGTCGAGGCCCGGCTCGGCCGGGCGTTCGGCGTAGGCGCCGACCACCAACGCCCGGTCGCTCAGCCGGGGCACCTGCGTCACGTTGGCCATCCGGGGGTGCAGCGGCGGTGTGCGCAGTTGCGCCACCCCGGGACCGATCAGGTCCGCGGCCACCGCGGCGACCCTTTCCCGCAGCTGGGGGAGAAGCGGCAGGAACCGGCCGGACAGGGCACCGACCCGGGTGAAGTTGACGTCACCGCCGCCGACGAGCCGGAATTCCCCGCGGCACAGGGCGTCCTCGGAATCGGCGAGGAGCTGGGCGCAGATTTCCGCGTACGAACCCCGTTCGCCGGGATGCGCGAGCCGTTCGATGGTTTCTTCGTCCAGCAGCACTTCCCGCTCGCCCCGGGTCGCCAGGGCGAGCAGGACGGCGTCGCGTCCGGACTCACCGGGACGCTCGGGGCCGGGCGATCGCGGGCCCGGCGGCAGCAGGTAACCGGCAGGCGGCCCGAGGCCGCGGGCCGGATCGAGCAGTTCCTTGACACCGACCACGGTTCCCGTGCCGTAGCGGTCGATGAACTCCCGGCGGTAGGCCGCGAGGGGGTCGGCGGGAGCCAGGCGTGGTGGTGCCACCCGCCAGGCGACCTCGGCGGCCGAAACCAGTTCGTCCGCGACGGTGGTGGGCAGCACGAGGTCGGCGTCCATGCCGAGATCGACCTGCAGCAACTGGGCCTGGTCGTGGATACCGCGCATGGTGGCCGTCACGGTGCGCAGCGCGTCGTGGCCCTGGCCGACCGGAGCGGCGGCGTAGCGGCTCAGCTCGTCGCGGACCTTCGCCAGTTCCGGGTCGTGACCGCCGCGGGTGAGCACGTGCGCGATCGGATCGCCGGTGGTCGCGGGCGGGCGCAGGTCGGTGCACAGGAAGTCCAGCGACACCAGGCGGGTGATCAGCTCGGTGAGCACCTCCTCGCCCGCCCGCGGGAATTCCGCTTCGAGCCGCGCGAACAGTTCTCCGAAGGCGGTGGGGGAACGCGGCAGTGCGGTGCGCACCGGGTGCGTGTACCGGATGGTGCGTTCGCGGTCGTCCGGCCCCTGGACGCCGCTTTCCTCCGGCACCAGGGGGAGCACCAGCCGGTCGCCGCGTTCGAAGCACAGGTCGTTGCGAACCAGCCGGAGCCGGGGGAGCACGGCGGGCTCGGTTTCGCGGCCGCGGATCACCTCGGCCAGCCAGCTCAGGTCGACGCGGACGTGCTTGCGGTGCGCCGTGCCGAAGCGGACCTTCGGCTGCTCGCCGAACTCGGCCGCCGCCACCCCGGCCAGCAGGCCGAAGGGGGTGGGCCGCTGCGTCATCCTGGCCAGGTAGCGGTGGAGCGACTGGGTGGCGCGGCGCCGCCTGGCCGGATCGGTGAGCTCGCCGCTGGTGATCCGGTCCAGGGTGGCGGCCAGTGACGGGCTGGAAACCTCGATCGCCTCGCGGACGAACGGGTCGGCCCACGCTTCTTCGAGCGCTGGTTCACCGTCGCCGGGTGCTCGCGCCGAAAGCCGGACAACGGCGAAGTCGAGCGCCCGGAAGCGGATTGGCGGCAGGCCCGGGCGAACCGCTGGTTCGCCCGGGCCTGCACACGTCGATCGGCTCAGCACGATCCGGAGTGGGTGCAGGCGACCGACGTGCACGGGGAGGTGCAGGTGTTCAACGCGGCGGTGTCGTGCCCGGGGTGGTCCGCCAGGTGGACGGCCGCCCCGCCGAAGTGCTCGGCCCAGCCGGCCCCGACCGCTCCCTCGATCTTCAGGTCCAGATCGAATTCACCCATGGTGCTTCACTCCTTCACCTCGGCTTGGCGTCTGGTGGTGTGCATGACACCCGCCGGTCGCCGAGCCGTCAACGGAGTACAGCCACGGCTGAAACGTCACGCCGGTTACCCGGGCACCACCCGGGCCGGGCGCTTCTTCCGTTCGGTCAGCCACCACTCCGCGATCAGCAGCGGGACCACCCAGCCCGCCCAGGTGGTGATTCCGGCGATCGTCGTGGTGAAGAACCGCTCGTCGCCCGCGAACGTGGTTTCCAGTTGCGGGGCCAGCGAAATGCCGAAGACCACGCCCCAGAGCCGGTTGCTGATGATCGACATGGTCAGCGCGAAGCTGCGGACCATCCACCGCCGGTGGACCCCGAACCGGCGGGCGCGGGCCGCCCGGAACCCGGCGACCGTGCAGGTGAGCCACAGCACCGCGAGCAGCACGTTGCTCACCGACGCCACCGGCCCGAACGGGCTGACCAGTCCGATGGCGAAGGCCGAGACCCCGGCCGGGAGCACGCCGGCGAACACGTAGACCCGCCCCGCCCGGCGGTGCACCGCCGGGTACCGCTGCCGGAACCACGGCCAGATCTGCAGCACGCAGGTCACCATCGCCACGGAGGCGAACCCGACGTGCGCCACCAGCAGCGGGTAGAACCAGCCGAGCCCCGGTGGTGGCGGCACACGCGACCGGTCCGGGTCC
The DNA here is from genome assembly GCF_056431745.1 of Amycolatopsis sp. NPDC045836. Taxonomy (NCBI): domain Bacteria; kingdom Bacillati; phylum Actinomycetota; class Actinomycetes; order Pseudonocardiales; family Pseudonocardiaceae; genus Amycolatopsis; species Amycolatopsis sp. NPDC045836. The sequence goes on along the minus strand of NZ_JBWKKF010000007.1, from coordinate 116,967 downwards.
AGGCCCAGGTAGGGCGGCAGGGAGAAGGCCAGGAAAGCCAGGACGACGAAGGCCAGCGGAACCACCCACGGCCGCCGCCACAGCGCCTCCTTCGCCGGCCGCCCGGTTCCCGGCGCCCGCTCCGTCATCGTCGTCATGCCACTCCTTGCCACTCGCGCGATACGTCGTACGCAGGGAACGGTAGGGAGGCGACGCCGGTGTCACCATGATTTTCGCCGGATATCCGGGAGGTCCCTGAACCCGTATCAGCATCGGCGGGCATCCGTACTAGTACGCTTCGGCTATGACGGACGAAGGTGCACCCTACGCGCGCATCGTGGCGGACATCCGAGCCCAGATCACCTCCGGCCGGCTCCGCGCGGGTGACCGGGTGCCGTCCACCCGCGCGCTCGTGCGTGACTGGGGAGTGGCGATGGCCACCGCCACCAAGGCGCTGGCCACCCTCCGTGACCAGGGCTGGGTGCGCACGGTGCCGGGTAGCGGGACCGTGGTCGCCGAACGCGCCCAGGCCCGGCACGCGCTCGGCGTCGAACGAGCCGGGAGCAGGCCGGGGGCCTCGGGGCTGAGCCGCGACCGGCTGGTGCGGGCCGCGATCGCGCTCGCGGACACCGAAGGCAGCGGCGCGCTGTCCATGCGCAGGCTCGCCGCGGAACTCGGCGTCGGGCCGATGTCGCTGTACCGGCACGTGCCGGACAAGGAAGAACTGCTCCGCCTGATGGCCGACGCCGCGCTCAGCCGGGAGAAGCTGCCCGAGCGCGGCCCGGCCGGGTGGCGCGCGAAGCTGGAGTTGTGTGCCCGGCTGCAGTGGCGTGCCTACCAGCGGCACCCGTGGCTGGCCACGGTGGCGCTCAACTCACTCGTGCACCCGCCGGTGCTGGTGGCCGGGCTCCACCAGCTGGACTGGGCCCTGCGTGCGGTGAGCGGCCTCGGCCTGGACCACCGCACGATGATGCACCTGGTCATCACGCTCAACGGCTACGTCGGCGGCCTCGCGGTGACCAGCGCCCTCGAGTTCGAGGCCGAACTGGACACCGGCATCACCGGTGCCCAGCGCTACGCCGCGGACCACGCGACGCTGGACGGGCTCCTCGGCTCGGGCCGGTTCCCCGTGCTGGCCCGGGTCGCCGGCGACCTGCCGAACTCGATGCCCCTGACCGAGCTGTTCGAGTTCGGCCTGCAACGCCAGCTCGACGGCATCGCCGCACTGGTCGCGCGCTGATCAGCTCTTCGGCACGGCGACCGCGTCGTACGGCGTGGCCGGGGTCGGCGGGGTGGTGAACCTGGCGTTGGGCAGGTACAGGCGGTTGCCGTGCGCGGCGACCGTGGTGGGCACGTCGAACCGCGGATCGGTGATCCGCTCCCGCAGCTCCGCCTCGCTGCCGTCCTTGGCGACGGTGAACACGGCGACGGCGTTGGACCTGTTCTGCACCACGTACAGCGTGCGCCCCCGGAGCAGCAGGCCGTCCCCGTTGACCAGCGACTCGCCACCGAGGTCGACCAGCTCGGTCACCCCGGTCCGCTTGTCCACCAGGTGCAGTTGCGCGGTGTTGCTCTGCACGACCAGCAGCGAGCGCCGGTCGGGGGTTTCGGCGATGCCGTTCGCGTTGATGGCGCCGGGCGTCACGACGAAGGCGCCGGTGAGCGGCAGGGTGGTGTGGGTGTCCGGCAGCTTGCCGTGCTTGCCGAGGGCGACCCGGTAGAGCACGGCCTTGCGGGAGTCGGTGAAGTACGCCGCTTCGTCGGTGAGCACGACGTCGTTGACGAAGGTGTCGGCGTCGGCGGCGAATTCATAGGTTTTGATCAGTTTCCCGGTTTTCGCGTCCACCACCCGCGCGTCCCCGCCGACCCCACCGGCGACGAACAGCCGGTGGTGCTTGTCGGCCTTCAGCCCGACCGACGGGGTGCCGGGGCCCTGGCTGAACACCTCGCCCTTCCCGGTGCGCAGGTCGACGCGGAACAGGTCACCGTCGGCGCGGGAGCCGAAGTAGGCGGTGGGGGCGTGCCCGATCGCGATGCCCTCGGGCAGGAATCCGTCGGGCAGCGGGAATTCGGTGGGGTAGGGGTGCGGGGGCGCGGCGGTGGCTGGCGCGGTGGTCACCAGTGAGACGCCGAGGAGCACGGCGGCGAGCGCGCCGGAGGTGCGGGACATGCTTCTCCCTAGGGGCTGCGAGCCTGCTGGCAGGAAGCAGTCTCCCGCTTCGGCGGGGTTGGCGAAAGCGCTGTTCGGCGGCTGTGGTCCCGGGTGCGGGAGCGGGACCACAGCCTTCGCCGGCCGGGTCAGCCGGCGTCCGGGAGGTGGATGTCGGTGATGCGGACGTCCACCACCTCGACGTCGAGACCGAGGAACTGCTCGAGGGCGTCGATCACGTCGACGCGCAACTGCCCGGCGAGCGCCTTGACCGCGTGACCGAACACGATCACCAGCGAGACCCGGACGGTGACGACGTCGCCGTTGACACCGACCGAAACGCTTTCGCTGAGGTCGTGCACCCCTTCGGCCTTGCGGGCCACCAGGTCCACCACCTTCGCGACGACCTCGTCGTCGACCGAGGTGGTGCCGCGCGTGGCCGCGGCGGCCCGAACCGGAACGACCGGCTCGACGAGCGCGGTGTCCTCTTCGTCCTCTTCGGTGATGGCCGCCTGGTTCTCGGCGTTCTCTCCGGTGATGGTGGCCTCGTTCTCGGGGCTCTCGTCCTCGTCGGCGAGGTCTTCGTCTTCGGTGTTGGCGGTCTGGTCGGCGGGGCTGTCCTCGGTGAGGTCCTCGTCTTCTTCGGTGTTCTCCGCGGTGTCTTCGTCGGTGGTTTCGGCTTTGTCTCGGGTGGTGTCGGTGTGGTCCTCGACGCGGGTGGTGTCGTCCTGATCCGGAGTGGCCGCGGCCACCTCGTCGGCGGTGCGGCCCGCGGTCTCGCCCACCGCGGTCTGCCCGCCCGCGATCGTTGTGGTACCAGGGCTTTCGGGCCTGGACGTGCGGCCGAAGATGCTGTTGACGACCTCGGACATGTTTCCCCTTTTCGGGTGCGACGGCTTCGGGCGGGCGCGAACCGGCTCCCACCGCGGGATTTCCCGTCTCCCAGCGGAGTTCGGTTCGTCCTGGCACCGCAGTGGTAGGGCCTCGGCGGCACCGCCGTCAAGACCTTCGCCGGAACTTCGGTGCCATGACACCGAACCGCAACCGAGGTGGGGGTGTAGCGGGTGCCACCAACCGGCGTCGGGCCGTCGCCACCGCGGATCCGGGTACTGACCGGGTGGCTGGCGGGCGGGGCGCACGGCGATGCTTGCCCCGAGCGATTCAAGATCCGCAGAACAGAAGGAAAAGCATGTCGAAGATGGATGCTGTGCGCCGCAAATTGGTTCGTGCCGCCGGTGCCGCGCTGGTGGGAACCGTGTGCGCGCTCGCGGTGCCCGGCAGCGCCGGTGCCGTGGTGAACGGGCAGAACTCCACCGAGCGCTACGAATTCATGGCCTCGATCCCGGAGGTGGTGCCGGAGCTGAACAACGCCAAGGGGGTGTGCGGGGCGGTGCTGGTCCACCCGCGGTGGGTGGTGACCGCGGCGCACTGCGTCGACCCGGAGAACAACCCGGCGAAGCCGGAGGGGACCGTGCGCATCGGCAGCCAGCGGCGGACCTCCGGCGGCACCGTGCGCGCGATCGACGGCTGGGTGCGGCACCCGGGTTACCGGCCGGGCGAGCCGAACCAGCACGACATCGCGCTGGTGCGCCTGAGCCGCCCGGTCTCCGAGCAGCCGATCCGCGTCGCCGAGCGGCCCGGCCGCCCCGGCACGCCGACCCGCGTGCTCGGCTTCGGCACCACGGTCGACACCGCCGACATCGACAAGGCGGTGTTCCCCGAACGGCTCCAGCAGCTCGGCACCCGCCGCGGGGCGCGGTCGGAGTGCTCGCCCGGCTACGCGGACTCGACCCGGCTGTGCACGGTCAGCCGCAAGCCCGGCGCGATGGCGTGCATGGGTGACTCCGGCGGGCCGCAGGTCCAGCGCGGGAAGGGTGGCCGGTGGGAGCTGATCGGCGTCACCTCCGGTCCCGGTGACAACGACGTGCCGTGCGCCAACGGGCCCGGCCTCTACACCAGCGTGCCCGCCTACGCCGACTGGATCCACCGCACCATCCACGGGCGCGGCTGAGTCAGGAGTTCCGCAGGCGGGTCAGCTCCGCGGTCGTGCTGGCCGACGCCCTGTCCAGGAACCGGTGCACGACGTCGAGTTCGGCCTCGGTGAACTCGGCGAGGTCGTCCGACGTCAGCGCGGACAGGCCGTCGTAGTAGGACCGCACCCTCGCCAGCCCCTCCGTGGTGGGTTCGATCAGCACCCGCCGCCGGTCACCGGGGTCCGCGACCCTCTTGATGCAGCCGGCGGCGTCGAGCCGGTCGATCATCCGGGAAACGGAGCCCGGTGTGAGCGCCACCGAGCCCGCCAGTTCGCTCGCCGTCGCCGGGCCGTGCCGGTTCAGCGCGTCCAAGCAGTGCAGGTCACTGACCGTGACCCCCATCCGGGTGGCGATCAGGGCGTTGAGCTGGGAGATCGCCCTGCCCCAAGCCGGCATCACCGCCAGCACCCGCTCCGCTGCCGTCGTTCGCCGCCCGTTGCTCATCCGCGTCCATTCCGTCCGTGGGCTTGCCTTCGCCGACCCTAGGCGAGTAGCTTGCGTCGCGCAAATGGTGCGTTGCGCAACTAGTGCGAGACGCAATGAACAAGGGAGCAAGCCATGACGATGGCACTGGGGGACCACCGGATCGGTGTGCACGGACTCACCGCGGACTACCTGACCGACCCCGTCGGCATCGATGAGCCGACCCCGGCACTGGCCTGGAAGATCACGGCGACCGGCTCCGGCGTGGTGCAGGCCGCGTACCGGATCCGGGCGGCGTCCCGGCGTGACCTGCTGGAGCAGGACCGGCCCGACCTGTGGGACACCGGCCGGGTGGGGTCCCGCCGGCAGGTCGACGTCCCCTACGCCGGTGAGTCGCTCGGGTCCCGCGACCAGGTGTTCTGGCAGGTCCGCAGTTGGGCCGGGGACGGCACCACTTCCCCGTGGAGCCCGGTGGCGCGGTGGGAACTGGGACTGCTGGAGCCCGGCGATTGGGCCGCGTCGTGGATCACCGGCCCCGAGTCCGCACCCGGCTCGGCGGACCGGCCGATGCCGATCTTCGCCAAGGGATTCACCGTGGCGGAATCCCACGACGTCCTGCGCGCCCGGCTGTACGTTTCCGGTCTCGGGCTCTACGAAGCGCGGCTGAACGGCGAGAAGGTGGGCGAGGACTTCCTGACTCCGACCGCGACGGCGTACGGCTCCCGTGCCCTCTACCGGACCTACGACGTCGCTCACCAGCTCCGGTACGGGGCCAACCGCATCGGCGTGATGCTCGGCAACGGCCTGTTCAACGTTCCCGAGAAGGACGGCCGGTACTGGGCTTCGGTGGCGTGGGAGTCCGCGATCGTCAACGGCGATCCCGTTCGCCTGACCGGCCGGCCGCAGCTGATCGCGCAGCTGGAGATCGAGTACTCCGACGGGAGCCGTCAGACGATCGCCAGCGATTCGTCCTGGTCGGTCCACGACGGGCCGATCTCCTTCTCCGGCTGGTACGGCGGTGAGGACTTCGATGCGCGGAACTGGCCGTCCGATTGGGACCGGCCCGAGGGGGACCTCACGGCCTGGCGGCCCGCGACCGCCGTTCCGTCGCCGGCGGCGGTGCTCAGCGCGCAGTTCGAACCGCCCATCAGGGCAGTCGAGCGGCTGAGCCCGCAGGAGATCCGTGAGCCGGCGCCCGGTGTCCACGTGTTCGACTTCGGCACGAACTTCGTCGGGTGGCCGGAAATCGCGGTGCGGGGTGCGGCGGGCACCACGATCTCCCTGCGTCCCGGCTGGTACCTGGCCGAGGACGGCAGCGTGAGCCAGGCCGGTATGGCGGGCTGGCAGGCCGGGGCGGACATCGTCGACAACTGCACGCTCGCCGGGCACGGCGGCACCGAGGTCTGGCACCCGCGGTTCAGCTACCACGGGTTCCGCTACCTCGAGGTGCGCGGCCTGCCCGCACCGCCGACGGCGGAGACGGTGACGGGCGTCGTGTTGCACGCGGTGAACCCGGTCGCCGGCCGGTTCCGGAGTTCCCACCGGCTGCTCGACGAGATCCACCGCATCTGCCGCCGCAGCGCCCGCGGCGCCATGCTCGGCCCGCTCCTGCCCGCCGACCCGAACCGGGAGAAAGCGGGGTGGGGCAATTCGAGCGCGTGCCAGTTCGAGTGGTACGCCCGCAGCTTCGACTTCGCCGCCTACACCAGGGCGCTGGCCAGGGACTGCGTCGACGGCCAGCGTGCGGACGGCGAGATACCCGGGGTGGTGCCCGACCCGACGGGGCGCTGGTACGTCGGCGACCCCAACTGGAGCGGCGCCCTGCTGGTGCAGGCGCACCAGAGCTACCTGGTCTACGGCGACGGCGCCACGCTCCGCCGCCACTACGACGCGATGCGGCGCTACTTCGCCCGCCTCGAGTCACGGGAGGCGGACGGCATCCTGCCGGGTGGTCCGATGTCGGCGGGGTTCTTCGGCGACTGGTTCTACCCGGGGCAGCACTGGGCGGATCCGTTCAACCCCGCGAACGCGCACTTCACCCCGCCGGAGGTAACGGCCACCTGGGGCTACTGGAGGTGTGCCCGCGCCATGGCGGCGGCCGCGGCCGTCAGCGGCCGCGAAGCGGAAGCCGCCGCGTATGAGCGCAAGGCGTCGGCGATCGTCGCGGCGTTCCGCCGTGCCTTCTTCAACTCCCGCGAGGGCACCTTCGCCACGGGTACCCAGACGGCGGCTGCCTTGGCGCTCGACCTGGGGGCACCCGGCCCGGCCGACCGGGAACGCGTCCTCGAGCGCTTGATCGAGGACATCAGGGCGGCGGGGAACCACTTCAACGTCGGCATCATCGGGCTGCCGGTGCTCATCCGCGTCCTGTCCGACGCCGGGCGCGACGACGTCGTCCACGATGCCGCGCTGCAGGAGTCGTACCCGAGCTACGGGTACTGGCTCAGCCGGGGAGCGACTTCCGTTCCGGAGCACTGGGACTGGACCTACGGCGACCTCGGCTCCGCGGACACCACCATCTTCGGCGGGCTCGACTCGTGGTTCACCCGGGGGGTGGCCGGTATCCGGGCCGAGGCTGACGCGGTCGCCTACGACCGGATCGTGATCGCTCCCGGTGTGTCGGACGCGTACAGCGAGGCGAGCGGCAGCCTGGAGACGGTGCGCGGGACCATCCGGAGCGCGTGGCGGCGCACCGGCGGCAAGCTGACCATCGACGTCGAAATCCCCGCCAACACCACGGCACGGGTCGTCGTGCCACGACCGGCGGAGGACGCCGAGGTGACCGCCCCCGCCGATGCCGGGCGGCTCACCTCCGGCGATACCCACGTGAGCTACAGGATCGGCAGCGGGGCGTGGACGTTCACGGTCGTTCCGGCGATCACAGAGTGATCCGGGCTTCGCTCATCAAGGTCGTGGTCCTTCAGGTGAATTCGGCGATCAAGCCGTCGATGACGCTGCGGGAGAAATCGCTGTCGTCGTCCGGGGTGACGATGGTGACCAGCGCCAGGCCCGCCCCCACGACGGTGATCGGGTGCGGGTCGAAGGCCATGCCCCTGGCGTAGGGGTCCTGCTGGACCAGCGCCTCGAACCGCGGGGCCGGGCAGGGCTGGTAGAACAGCGCGAACGGACCGGCGGCCGAGTCCGGTACCTCGTAGCCGTGCTCGTCCCAGTCCGTGAGCATCCGCTCGTCCCTGGCGACCAGCACCTCACCCCGCGCCTCGGGAATGCGGGTCTCGCGCCACGTCACGAACGGCGACCGCGCCGGATCACCGGCCGAGACCCGCAGGTCCGGCCACCGGGCTGCCCACTGCTCCAGGAACCGGCTGATGGCTGGCCCGGCGGGCCCCGCGGTGAGCACGACGGTGTCGAAACCAGTGATCACGGTGACTCCCTCCTCACGCGGCGAGGTTACGCCGCCGGAGCAGCCGACAGGCAAAGTTGCCTTGACAAAATCTTTTGTCAGTGAGACGGTGGCTCCATGGACGAAGTCGCCGTGATCGCGGACGTCGCAGCCGCCGAGGCCCTGCTCAGCCCGCTGCGCAGGCGGCTGCTCGCCGAGCTGGCCCGGCCGGGCTCGGCGGCTGGGCTCGCCCGGCTGGTCCCGCTGTCCCGGCAGAAGGTCAACCACCACCTGCACGTGCTCGAACGGCACGGGCTGCTCCACCTGGTGGCGGAGAACCGCCGGGGCAACGCCACCGAACGCCGGTTGCGGGCGACCGCCGCCGCGTACGTCATTTCGCCGAGCGTGCTCGGGTCGCTCGAACCGTGCCCCGAGCAACTGCACGGGGCCCCGCCGGCTCGGCGGCTGCTCGCCGTCGCGGCTCGGCTGGTGCGGGAGGTCGGGGAGCTGGCCGCCGATCCGCACGCCGGGGCGTTCGGGCGGGATCGGGTGCTTTCCTTCGCCACGCCGGCCGATGGCGCGGCGTTCACGGAGGAACTGACCGCGGCGGCGGACGCACTGGCCGTGAAGTACCACGGCGGGTCACGGGGCCGGGACCACCGGCTGGTCCTCGCCGTCCATCCGAAGGTCCGGGGAAACACCACTGCATTGGAGGAGAAATGAGCGGAATCGCCAACGAAGAAACCAGCTTGTTCCTGGTGGAACGAAGCCTGGTGGACCGCGAGATCCCGGCGGGCCCGGGGCGTGCCGCCGTGCTCGGGCGCCGATTCCAGGCGCCCGTGGAAAAGGTCTGGGCAGCATTCACCACCCCCGATCGGATCGACCGCTTCTTCCTGCCGCTCAGCGGTGATCTGCGCGAGGGCGGCGACTACGCCTTCGCGGGTCAGGCGAGCGGGAAGATCCTGGTCTGCGATGCACCGAACGTGCTGCGCGTGAGCTGGCACCCGCCGGACCGCGACACCGTCGACCAGGTGGAGGTGCGGCTCACCGCGGACGGGCCGGAGGCGACCTGGCTCGAATTGGAGCACGCTTCGGTCGCCGATGTCTTCCACACCGATCTCACGGCGGACAAGTACAGCCCGGCGCTCGGCTGGGAGGCCCCGCTGCACTACCTCGGGGAATACCTGCGCGGGGTGCTGCCGGACCGCCCGGCCATGGAATGGTTCGCCTTCGACGAGGCGGAGGAAATCCGGATGGCCAAGCTCCGGGCCCCGGAGTGGGTCAAGGCCGAAAACCGGTACCGCGATTCCGGACCGGCGAATGAATGAGTTGCCGGCCCCCGGGAAAACGGCGGACGGTGCCGCCCCGCCGAACGGTTTCCGCCTTTTCCTGCACGTACTGGTCAACACCGCCGTTGCCAACGTCACCACGAGCTTCCTGTGGTTCGGCCTGACCTTCTGGATCTACGCCGAAACGCGCAACGTGATCACCACCGGCGTGATCGGCGCCGCGTACATGCTCTTCGTGGCTTTGTTCAGCATGTTCTTCGGCACCCTGGTCGACCGCTTCCGCAAGAAGCCGGTGATGGTGTGGTCCACCGTCATCGCGCTGTCGGTGTTCGTCCTCGACGGGCTGTTCTTCCTCGTCGTCGGTGACCGGGCGATCGCCGATCTCGGGCGGCCCTGGTTCTGGGTGTTCGCCGTGGTCATGCTCGCCGGCGCGGTGGTGGCGCAACTGCGCAACATCGCGCTGTCGACCACGGTGACCCTGCTCGTGCCGGACGAGCGCCACGCCAACGCGAACGGGCTCGTCGGCGCCGTGCAGGGCCTGGCGATGCTGGTCACCAGTGTGTTCAGCGGCCTGGCGGTCGGCTTCCTCGGCATGGGGTGGACGCTGGTCATCGGCATCTCGGCGCTCGGGCTCACCCTGCTGCACCTGCTCGGCGTGCGCGTCCCCGAACGCGGAGTCGCCCGCAGCGGCCAGCCTGCCAAGTGGGTCGACGTCCGCGGCGGGTGGGCGGCCGTCACCGCCGCCCCCGGGTTGTTCGCGCTGGTGCTGTTCACCACGCTGAACAACATCGTCGGCGGGGTGTCCATGGCCCTGATGGACCCCTACGGCATCGAGTTGTTCGGGGTGCAGAACTGGGGCATCTGGTTCGCGGTCGCGTCGACGGGCCTGTTCGCCGGTGGGGCGCTGATCGGCGCGAAGGGACTCGGCACGCGGCCGATCCGCACCATGCTGCTCGTCGCCGCGCTCATCGGCGTGCTCGGTGCGGTCTTCGGCATCCGCGAGTGGGGCTGGCTGTTCGTCACCGGGCTGTGGCTGATCATGGCGCTGGTCCCGGCCATCGAAGCCGCGGAGCAGACCGTCATCCAGCGCGTCGTGCCCTACGAGAAGCAGGGCCGGGTGTTCGGTTTCGCCTCCACCTTCGAAGCCGCGGCGGCGCCGGTGACCTCGCTGCTGATCGCCCCCATCGCCGAACTGTGGGTGATCCCGCACCTGCGCACCGACGCCGGGCGGCAGCAGTGGGAATGGCTGCTGGGCACCGGGGACTCACGCGGGATCGCCCTGCTCTTCGTGGCCGCCGGTCTCGCCTGCACCGCTCTGGCCCTGGTGGCGTTGTGCACGCCGCAGTACCGCCTGCTCGCCGACCGCTACCGGACGACGGCTCCGGAGGACGTCCGGGACGACTCGGTGAGCGGGCACCAGCCGGCCCCGTGACCTTGCTGACCGGGGCTCAGCCGGTGGGTGCCGCCTGCCGCGGGGACGCCGGGGCTGCGGCCGGTTCGGTGCGGAAGCGGTCCCGGCGCAGTGCCGGGCTGGGGGTTTCGGCGTTCCTGGCCATTCCGGCGAGTTGCTCCCCGGCCGCGTCCTCGCTGTTGATCTTCGGTGACCAGCCGAGGGCGCGCCGGGCTCGGCTGGTGTCGACGAGTGGTGATTCGGTGCCGACGTCGTACCAGCCGGGTGACATGCGCAGCAGGCGCAGCCGCCACAGCGCCGCGACCGCCGCCCGGATGAGGCGGCTGGGGATGGGCAGGGCCTTGCTGCCGGCGACGCGGGCGAGGTCGTCGATGGTGATGGTGTCGGCGGCGATGTTGAACGGCCCACCGGCTTTGCGGCGCAGGATGCGGACGATCGCGTCGCCCACGTCGTCGGCGTGGACGAGCTGGACCGCGAAGTGCGCGGGCAGCGGCAGCAGGGGCACGCGGCCGGAGTGGAGCAGGCGGACGAGCCAGCTGGGGACGAGCGGGTCGAAGAAGAGCGCGAGCAGGCTGGCCGAGGCCGCGGTCTGCGCCACCAGGGTCGGCCGCACGCTGGTCACGGTGATCTCCGGGTGGTCGGCGGCGAAGCGTTCGAGCACGCGCTCGACCTCGGCCTTGCCGGTGCCGTAGCGCGAGCCGGTGATGCCGGTGCTCGGCCAGGTCTCGTCCACCGGTTCGGTGGCGCCGGGTGCGTAGACGGCGATGGAGGAGCCGTGGACCACGTGGCCGACCCCGGCGCCGGCGGCCGCGTCCAGCACGGCGCGGGTGCCCTTGAAGTTGGCGCGGTGCAGGCGTTCACCGTCGCGGACGGGCTGGAAGGCCCAAGCCAGGTGCACCACGGCGTCGACGTCGGCGAAGGCGGTGCGCAGCTGGTCGGGTGCGGCGTCCGCGCCGAGGTCGATGGCGTGCCAGCCGACCTGGTCGTAGGGCGGCAGGGACGGCGGGGGGCGACGGCAGATCCCCACGATCTCGTGGGATTCGTCGTCGTCGGCCAAGGCCCGGAGCAGGCCGGTGCCGATGTTGCCGGAGGCTCCGGTGATGGCGATGCGCACGCTGGTCACCCCTTTTCGCTCGCCGCCCGGCTACCCAGCCGTTCGCGGCTCAACCCGATGCGCCGTCGATCACGGTGGGGTTCCACCGATGGGGCAGGGCGAGGTGCCCCGGCACCTGCCTGATCCCGGGCGGTTGCCGCAGCAGGTGCCGCAGGCGCTCGCCGACCCGGCGGTAGAACCGCAGCTGGGTGCGCCTGCCGAAGACGGCCCAGCCCAGGCGCAGTACCGGGTGGACGGCCGGGTTGAGCTGCGAGTAGCTGGTGGCGAAGAACTCGACGACACCGCTGGTGTGGTCCTTGACCACCGCGTAGTCCACCCGGCCCCGTTCCAGGTGCCCGGTGAGCGTTTCGTAGCTCCAGCCCCAGCGGGTGCGGCCGGAATCGCTTTCGTCGAGCAGGTCGGTGATGCGCACGCCCATCAGGAACCGCAGGCCGAGGTAGTGCCCTTCGAGCAGCAGGTCGCGGCCGAGCAGGCCGGTGTCGGCGCGGTAGTAGGCGCTGATCAGTTCGGGCGGGGTGAACTCGTAGTCGCGGACCAGGGCGCGGGCGCGGGTCCACACCCCGCCGGGCACGGGCGGGCCGGGGGCTTCCACGCCCAGGTGGTGGCGGTGTTCGTCGAACACCCAGGCCGGGGCCGCCACCTCGGCCGGGTCGTAGTTGAGCGGCCGATCCGCCAGCCCGGCCAGCACCGCGAGCGGATCGGCCCGGCCACCGAGCACCAGGCGCATACTGCCTCCCTCGATGAACCTGGTACCCCCGGCGGCCCCGTTCATGCACCGCTCAGTCCTGGACCGCCTTCGGCTGTGCCGCGGGGGTGGCCAGGTCCTGGATGGTGAGCCGTTCCAGGACGGTCAGCGCGTCGGTGACCGAACCGCGCGCGGAGAAGGCGTCGCGCTGCTGGGTGGCGCCGTTGCCGTGGGCGAGCACCCGGTTGAGCAAGGTGGTGACCAGGCGCAGGTCGCCGAACCGCTCCAGTTCCGGGCGCACGTGCCGGACCAGTTCGGCGAGCAGGCTCGCCTGGGACGCGGGGCGTCCGGAGGGCAGGTGGATGCCCGAGCCGGTGAGCCCGTCCCTCGCCGCGCGCCAGGTGGCCGCGCGCAGCAGTTGCTCGGGCACCAGGGGAGCCGCCTTGCCCTCGGCGAGCAGCCGCTGCGCGGCGGCGACCAGCGCCCGGACGAGGGTCGCCAGCACCACGGTTTCGTCCGCGGTGGCGGGCACGTCCGCGACGCGGATCTCGACGGTGGGCAGGTGCGCGGACAGGCGGGCGTCCCAGTACACCGCGCTTTCGTCCAGCACCGCGCCGCTGCCGACCATCGTCGCGACGAGTTCGTCGTAGTGCGCGGCCGAGGTGAAGTAGGGCGGTGACCCGGCGCAGGCCCACCGGGACTGCAGCACCGCGCGCCAGCTGGCGTAGCCGGTGTCGCGGCCGTGGTGCACCGCGGAGTTGGCGGTGAGCGCGAGCAGGACCGGCAGCCACGGGCGGAGGTGGTTGAGCACCTGCACGCCGGTCTCGCGGTCGGGGATGCCGATGTGGACGTGGCAGCCGCAGACCAGCTGCTCGGTCAGCAGCGGCCCGGCGTGCGCGGCCAGGTCGTGGTACCGCTCGTGCTCGGTCAGCGCGGGGAACCGGGAGCCGCCGGGCTGCACCCCCGCGGCGATCAGGCGGGCATCGGCGGACAGGGCCACGGCCGCCGCGGTGGCCCGCGCGGTCAGCACGTGCCGCCGCAGCTCGCGGGCGTCGTCGCAGACCGGCGAGTTCAGTTCGAGCTGGGCCTGCCCCACCTCCCGCTGGGCCAGGAGGCCGACCTGGCCGGCGGTGCCCAGCACCGCGTCCCCGCACGAGAGGGTGTCCCCGGCGGGGTCGACCAGGAGGAATTCTTCCTCCACACCCATCGAAGGCGCGTCCAGGCTCGACATGGCATACCTCGGCAATCCACGGAGAACACCGTGAGGAAAGGGAATGGGAATTCGGCGCGGGGCTCGACCGACTGGCACCGGCTACCACTGGCCACCCCGGGTCAAACACCGTGTGAGACAAGAACTTCGGCGGTTCGCGGCCGGTATTCCGCGACAGTTCCACCGTGGAACAAAAGCAATGCGAGAAAATTCTGCCGACTGCGGGGTTGGGGGGCCGTGGCGCGGGTATCCGGGCGGTTCGTCAAGCAGGCGGCGACTCCCGGTTCTGGTGAGAGGCGGTCCTGCCGTGAACATCGAATCCGAATCCGCCGCGGCTCGCGGCCTGGCCCGGTACGTGCACGAGGTGGCGGCCGAACTCGGCTTGGACAGCGGTGGTTCCTTCGTCCAGCTGGATTCGCCCGCCCACGCCTACCTGGCCATCGACGAGCGGCTGCCCCGCTTCCCCGACCGCGATCTGGCGCTGCTCTGGGACGAGGAGCACGGCTGGGCGCTGGCCGTGGAGACCGCTTCGGCGGAGGACCTGATCGTGCTCGCCCACCTGGGTGGTGACGTGCTGCCACCGCCCGCGCTGGTCGCGCGGTTCGCCTGCCTGCCGCTGCACACGCTGCGGTTGCACTCCCCGGAACTGCCCCTGCTGCGCCGGGCCGGGGACGACGATGATCTGGTCCAGCGGCTGGGGCGGTTCACCGGCACCGGAATGCTGGCGTCGTGAGCCGGGCCGCGCCCGCCACCGCCGTGAAGGCGCGGCCGGGCCGGGGTGGCGGCCGCATCGCGGGCCTGGCCACCCTGGTCCACCGGCGGCGGGCACCGGTGCTGATCACCGGCGCCGCGCCGTCCCCGGCGGAGCAGTTCTCCCGGCGGCGGCGGAACTACGTGGTGCTGTCGGCCTGCCGTCTCCCGTGTCTGCTCCTGGCCGGGATCCTGCACGGAATTCCCTGGCTGGCGCTGCTGCTGCTGGCCATCTCGCTGCCGCTGCCGTGGATCGCCGTGCTGACCGCCAACGACCGCCCCCCGCGCCGGGGGAAGCGAGCACGACGGCCCATCCCCTTGATCGCGAGGTGCCATGAACTCCCGTCCCGCGCCGGAACCCACCCGGGGTACGCCCCGCGCCCAGCGGATCGCCGCACGCGCCGCCGGAGCCGCTGACGACCGGCTGCACCTGGCGGGTGGGCTGCGGCGCCAGCTCAACAAGGTCTTCCCCACCCACTGGTCCTTCCTGCTCGGCGAGATCGCGCTCTACAGCTTCCTCATCCTGATCCTGTCCGGGGTCTACCTCACCCTGTTCTTCGACCCGTCGATGCAGGAGGTCGTCTACGACGGGTCGTACGAGAACCTGCGCGGCACCGAGATGTCCCGGGCTTTCGCGACCACCCTCGACATCTCCTTCGAAGTCCGCGGTGGGCTGCTGGTGCGCCAGCTGCACCACTGGGCGGCGCTGATCTTCGTGGCGTCGATGATGGTGCACATGTTCCGGGTGTTCTTCACCGGAGCGTTCCGCCGGCCCCGCGAGGCGAACTGGGTGATCGGCGCGCTGCTGCTGGTGCTGGGCATGTTCGAGGGTTTCTTCGGCTATTCGCTGCCGGACGACCTGCTCTCCGGGACCGGTATCCGGGCCACCCTGTCCGGCATCGTGCTGTCGGTGCCGGTGATCGGCACCTGGATCCACTGGGCCCTGTTCGGCGGGGAGTTCCCCGGCTCGATCATCATCTCGCGGCTCTACACCCTGCACATCCTGATCGTGCCGGGCATCATGCTGGCGCTGGTCGCGGCGCACCTCGCCCTGGTCTGGTACCAGAAGCACACCCAGTTCCCCGGGGTGCGGCGCAAGGAGAGCAACGTCGTCGGGGTGCGGATCATGCCGGTGTTCGCCCTCAAGAGCGCCGCCTTCTTCGGCCTGGTCACCGCCATCCTCGTCGCCATTTCGGGAATGTTCCAGATCAACCCGATCTGGCACATCGGCCCCTACGACCCGCCCAAGGTCTCGGCGGGTTCCCAGCCGGACTGGTACATGGGCTGGGCCGACGGCCTGCTGCGGATCTTCCCGCCGTGGGAGCTCTACCCCGGCGACCACACCGTGCCGCCGGTGTTCTTCGCCGGTGCCATCGGCATCACGCTGATGATCGCCGTGCTGGTCGCCTATCCGTGGATCGAACGCAAGCTGTCCGGGGACACCGCCCACCACAACCTGGTCCAGCGGGCCAGGGACGTCCCGGTGCGCACCGCGCTCGGCATGATGGCGCTGACCTTCTACGGGGTGCTGACCGTGTCCTCGGTCAACGAC
Source organism: Amycolatopsis sp. NPDC045836 (assembly GCF_056431745.1). Classification (NCBI taxonomy): domain Bacteria; kingdom Bacillati; phylum Actinomycetota; class Actinomycetes; order Pseudonocardiales; family Pseudonocardiaceae; genus Amycolatopsis; species Amycolatopsis sp. NPDC045836. The sequence goes on along the minus strand of NZ_JBWKKF010000007.1, from coordinate 101,032 downwards.
ATCCTGGCGCTGGAGTTCGACGTGTCGCTGAACGCGACGATCTGGGCGGGCCGCATCGGGCTGCTGCTGGCGCCGCCGCTGGTCTACCTCGTCACCTACCGGGTCTGCCTCGGCCTGCAGCGAGCGGACCGCGAAGTGCTCGAACACGGCATCGAGACCGGCATCATCACCCGCGGCCAGGAGGGCGGCTACACGGAGGTCCACCAGCCGCTCGTGCCCGCCTCGAACGGCGGACCGGCCGTCCCGCTGACCTACCAGGGTGCGGCGGTGCCCAAGAAGCCCAACAAGCTCGGCGCCGCCGGGCGCGCGGTGCCCGGCGGCCTGCTGCAGCCCTTCCCCGCCGAGGAGACCGCCGCGCTGCGCGCGGCCGTCGAATCCGGTGCCGCCCGGCTGGGACCGGCCGGGAACGGCGGCACCGCGCCGGGCGAACCCGGCGGCAACCCGGCCGGGGACGGCCCGGCTTCCGGCACCTGACGCAGAAACCACCCCGAGAAGGGATCCGCCATGTCACACCCGCTGCCGGTGCGCTGGCAACTCGATCTGCTCGCCTACGACGAGAGCGCGCCCTATCCGGTGCTGTCCCTGCAGTCCGGCGATGCCCGGGTGCACCGGCACCTGAGCGAACTGCTCGCCCGCACCGGCATGGCGCACTGCCTGCCGTGGGAGTGGGAGCGCGGGCTGTGGCCGCTCACCGTGGGCTGCGCGGTGGAGTTCCGCGACGACCCGCTCTCCGCCACCGTGCACGCCGCGGGTTGCGCCATCGCCATGGACACGCGCATACCGGTCTCACTGGCCCACTGGTCCACCGTCGCCCGTTCGCGGGGCAACGTGCTGTTCATGCTCGTGCCACCGGAGACCTCGCACAACAATTTGAGCGTGGTCATCGACGACCTCAGCCACCGCGGAACCTCCGGCCGGACCCGCGGCCTGCTGGTCGGGCTCACCGCGGTGTGCGGTGACCGCGGGCCCGGCAGGCAAGCCCGGGCAAGCAACTGAGGCGGTCCGGTCAGCTCACCACGCGGCCGCGGCCCGGCGCGCCCGGTGCGTCCAGCAGGCGAGCGGCCTGCTGGACGTGGGCGGCGTCGACCAGGACGTCGTAGCTGTCCGCGCGCATCCCCGGGATCGACGAGAAGTCCCGCTGCCCACCGGTCATGGCGTGCCCCAGCAAGCCGAACAACCCGCCGAGCACGGCGCCGAAGAGCAGGCCGAACAGGGCGAGCAGCACCCCGGAGATGAGCGGGTTGATCCAGTCGAAGAGGCCGAACAGCCAGCCGAACAAGGCACCGAGCACCGCGCCGGAGGCCGCCGACTGCGCGGCCGCGCGCCACGGCGTCAACCGCCCGGTGACCTGTTCGAAACTGCTCAGGCCCCGGCCGACGATGGCCGTGTGCTCCACCGGGAACCGCTGGTCCGACAGGTGGTCCACCGCCCGTTCGGCTTCGGCGTAGGTGCCGTAGGAACCGAGCACGACCTGCCCGGCGGCCGGTGGGCGGACGTCACCGTGGTGCACATCGGGTGAACCGGTCACGACGCACTTCCTCACTTCGTCGATGAGTTCCTCCCACCCGGCTTCCCGTCGGCGTGCCGTTCAACCCCGTTCTCCCCGAACACCGCGATCCGCATACCCGGGCGGTCAACGGGTACCACGAAAGTGGAGTGACGGACGTGGTCGCGGGCACCGGGTGAGGAGGGAACACCGTGGACGGCTGGCCGGACGTGGAAGGGGCACACCTGCCGTGGGGGAGGCGGTTCGGCCACCTGACGGCTTCGCTGCTGGCCGCCCGTACCGCGGGCGAGGTGCTGGAGCTCGCCGTCTTCGCCGGCCCGGCCTTCATCCCGGCGGCCGACTTCGCCAGCAGCACGGTGCGCGGTGCGGACGGCACCCCGCACACCCCGGTCGCGACCGATCCGCTGGCCGCGGTCCTCGACCAGCTGCAGTACCGGCTGGGGGAGGGCCCGTGCCTCGACGCCGCCGCCTCCGCGGGTGCGCACGGGTACGTCCTGGACTCCGCGGTGCCCTGGCCCGGTGGGCCTCGGCCGCCGCGGAACTGGGCGTGCGCGCGGTGTTGTCCGCGGCGTTGCCCACCGGCGGGGCCACCCACCCGGTGGGGACGCTGAACCTGTACTCCCGCGCCGAGTCCGGTTTCGACCCGTCCGAACTGGACCAGGCCCTGTTGCTGGCCACGCACACCTCGCTGGCACTCGCCCGCACCGATGCGGTCGCGCAACTGCGGGAGCGGGAGACGCACCTGCGGCGCGCCCTCGACAGCCGGGACGTCATCGGCCAGGCCAAGGGCATCATCATGTACCGCCGCGATTGCTCCGCCGAAGACGCCTTCGCCATCCTGCGCCGCACTTCCCAGCAGCTCAACACCAAGCTCGCCGAACTCGCGTGGACGGTGGTCACCCACCGCGCCGAACCGGGGCGGCCGGCCGCGGTCCCGGGTGACCACCGCGGACGGAGCGCGCGCCGGAGCCACCGGTCCGGGCACCGGAGTTGAGCTGCCCGATCCGGTGCCCCCTCGTAGACTGTGGCGATCAGCTGAAGGGACACGGGCACGGGTGGACGGGCGGCGGCGTGAGCGGCACTGGCGTGTGGTCGCGGCCTGGGCCGAGGCACCCGGGCAGGAGAACGGCTGGGCGCAGGAGGTCTGCCTGAGCGTGGTGGCCGAGTTCGGCGGGGTGGACGCGGCCACGCTCTCCCCGTGGGCACGCGGCGAGCGGGCTCAGGAACTCCTCGGCGCCAGCGACGCCTGGGCCGCCGGAGTCGCCGAGACCCAGTACACCGTGGGGGAGGGACCCGGCGTGGAGGCCCTCCAGCGCAACGAACCGGTACTGGTGCCCGACCTGCGGGTCCGCCAGCAGCGGTGGCCGGGTTATGCCGAGGAGGCCCTCGCCGCCGGGGTCGGCGCGGTGTTCGCCTTCCCGCTGCAGGCGGGCGCCCTGCGGCTGGGCACCTTCGAGGTGTTCCGCCGCCAGGCAGGTGCGCTCGGCGATGAAGAGCTGACCGACGCCCGGCTGACGGCCGATCTGGTCGCGGCGGGCCTGCTGCGGCAGGCCGATCGCGCCGAGCGGTCCGGCCAGGACTACCAACCCCGGCTGGTGACCTCGTTCCACGACGTCAACGTGGCCACCGGGATGCTGGCCGCCCGGCTGGACATCGGCTTGGACGAGGCGTTCGCCCGGCTGCGCGGTCACGCGTTCGGGCACGGGCGCTCGGTGCTGGAGGTGGCGCGTGAGGTGATCGAGCGCCGGACCGAACTGAACGATTTGGCCGAGTGAGCGGAGGACGCATGACCGACCGCACACCGGACCGGACCGGGGCGCGGTGACCTCGGTCCTCGGCGGGATCACCACGCGCCTGGCCGGGGGAACAGGCAGCGAGGCGGTGCTGGACCCGGTCGTGGCCGCCGGTGCCGAGCTGATGGGGGCGGCGGCCGGCGGCATCGTGGTCACCGGCCCGCGTGGCGGCCTCGGCGTCGTCGCCGCGTCGGACACCCCGGCCCGGCTGGTCGAACTGCTGGCCCAGGTCGAGCGCGGCCCCTGCGTCGAGTGCGTGGCCACCGGTGACCTGGTCGCCGCCGCCGCACTGGCGAGCGAGCGCGCCCGCTGGCCCGAATTCGTGCCGGTCGCCACGGAACTCGGCTACCACGCGGCGATCGCCATCCCGATGCGGCTGGACGGTGCGGTGGTGGGCGGGTTCATCCTGCTCTACCAGGACGAGGGGCGCATCGATCCGGACCTGGTCCGGCTCGGCCGCGTGCTGGCCGGCCTCGCGGTGCTGGGCCTGGTGCAGGAACGCGGGCGGCGCCGGGCCGACCGGCTCACCGGACGCACGCTGTCCACCTCGGACGACCGGGTGTACCTCGGCCAGGCCATCGGCATCGTCGCCGGAACCCCCGGCACCACCCCGGCGGCCGCCGGGGCTCTGCTCTCCGGTTACGCCGTGCGGCACCGGCAAACCCCGCGTGAGGTCTCGCGCGCCGTCGCCGACGGCGAACTGGGCCCCGGTTCGCTCGCCTGAGCGCGGTCAGGGATCGGTGAACCCGAGGTCCGGGTCGGTTCCCGGCCTCGCCCTGGCGTCGGCCAGTGCCAGGATGTGGTCCGCCTCGGCGTCCTGCCCGCCGCGCCCGTCCGCCAGGTGCTGCCGGGCGCGTGCCGAATCGCAGCCCCGCCAGCCACGCAGGACGCCGACCGCCTCGTGGACCCCGGCGCGCCGGGCCACCCCCCGCCGCACCAGGCGGGCGAGGTCGTCCTGCTCGGCTGCCACGCCCCCACCGTCCTCCGGAACCGGCGATCACGCCACCCCGCGCTCGACGACCCGGCGCGGTTCAGGCTGCCGGCCTGCTCGGCGGAACCGGCCCTTGCGGAGCGGCATGCCACGTTGCAAGCTGAGTGCGCACCGGACCAGTCAGCCAATCCCTTCCCCATCGGAGGTCACGTGAGCGAGCACGGAATCGACCGGCGCAACGTCCTGCGCGGTTTGTCGCTGCTGGGCCTGACCGGTGCGGCGGTGCACCTGCTCGGCACCGGCGGAGCCACCGCCGCCACCGAGGCAACCCCGTTCGACCTGCACTTCTCCGTGACCGAGCAGTTCCGGCCCTTCGACCTCATCGCGCCGCGGTTCGTGCAGTACGACTCGGCGGTGACCCCGCGGCAGGAGGCCCGCGGCACCCTGGTCACCACCGGTGCGCGGCCGAGGGCGCCGTTCGGCGCGGTCACCGTCGAGGTCCGGCAGCTCGACGGCGAGGCCGGGGTGGTCGCCGGGTTCGCCGGGGACGGCACGTCCGTGCTGGGCACCTACGACGCCGGCACCGGCACGGTCGGCATCGAGATCACCAGGGGCGGGACGACCAGCGTGGTCAAGACCGCGCCCGCCGCGCTCCGGGCGCCGTTCGGCTTCGCCGTGGTGGTCAACGAGAACGCGGTGACCGTGCTGGCGGACACCACCGGGACCGGGACCGGGTGGCAGCCGCTGCTCACCGAACGGGACCAGGTCCGCGCCCGCATCGACCTGCGCGACCCGCAGGTGCTGGGCAACCTGAGCTACGCCTACGGCGGGCGCGGTGGCGGTTCCGCCCTGCTCGGCCGGGTGCGGGCCGGTTACTACGGCCAGGCCGGGGTGCGGGATCCGCACGTCGTCCAGCACGCCGACGGCAGGCCCTACATCAAGAACGGCAAGCTCTACCTGACCATGACCAACGCCGGGCTGGGTTTCTTCCAGCAGGCGCACTGGGCGGTGTGGACCCTCGACCTGGCCGACCCGGCGAAGCTCGAAGAGGTCGCGACGCTGTTCTTCGCCCGCGACGGGGTCGTGCTCGGCGACCACGCCGGCCAGATCGTCTACGACGACGAGCGGCGCCGGTTCATCCTCCTGATGAGCTCGTGGGGCGACTTCGCCTTCAACGGCGTGCACATCCGCCACACCACCACCCGTGCCGACGTGCTCTCCGGTGTCCACGTCCTGCCCACCGAACGCCTGCCCCTGCCCACCGGCGTCAGTTCCTGGGACCCCGCGCTGACCAAGATCAACGGCCGCTGGCACCTCGCCTTCGTGGAAAGCCCCGCCCAGCAGCCCGCGTTCGTGTTCCACCCCGCGCTCGCGGCGGGACCCCGCGGTGCCGACTACACCCGTGGCCTGGAGCTGGTCGGCGCCGATCTGTCGGTCGACCAGACCGAGGGCACCATCATCCAGCGGATCGGCGGCCAGTGGTACGTGCTCGCCAGCGACGGCGACGCCCGCCAGTACCCGGTCTACGACCTCGAGATGCGCAAGCTGGGCACCCTCGACGCGCCGTACGGCACCAACATCCCGCACCCGATGCTGGTCCGGGTGAACGGTTCCTGGTGGCTGCCGACGTTCAACGGCACCCAGTACGCCGAACCGGTCCTCGGTTACGGCGGCCACGGCGACTTCATCCTGATGCGCGCACCTCGGTGACTGTTCGTGGCGGTGGGTGACGCTGGAGGGCCGGTGCGCGGTCGCCGCCGTGCTCGAGGTCCCCTGGCGAACCGATCCGCGGTCCGTTGTGACACCGGCTGGGCCCGCACCGACCTCCACTCGTGGACGTTTTCACCGAACCGGGCACCGGCGTGCAGTTCGTCCTCAATGGCCGGGAGTTCACCCTGACCGCGGCGGTGGTGGCGCAACGGCTGCGCGGCCGGACACCGGAGGACATCCGCACCCACTGGGTCGAGGTGGAGGGGGTGCGGTTCCCCGTCAAGCAGGCCCTGTCGGCGGTTTTGGGCATCGACCGCTCGACCTTCATCTCCCATGCCGCGCTGCTGCACTTCCGCCGCCTGGGCCTGCCGACGAGCCAGCAGCCCCGTCCGGCGGGCGGCCCGGCTCGCCGGGCGCCGGACGTCAGCGTCGAAGAGGCGGGCATCGCGTTCGCCACCCTGGTTTCGTTCCTGCGCCGGGCGCCGCTGACCTACGGCGTCGGAACCCTCGAACACGCCCTGATCGGCGCCGACGCCCACCACGCCGCCGTGACCGGCGCCGCTTCCGGCCTCACCGAAGACCTCCTGCGGGCCGCGCTGATCGTGCGGAGCAACGTGGGGCGGGTCAGCGACGTCATCCACGCCACCGTCATCACGCTGGCCCTGCCCACCATCCTGGCGGACGGGGAGAGGGTGACGCAGCGCCCTTCACTCGGCCCGGGCAACGACCCGAGCCGGACGTTCGACCTGGAAACCAACTGCCGCGTCGCGGAGTTCGAGGTGGCGGTGTGGCCGGGCGGGGACATGATGCGCAAACGCGGCCTGGTGGCCGATCTCGTGCACCTGGCCATGGACACCAGCGGGCGGCGCCCGGAGCTGTGGGCGGTCGGCGGTGAACCGGCGCGGTTCCTGCGCACGAGCACCAGTGAGGTGGGGGAGCTGCTCGCCCGTTCCTCCCCGCACCTGCGGCGCCGGTTCGCGCACCGCTACGGCACCACGGCCATTCCGCTGCGTGAGTTCACCGCCGTGCACGCCGCCCACGTCCAACTGCTCGACATCACCGAGGCGGTACCGGCAGTCGCGGACTTCTTGCACTGAGCGGAGACCGCGGCGGGTGGCGGGTCTGCTCAGCGAAACTCCAGCGGCTGAAACCGCAGTGGGACACCGTGTCTGGGTCAGCGTTGGAGCAAGGTCCGCAGCATGGCTTCGAACCGGGCCGCGGTGGGCGGGGTGTCGGTGAGCAGGGCCTGCATCAGCAAGCCGTCCACCGCGCCCACGACCACGTCGACCAGGATCGGGTCGCCGGTGTAGCGGCGGGCGAACTCGGCCACCGCGGTCATCCACCGGTGCGTGGGACCGCGCAACTCGGCGTCGCGGGCGGCCAGCAGGTACAGCTCGTACTCGGCCAGCAGGCGGCCCGGGTCCGCGACCACCTCCGCCATCAACGCGGCCAGGGTGTGCAGGCTGTCGGCGCCGCCGTCCGCCGCTTCGGCGAGGCGGCGCATGCGTTCGGCGTCCTCGTCCATGCAGGCGGTGAGCGCACCGGTGAGCAGGTCGTCGATCCCGGCGAAGTAGTAGGCGGCGGCGGTGGCGGGCTGCCCGGCCTCCTTGGCCACGGTCCGGTGGCTGACCCCGGCCACCCCGTCCCTGGCCACCACCCGCAGCGTGGCTTCGACCAGCTCCCGCTTGCGGCGCTCGCCCTTGAGCCTTCGCCCGTCGGTCAACGGCTCGTTCAGTTGCCGTTCCTTCCCGTTCGTGCTCTTCCTGCTCCGTCGGACGATACCGCTCAGCCCTGCGCCGGCTCGGCGGGGCGCTCTTCGACGCTCGCCTTCATCAGCGGCCGGTAGCCCGCCAGCGCGATCAGCAGCGCCGCGGCACCGGCGACGATCGCCACCACGAACCCGCCGTGCGGGCCGTGGGCGTCGACCGCGCTGCCGGACACCGCCGCCCCGAGCGCGACGCCGGTGCTCAGGCCGGTGATCGCCCAGGTCATGCCCTCGGTCAGCTGGGACACCGGCACGATCTTCTCCACCAGCCCCATCACCACGATCATCGTCGGCGCGAAGAACAACCCGGCGAACAACACGGTCACCGACAGGCCGAAGATGTTCCCGACGAGCAGGAGCGGCAGCGTGGTCAGCGCGGTGCCGAGCACGCCGAGCAGCAGCAGGCGCGGCAACGGCGTGGCCGGCTCGAGCGTGCCGAACAGCAACCCGGCCACGGCCGAACCGATGGCGTAGACCGAGAGCACCGCACCGGCGCCGGCGACCTGGCCGCGTTCCTCCGCGAAGGCCACGCTGACCACGTCCACCGTGCCGACGATGGTGCCGCCCGCGACGAGTACCAGCACCAGCACCACCAGTGCGGGGCTGCGGATGGCGGTCACCCCCGAACTGCCCGACGGCGGGTGCACCGGCGGTTCGGTGCCCCGCTGGGCGGTGAACAGCAGCACGCCCAGCGCGAGCAGGGCCAGCGCCACCAGCGGGCCCGCCTCCGGGAACACGATCGTCGACAACGCCACCGACAACGCCGGGCCGACCACGAAGGTCAGCTCGTCGACCACCGACTCGAACGAGAAAGCCGTGTGCAGCCGGGGTGAATCGCGGTAGAGCTCCGACCACCGGGCGCGGACCATCGCGGCCATGTTGGGCATGCACCCGGCAGGCACCGCGCAGGCGAACAACGTCCAGGCCGGTGCGTCGTACCGGGCGCAGAGCAGCAGCGAGCCGAGCGCGATCACGCTGATCCCCGCGGCGGGCAGCAGGATCCGGCGCTGGCCGCGCCGGTCCACCAGCCGGGACACCTGCGGCCCGAGCAGGGCCATCGACAGCGTGAAGCAGGCGGAGACCGCACCGGCCAGCCGGTACTCGCCGTGCAGCTGGGAAATCATCGTGATGAGGCCGATACCGGTCATCGACAGCGGTGTCCTGGCGAGGAAACCGGCGGCGGTGAACGCCACCGAGCCCCGCGCGGCGAACAGCTCGCGGTACGGGTTGGTCATCGTCCGCCCCTCGGAGATCTGGTCATCGTGCCCTCCCGGCAAGAAATTTGAACACTCGTTAGAGTTTCTAGCACGGCGGCCGCCGCCTGGACAGGGGCGGGGTCGGTCGGGTGATGCCAACCGGAGGGCGTGGGGGCTGGCATGGTTGGCGAAGTGGGTGTCGAGGTGGATGTCGGTCCTCGCGACGACGGTGTGCGGTCGGAACCGGCGGATGCGCCTTCGTGGAGTGCCTGCATCGATGGTTTGAAATCGGTGCTGGAAACGGTGATCGAAAATGTCGAGTGGGTTCACTGTGGTCTTTCATCGCCGGTGCTGCGAATCGATCCGGGGTGGGACGGGGCCGTGCACATCTGCCGGGGTGGTAACTCAGCCGGAATTGCAACCCCGAGTCGCCGAGGTCGTCGATGCCGGGTTCTCCCTGATGGTTTGGTGCCCGACTCGGACGGGGTGAACAGGGGGCGATGGGAATTGTGAATCGAGCCCGCAGGCGAGCGGTGGTGCGGTGTTTCTCCCGTCCGGGAGTCGATCGCGCCGTGCTGGGCTCATCGGGTGATGGTGGCCGGGCGCGGCAACATCCGGTGGTTCGAGCGCGTTCCCCGGTTGGCGGAGCAGGCACGGAAACCAGGTGCGCTATGTCAATTCTCAGTGGCCGCGAACCACTCCCGATCGTCGAGGCCGAACCGCCGGCGGCGGAGTTCACGCCGGCCGGGGGCTTCGATCCGCACCAGCGGTGGAGCCGGCTGGTCGGCGGCGGTGACGGGATCATCTACGCCGTGCAGGCCGACGGGCTGCTCCACTGGTACCGGCACCGCGGCTGGGCCACCGCGACCGCCGACTGGGCCAGCCAGGGCACCGGCGTGCAGATCGGCTCCGGGTGGCAGGACTTCGTCACCGTGCTCGGCGACGTCGACGGAGTCCTCTACGGCATTCGCGGCGACGGGACCGTGCTCGCCCGCCGGCGCGTCGTCACCGACCTGGAAACCGGCGCGGGTTACTGGACAGACGACGCCGTCGTCGGAACCGGATTCAACGCCTTCCCGCGGATTTTCGGCGGTCCCGGCGGCGTCATCTGGTGTGTCGACGCGGACGGCGTGCTCCACCGCTCACGGCGACCGAGCGGCGGAATTTTCGAAACGCCGGTACCACTCGCGGAGGGGTTCAACGTTCCCCGTTATCTGCTGTCGGACGCCGGGAACGTCATCTACGCCGTCAGCGGCACCGGCGGGCTCACCTGGTTCCGCTACCGCGACGGCGTCGGCTGGGCCAACGGCGGGCAGCCCATCCAGATCGGGGACAACGACTGGTTCGAGCTGTTCCGCCGGGACCTGTTCGCCGGCTGCGGCAACGGCGCCATCTACTTCGTCCGGATCGACCTCGCGACGGTGCCCGGCTACGACGAAACCCTCGTCGAGCTGCGGCTCACCAACCACCAGACCGTCGACACCGACGGCGGGCCGCAGTGGATCAACAACGCGACCGGCGTCGTCGTCGGGCACGGGTTCACCGTCGAGCGCAGCGCCGGGCTGCAGGGCTACCCGCAGCGGCAGAGCGTTCCCGCCGGTGGACGGGTCTCCATCGCGTTGTCCACGGCGTTCAGCGAGGTCAGCGCGCATCTCGTGCGCGTCGTGCCCGGCGGGGACGACCCCGGACCGGTCACCGCGAAGACCACCGTCACCGGCGGGCTCCAGGTGCTCCCCGCGAACTACCGGTCGGCCGGGTGCGGCTGGGACGAGCGCTACGGCGCCGAAATCCCCGCGGACTGGCCGTCCGGCGTCTACGCCGCCCGCTTCACCGGGAACTTCGGCCGGACCCAGGACATCGCGTTCGTGGTCCGCCCGGCCGCGCCCGCGCAGGGGATCGCCGTGGTGCTGCCGGCCAACACCTACCACTCCTACAACGGCTGGGGCGGTCACGACCAGTATTCCGTGGGCCAGAACGGCGTGCGCCGCACCATCACCTTCCAGCGGCCCAGCTACAACTGGCTGATCGCGTCGAAGGGGCAGTACGACGTGGACCTGTTCAGCGACCTGGAGCTGTTGCGCTGGCTCAGCGGCGAGGGAATCGGGTTCGACTGCTACACCGACCACGACCTGCACACCGGCGGCTGGCTGTCCGCCTACCGCGCGATCGTGCTGGGCACGCACCCGGAATACTGGTCGATGGCCATGCGCACCAACCTCGCCGGCTACCTCGCGGACGGCGGCAGCGTGATCGGCACCGGCGGCAACCAGCTCTACGAACGCGCGGAGTTCGACGCCGACGGCACGACGCTGACCTTCCGCGCCGCGGACGGGAGCCGCGACCTCCTGCTCAACCACTACGACCTGCCGGCGTCGCAACTGCTCGGGGTCAACTACGAGCACCAGGGCTGGATGACGTTCGCGCCGTACCGGGTGCTGCGCGACCACCCGTTCCTCGCGGGAACGGGCCTCGGTGTCGGTGAGACGTTCGGGGCGAGCGGCCGCAACGGCGCGGCGAGTGCGTGGGAATTCGACACCTTGCAGGGCTTCGACGGTGAGGCGTCGCCGGAGGAGGTCTTCGCGCAGGGCGAAAACCCGACCGGCAGCGGCGGTGCGGCGATGGTGTGCAAGGAACTGCCGGGCGGCGGATTCGTGTTCAGCGCGTCGTCGCTGACGTTCAACGGCGCGCTCCGGGTCGATGCGGTCATCCAGCGGTTGCTTCGCAACGTCTTCGACCGGGCGCTGGAGCGTCCCGCCCCGGCGAGTTCAACTGGTCACCGTTAGGACCGCCTTGCCGGCGATGCGTCGGCCCAGCAGTGCTTGAGCGGCTTCGGTGACGCGTTCCCAGGAGCCGCGCCAGTCGATCTCGGCGGACAGCCGTCCGGCTGCCAGGAAGCGCAGCAGGGTGGCCAGATCGGGACCGACCTCGTGGATGTCGCCGAACGTGCTCATCGTCTTGGGCGGGCCGACGAAGAACAGCGAGTACGGCTCGAAGACCGCCGGTTCCCCGGAGGCCCAGCCGATGTTCTGCACGCCCCCACCCGGCGCGAGCAGTTCCCAGGCGGCGGCCAGTTGGGGCCCGCCCACGTTGTCGATGACGAGGTCGACCGGGTCGTCGACACCGTCCAGCCCGACCACCACCTCGTGCGCGCCGAGTTCGGTCAAGCCTTCGGCGCGGGCCGCTGACCCGACCGAGGCGATGACGTGCGCGCCGCCCAAGGCCGCCAACTGGACCGCGTAACGGCCCACACCGCCGGCCGCGCCGGTGACCAGGACCCGTCGGCCCAGGATGGATCGGGAGCGCAACGAACGCAGCGCGGTGATCCCGGCCATCGGCAGGGCGGCGGCGTCGGCGAGGCCCACCCGTTCGGGGACCTCGGCCACCGCGGTGGTGTCCACGGCCATCCGCTGGGCCCACGCTCCGGCGCCGAAGGCCGCCACGCGGGTGCCCACCGCCGGACCGGTGCCGTCGGCGGCAGCGCGGACCACGACACCGGCGGCGTCGTAGCCGTGGACGGTTCCGGCTGGTAGCCGGCCGGCGAAGGCGATCTCGCCCCGGTTCAGCGAGATGTGCCGCACCTCGAGGACCACCTGGCCGGGTGCGGGCTGGGGCTCTGGAACCGTGCCGAGACGCAGGGAACCGGGAGCGCCGGGATCGGCGACGAGCGCACGCATGTCCATCAAACTCCTCCGCGAACTATGCGGACCAACGGTCCGCTTGGTCCGCGATAGTCTATGCGGACCAGCAGTCCGATTTGAAGGGGGTGTTCGATGGCCCCGGAACGCGCCGACGCGGCCCGCAACCGCCGTGCGGTCCTCCACGCGACCGAGCAACTGCTGGCCGAAGGCGGCGGGGAGCACGTGTCCCTGGACCGCGTCGCAGCTCTTGCCGGGGTCGGGAAGGGCACGGTGTTCCGGCGCTTCGGCAGCCGTGCCGGGCTCCTGCAGGCGCTGCTGGAGGAACGTTCCCGCGAACTGCGCGACGCGATCCAGGCAGGCTCCCCGCCGCTGGGACCCGGTGCGCCGGCCCGGGAGCGACTGCTGGCCTTCCTCGACGAGCTGGGCGCGATCGCCGAGGGCAACGCCGTCCTGCTGTCGGCGCACGAGCAAGCCTGCGCCGAGGACAAGTACGGCGACCCCAGTTACCAGTTCTGGCACCACCACCTCCGGACCCTGTTCGCCGAAGAACGCCCCGACCTCGACACCGGCTTCCTCGCCCACGCCGTCCTGGCCGCCTTCAACGGCGACCTGATCCGCCACACCACCCCACCCGACGACCCCCGGCGCTTCACCCGGTCCATCAAGCAAATGGCCGCCGCGCTACTCGACATGGCTGACGGCAACATCGCTCCAGAAGGCGACTGACAACAGAGATGTGCTCGAGATTGCCTGGCCGGGTGTTGAGGAACCGAGCCGATGACTCGCTTTTCTGCGCATTCGACGCGGTCCTCGCCCCAGACTTCTGGCCCACGCTCTGCGCGATGGCGAATTGGCACGGCGATGAGCGTGTCGAACCGTTCCGGACGAGTACGCCTCGGCCCTGAGCGCCGACTACGGCCCCTGAAACGGAATTCGCCGTCGACCGCAGCCGCTCGAAGCGCCTTGTCCGGGTTCAGGCGGCGGCCCAGGCCGCCTCGATCATCCGGAAGATTTCGTCCAGTGCGGCGTCCGGATCGGTGGCCTCGCGGGCCAGTGAGTAGGCGTCGACGACGAACCTGGCGAGCGTGCGGCAGGCCGTTGCGCTCTGCGTCAGGCTGGAATCGCCCGTCAGGGCCCTCGCCAGTGATTCCGCGTGCCGCAGCCGCATCGATTCCTCGTACTCCCGCAGCGTCTTCGACTCGTTGATCATGCGCCAGACCGAGGCGGTGCCCACCGCCGTGCAGTGCCGCACCAGTGCCTCGACCTCGCGGCGCAACGCCGGGATGAGCGGCTCGTCCGGCGCTCGGCCGGTGACGGCCTGGGTGAGCCGTTGCTCGAAGTCCTCGTCCTGCTCGAAGACCAGGGCCTCCTTGGCGGCGAAGTGCGAGAAGAGGGTGGTGACGGCCACGTCGGCCTCGGCGGCCACATCCCGGATGCCCACCGCGTCGTACCCGCGCTCGAGGAACAGGCGCAGGGCGGTGTCGGCGATCTTCTGGCGGGTCGCGGCCTTCTTGCGCTCACGGCGGCCGAGCGGCACGGTCATGCCTGCATGCTAACAGGTCCAAAACCGTAACTGATACAAAACGCTAACCGTTAGTGCTACAGTCGGCGCCATGAAAAAAGTGAGCTTCGCCGAGTTCGGCGGTCCGGACGTCCTGCAGCTGGTGGACGCCGAGGAACCCCACCCGGGCCCTGGTCAGGTGCGCATCGCCGTGCGTGCGGCCGGGGTCAACCCCGTCGACTGGCGCATCCGGGAGGGCCAGGTCCTGAAGGCCCACCCGATCGAGCTGCCCGCCGGGGTCGGGATCGACGCCGCTGGCGTGGTGGACGAGATCGGCGAGGGGGTCGACGGGGTCGAGCTCGGAGATCCGGTGTTCGGCGAAGGGGTGCACACCTACGCCGAGTTCGCGGTGCTGTCGGCCTGGGCCCGGATGCCCGGGGGCCTGTCGTTCGACGAGGCCGCCGGATATCCCTCGGTGGTGGAGACCGCGTTGCGCATCCTTCGTGAGGTCGGGGTGGAACCCGGGCAGACGCTGCTGGTCAGCGGCGCGTCCGGCGGGGTCGGATCGGCGGTGCTGCAGATCGCCCGCGACCGGGGCATCACGGTGATCGGCACCGCCGGGCCCGCCAACCAGGACTACCTGCGTGGCCTGGGCGCCCTCGCCACGACCTACGGCGAGGGCTGGACCGAGCGGGTGCGGCAACTCGGCCGGGTCGACGCCGCCCTGGACCTGGCGGGTGCGGGTGTGCTCGGCGAACTCGTCGAGCTGACCGGGGACCCGCGCAAGGTGGTCACCATCGCCGACCTCGGCTCGCCGGAATCAGGCGTCCGGTTCTCCGGTGTGGCCGGGAGTGTGCCGGACGCCCTCGCCGAGGCCGTCGACCTGATTTCCCGGGGCGCGCTGCACATCCCGGTCGAGAAGTCCTACTCCCTCGCCGAAGCCGCCGCGGCCCATGCCGACAGCCAGACCGGCCACACCCGCGGCCGGCGGGTCATCGTCATCTGAATCGCGGGAATTCAGTGCAGCAGCACGACTTTGCCCCGTGCGTGCCGTCCTTCGACCAGGGCGTGCGCCGCCGCGACCTCGGCCAGCGGGAAAGCCTGAGCCACCGGGATGCGCAACCGGCCCTGTCCGGCCAGCTCGACCGCGATGGCCAAGCCGTGCATCGCGGGTGGGTCGGCGGGGACGGCGATCGCGCCGGGTGCGGTGTGCGACAGGTGCACGCCGTGGGCGGCGGCGCCGAAGTCGGCGATGGTCACCACGCGGGCGGGGTCGCCGGTGATGCCGACCAGGTCGGGCAGGGCACCGCCCGCGCAGTCGACCACCGCGTCCACTCCGGACGGTGCCAGTGCCAGGACCCGCTCCGCCAAGCCCGGCCCGTACGTGGTCGGGACCGCACCGAGGGAACGCAGGAACTCGTGGTTGTGCTCGCTCGCGGTGCCGATCACCGTGGCCCCGCGGGCGACCGCGAGCTGCACGGCGACGCTACCGGTCGCGCCCGCCGCGCCCTGGACCAGCACGGTGTGGCCGTCGGTCACCCCGAGCCGGTCCAGGACGCGGACCGAGGTCTCGACACCGCCCGTCGCGCCCGCCGCCTCGGCCCACGTCCACGCGGCCGGTTTCGGCGCCCACGCGGTGAGGACCGCGTGGTCGGAGTTGGCGCTGCGGTCGGTCATCGCCGTCGCGCCGAACACCTCGTCCCCGACCTCGACGCCGGACACCCCCGCACCCACCTCGTCCACCACGCCCGCGGCGTCGTAGCCGGTGCGGGCCGGGAGAGCCACCGGCAACACCTCGCGCATGGCACCGGCGCGCAGGCGCGTCTCTCCCGCCGCCACCCCCGAGGCGCGGACGGCGATGCGGATTTCCCCGGCACCGGCGTGCGGTTCCGGTACCTCGGCGATCTGCAGGACACTGGGCGGGCCGTACTCGGCGAACTGAACTGCTCTCATGGCTCCGAAGGTAAGCGGGGCACCGCTCCCGCCTGGCTAAAGTGAGAGTGGTGGCGACCGAAGTGACTCAGTTGCGTTCAGACGCCGGGGACAACCGCGACCGCATCCTCGCGGCGGCCCGGCTGGCCTTCACCGCCGAGGGCCCGTCCGTGCCGGTGCGGGAGATCGCCCGGCGCGCCGGGGTCGGCGCGGCCACCGTCTACCGGCGGTTCCCGACCAAGCAGGCGTTGTTCACCGCGGCCTTCGCCGAGGAAATGGCCCTGTGCTCGACGGTGGTCGAAGAGGGACTCGCGGCGGCGACCCCGTGGCAGGGGCTGTCACTGGTGATCGAAAAGCTCGTCACCGCCTACGGCGGCGATCCGCGGGTGCGGGCCGTTCTCGCGCAGCTCTCCCGCCGCGCCGAGTTCACCGGCGAACGTGACCGGACGTTGCGCGGACTGCTCGAACTGATCCGGCGCGCGAAGGAAAGCGGTGAGCTCCGGGCGGACATCGTGCTGGAGGACATCGTGCTCACGATGCAGGCCGGCCACGGCATCCGCGCGGACTCACCCGCCGCGCAACTGGGGGCGTCGCGCCGGCTCGCGGCGCTGATCACCCAGTCCTTCCGGGCCCACTCCGACGCGGTTCCGCTGCCTCCGCCGGTCCGGCTGCCGCTGCGGGTGTGACCCGTTGGCGTCGAACAGGTCGCCGATCGTGGCCGGACCTGACGCGCCGCACAGTTCGGGGTGGTGCCGGCGGAGACCGAGGCGCGACGCACCTTCAGCCCCGGAGGTACGAGATGAGGACGCCTGCTGGCGAGGGTTCGGGAACGGGCGGCGCAGCCAGCGGTGCACCAGAAGCGCCGGCCACGACGGAAGCCGCTGCGCCATCGGGCTCCGCCTGCCGGCACCCCAGGTGCGGTCAGGGACCGGCGGCCGCCCAGGAGCTTGGCCCGAAGGTGCGGAGCAGTCTGGCCGGGACGCACCGGCCGGACGCCGTACTGGCCGAGGCAGCAAACTCGGGTCAAGCCTCCGGAAGCACGCCGGTTGCGTGGGTCCCGGTGTGCGCGGCCGGGATTCCTCCAGGAAGTGAGCCACCCACACGAGCCCGCACCCGGCGCGCGAAGAGGTCATAGCGCGCGGCCATCCGGGCGGAGGCGTGCCGGATCGGCTGCTGCACGGAAGCCGAACCGAAGTATTCGCCATTTCGGAACTGATCACGCGTGAGGTCGAGTTCCAGGCCGCTCGGCAAGCGGTTCCAGTAGTGCAACCCGTGTGGCTGGCCGTCGCGCTGGAAGACGTCGGCCCAGAGCAACACGCCGCCGAAGAGTTCCGCCACCGCCATCGAGGTGACACCACAATGCCCGGCAGCGGGGTTGGCGGAACTCCACGCGACTGCCGGGTCGCAGGTGCGCTCGTCCCAGCACTGCCGGAAGACCGCTTCCAGCTCGGTCAGTGACCAGACCGTGATCACCCGCCCCCCGGATATCCGAATCCCTCAGTACGAGGGACTTTACCAATACGAGCAACAGCTTCGGAGACAACGCGAAAAGATCGCTCTCGGCTTCCCATGCCGGGGTAGTATGCCAAGCCGTGTCCAGCGAGCCCGAATTGTTCCACGAGCAGGCAGTCACCATGTCGCCGGAGTTCAACCAATTTGTCCTTTCCGATACGGGACTGCCGCCCGCAACGACGCCGGGGCGGACCGGTGGAGAAATCGCCATAGCAGTCCCTGGTGGCGCCCTGTTCTTCACCAACGCGGAACCGGCTGAACTCGCGATCACGGTGGAGGTGTGGTCCTCGGCGCCGTCGGAGCCGAAGAGGTCCTGGGGTAGTGAAGCCGGGTTCGAGGTCACCTTCGGCGCACGTGAACCGATGCTTGCCAGCGTCACCCCCTCCCCTGGGGACAGGCGAATCGAGCTGCCGCACCCCGGGACGTACGAATTGCGGGCGCACCGAGACGAATCCCGCACCCACGACGCCGACTTCGGCATCGACGTCAGTTCACAAACCTGGTTGATTCGATTGTGGCCGGAAGCCGTTCCAAGCTGAACTCCCGATCGTCCTCAGCTGGTCGTTGCCCACTGTTGGGCGCTGCCCCGGTGGACCGCGGCGTAGATGCGGTCGCGCAGCAGGTTGGCGTCGTGGTCGGTGAGGGTGCGGTCCAGGTGCCGCAGGACCACCTTGAGCAGGACGTTCTTCTGGTCCGGGCGGGCTCCGAGCCGTTCCAGGGCCTGAGGCGGGAGTTCCGAGCACGGCGTCCGGGCGAGGATTTCGACCGCTTCCACGCAGTCGGCGTCGGTGCCGAGGGCGTCGCGGACCCGGTCTCCGAGATCTTCGGCGAGGTCGTCGCGGTCGACCGCGACGGACAGGTCCCGGCGGATCGCGGGCATGGCGGACACGGGCCGGTAGGGCGCCAGGTCGGTCATCTGGGCGGCCACGGACGGTTCGGCCGAGCGCAGGATGCGGATGTCCGGGATGCCCTTGATCAGCATCAGCATCCGGTCCAGTCCCATGCCGAGGGCGAGGCCGCGCCACGAGGCGTCCAGGCCGCCCCGTTCGAGCACCCGCGGGTGCGCCAGGCCGCATTCCGCCACCTCGATCCATTCGCCGTCGTGGTCGACGTCGACTTGGCGGCCGGACAGGGTGTAGGGGTGGACACGGTCCTCGTGGCGGTGCTTCGCCCCGGGCAGCAGGGCTCCGACGAGGGTCGTGACCATCTCGTCCAGGTCGGTCGTGCACATCGGACGGCGGGTGATGCGCCACAGGTCGAGCTGGTGTGGGGTGCCGGTGTGCAGCCGGTCGATGCTGTCGCGGCGGTAGACCAGCCCGGGGCAGACCAGGAGCACGTCGTCGGCCGGGGCCGCGGCCAGGGCCCGGAGCGCGCCCGGGATCAGCGCGCTGGAGTGGCTGCGCAGCACGTGCTGGTCGTCGACGTAGCGGGTGTAACGGGTGTCACGGGTGATGTCGTCGGTTCCGTAGCCCAAGTTGTCGTAGTTGTCTTCGACGGTGACGGTGCGCTCGCCGCGCCACCAGCGGACCTGGCAGCCCCAGCGGTTCGCCAGCGCATCGACGGCGTGGTTCAGGACCGATTGGAGGGCGTGGGGTCCGGCGGCGGGATCGCTGAGGTCCCGGATGGACAGGTCACGGGCGAGTTGTTCGGCGGAAAGGTGAGCGGGCATGGCGGCCTCCTGGCCAAGAGCGGTGGCGGGGATTGCTGCACCCCCCAGCCCCTGGGCCCGACCGCTCGAGGGCTCAGCTCCGCGGACGTGGCGGAGTCCGGTCCCCGCGGCGCCCTTCGGGGGCCGGGGGGCCGGTAAATCGGCGAATGATCGCTACGACGGCCACACCGTGATCATAGCGGCCGCCGATGCGCAGTCCTCCTGGTTTACGCGGCAGGCGAGTGGGAGGTCACGCGACCCGGCCGCGGACGCCCTGGCTGGCCCGATCCCGGTCACGGTGGTGGATGTCCTGAGCAACTACGGCGTCGCGGACAGCCGCCATCCCACCGCGTACGTCCGGATGGAGGCAGCGACTCCAACTGGACCGTGGTGCGCGTACCAACGGTCCCCGCACCGGCGACTACCGCACCGGCACCGAACTCCCGGATTTCCTTCACCGGCAAGGTCTCCCGCGACGGCACCCACCTGCGCCGGGCCGTGGCCATCGACGCCGTCCGAACCTGACGCTCAGGCGGGTGCCTCGATCCGCCGAACAGGGCCCGGCCGGACTGGTGGACGGCCGCCGCCGTGTCCCGGACGCACGGCGGGGCGCGCAACGCGTGCTCGACCTCTCCGAGTTCCACCCGGGTGAACGCGGAGGCCGGACTGCCCCCGGACGGGGCGGCCGCGTTCCGGTCAACCTCAAGAGGTGCGCGTCATCAGGGAGACGAGCGGCGCCGAACGACTCAAGGGCTTAGCGGCCTTCGGGTTCTTCGGTGGTCTGCCACCGTCCGGCGCCGTAGCTCCAGCGGATGTCGTCGTCGCTGTTGAGGGGGCCTTCCAGCTTGGCCGACAGGGTGACGCGGGCGGACGGCTTTTC
Source organism: Amycolatopsis sp. NPDC045836 (assembly GCF_056431745.1). NCBI lineage: Bacteria > Bacillati > Actinomycetota > Actinomycetes > Pseudonocardiales > Pseudonocardiaceae > Amycolatopsis > Amycolatopsis sp. NPDC045836. Next base: position 81,019 of record NZ_JBWKKF010000007.1, on the reverse strand, counting down.
GTCGAGGGTGAACAGCTTGACCTCGGTGATCTGCGTGGTCTCGTACTGTTCGCGCAGCGCCTCGCTCATGCGGTTGTGCAGGCTGGTCACGGCGCTCTCGCAGGCGCCGTCGCCGAAGCGCAGGCCGGTGTCGCGGGCATCGCCCGGGGTGAGCAGTCCGCAGGCGATGGGAGCGTTGCCGGAGGCCCAGGCGTCGAGGTAGGCGCGGGCCGCCTCGCGGACGCCGTTCTCGTCGTTGCTGGTGCCCAGTTCACCCAGTTCGCTCCCGCCGTCGAGGCCCGGGCGGTCGCTGCTGCCGCAGCCGCTGAGCAGGGTGACGGCGAGGAGCCCGGCGATCGGGGCGGGAGCGGTGGGGCGCATCGCGGTGATCCCTTGCTGGTGGAGTGCACGGTGGTCGCGGTGCCCGATCATGGGGCACCGCCGGGCGGCAGCCGAGTTCGTTGCACGGTCAGGCACGAACACTGCACCTCACGGTTCGCCGCGCCAATCGGCGCAGGACACGACCCGGAAGCCCCGGCTGGGGAAGACGGCGTCCATGAAGAAGTCGTGCACCGCCGGATCGCCGTCCGCGCAACCGTCGCGCAGCACGGTCACCCGGTAGTCGCGGTCCGCCGCGTCGTAGCAGGTCGCGGCCACCATGGCGCTGGTCGCGACCCCGGCGACCGCGACGGTGCCGATCCCGCGTGCTCGCAGGACGAGGTCGAGATCCGTCCCGGCGAACGCGCTGGCGCGGCGTTTGAGCACGACCACGTCCTCGTCGGCGACCGGCAGCGCGATCCCGGTTCCGGCCGATCCCTCGTGGAAGGCGTCCCCGGCGTCGAAGAACGACTTGATCAGCGAGCTGCCGGACGGCAGATCGGCCCCGTTGCCCCGGAAGGCGATGCGCACGAACACCACCAGCGCACCGGCTGCACGGGCGCGGGGAAGCAATTCGGTCAACGGCGGCACAACCCGCTCGGCGAACGGGTAGTTCCCCGTGATGCCCCGCTGGACGTCACCGATGATCAACGCAGTGGTCAAGTCAGGTTCCCCTCCCGTCCCGCCAGCACCCTACTGCTCGAAGACGAGATCCAGGCACTGGTAGAGGAAAACGCGCTTGGTGAGCTCGACGGCCATGGATCCGGCCGTGCTGTCATTCGCCTGGGGGACCGGAAATGGGGCGGACGAAGAAGTGCGCCTTGGGTGGTGACCGTCAGAACCGCGGTGTGCGTTACCGCGTGTTCTTGCTCGTCTTGCGGAGTTTGACGCGCAGGGCGCGGAGCGCGACCGGCCCGAGGTCGTCGACCACCTCGATGAGCACGGCCAGCCGGTCGATCGCGTCCAGGGCTGCCTGGGCCCCGGCCGGTCGACGCCTTCGTAGTGTTCCAGGCCGACGAAGCTGGCGCTCACCGCGCGGGCCAGGCCCGCCGTGTCGATCAGTTCGGGCAGGGGGGAACCGCCAGCAGCCTGGTCAGGGTGCGTTCGATCGGGGTGATCCACAGTTGCAGGGCCGCCGCGGTGGCTTCGGCGAGCTTGGGGTCGGTCTGGGCGCCGGCGAGCATCTGGGCGAGCACCATGACGTTGCCTCGGGCGTGTTCCTCGGTGTGCGGCCGAGTGCCAGGAGCTGCCGCAGGTCGGTGAGCTGGTCGAGGCGTTCGGCGAAGGGCTCGACCCTGGCGCGGGTCGCGGCGAGGCACGCGGCCTGGAGCAGGTCGTGGACGGTGCCGAAGTGGTAGAAGACCAAAGCCTGGTTGACCCCGGCGGTGGCCGCGACGCTCCGCGCCGTGGTGCCGTTCAGGCCGTGCGTGCGGATCGTCTCGATCGTGCCGTCGATCAGGCGTTGTCGGGTGTCGGCCACGGCGTCACCGTAGCGGCTCCACGAGTCGGCGACCGATGGCGCCCGGGTTGGGCAGGCGCTCCGGCGGGCCGCGGCCGGCCCGCTCCGGCGGGCTTCCTCGGCGAACAGGCGTTCCTGTGCCCCGGCGTCCCGGTAGCCGGAGGTGAGTCCGATCAGCTCTGCGTCTCGCCACAACGCCTGCGTGCGCGCCGCGGTGAACGCCGCACGGGTTTCCGGTGTGAGGCCGGTGAGGTCCTCGGCGGGGAAACGCACCGCCAGGGCCCACTGGCAGGCCGTGTGCCGGGCCCGGCGCGGGGTGAGCACGAACGCCACCGGGAGGAACGCCACGGCCAGCACCAGGGTGATCGCCTTGTAGCAGCGGTCACGGCGGCGTGTGCGGCCGTGCACTTCGTCCGAGCATAGCCAGGATTTGAGCAACTGCTCAAAAGGGTTGCTGACCGGCCGCGAACGGAGCCGGCCGAGATGGGCGTCAGTCGGCGGCGAGGCGGGCGCCGAATCCCAAGAGGACGGTGCCGGTCACGCCGTCGACGGCCCGTCGCACGCGGGGACGGCGAAGCACGTGCCCGATGGTGGCGAAGCCGGTCGCATACCCGGCCATGCAGCCGAAGCTGACCACCGCGGTGGTCACGACCAAGGCGATCGGCAGCCACGGCGGCGAGGCGGCGGAGACGAACTGGGGCAGCAGCGAGGACATGAACAACGCCGTTTTCGGGTTGAGCGCGTTCGTCAGCAGACCTTCCCGGTAGCTGGATTTCGAGGAGGACCGCGGCTCGGGGGCGGTCGCTTCGTCACCCCGGATCGCCGAGATCAGCGCTCGAGCACCGAGGAAGCAAAGGTAGGCCACCCCGACCCATTTGACGACGCTGAACGCCACCACGGACGAGGCGAGCACCGCGGAGATCCCGGCGAGGGAGGCGGCGCCCCACAGCACCTGCCCGGTGCTGCACCCCAGCGCGGTGAGCAAGCCGCTCCGGCGGCCGCCGCCGATGGAGTTCTTCAGCACCACGGCCGTGTCCGGGCCGGGGACCAGCGACGCCAGCAGGGCGACCCCGCCGAAAGCGAGAATCGAAGTCCACACCGGGACAGGCTAACCGCCACCGTCCACCGCCGGCACTTCTAACATGGGCGCATGCCTGGGGTGAAACACAAGGAAATCGAAGTCGACGGGACAACCACGTTCTACCGGGAATGCGGGGCGCCGGACGCGCCGGTGGTGTTGCTGCCACACGGTTATCCGTCCTCCTCCTTCCAGTACCGCGGCCTGCTGCCCGCACTGGGTGATCGGTGGCGGGCGATCGCGCCGGACCAGCCGGGTTTCGGCTACAGCGCGACACCGGACGAGTTCGCCTACACCTTCGACGCGCACGCCCGGCACCTTCGGCGGTTCACCGAAGTGCTGGGGTTGCGACGCTACGTCATCTACCTGCAGGACTACGGTTCGCAGTTCGGCCTGCGGCTGGCGATGTCGGCGCCGGAGCGGGTGGCGGGGCTGGTCATCCAGAACGGCGACATCTACCCCGATGAGCACGGCCCGAAATACGCGCCGCTCAAGCGGTACTGGCACGATCCCACGCCGGAGGGCCGCGAGCGGATCGCCGCCGCCGTGAGCGAAGCCGGTTTCCGCAGCGAGTTCCGGGGTGAGCTGCCGGAACACCTGGCGGACCAGGTCAGCCCGGACCTGTGGACGCATTCGTGGTCGCTGGTGGAGCGGAATCCCGCGCGGCGGGACCACCTGCTGACGTTGCTCACCGACCAGGGTTCGACCGAAGCCTGGTTCGACCGGCAGCAGGCGTACCTGCGGGAGCACCGGCCGCCCACCTTGATCGTCTGGGGGCCGCACGACGGTTACATGCCCGCCCCCGCGGCCGAGGCGTACCTGCGGGATCTGCCGGACGCCGAACTGCACCTGCTCGACGGCGGGCACTGGCTGCTGGAGACCCACCTGGACGAGGTGACCGGACTGGTGCGGGACTTCCTGAACCGTGTCCACACCGGACCGGAGTGATCCCCACGTACATTTACTTGCGTACATATATGCCGTCACGTATGTTCACGGCATGACCGCCACCGTGCAGCAGCAACTGGCGGCGATCTCGGAGCGGAACCGGTTCCGGATCGTCGAGTTGCTGAAGGACGGCCCGCAGCCGGTCGGCGGCATCGTCGACGCACTGGGCCTCGGCCAGCCGCAGGTGTCCCGGCACCTGCGGCTGCTCGCGGAGGCGGGTGTGGTCGAGGTGACCAAGCGGGCCCAGCAGCGGATCTACCGGCTGCACCCCGACGCGATGCAGGAGATCAGCGACTGGGTGCAGGGCTTCGCGGTGCTGTGGGCGGAACGGATGGATCGTCTCGGCTCCCTCCTCGACGACCGTGCACCCGAGCCGAACCCGTGAGGAGGTCGACCGTGCCAGACGGCATCGTGATCGACAGGACGAACAACACCGTCCACATCAGCCGCACCTACGCCGCCGGTGTCGACCGGGCCTGGTGGGCGTGGACCGACCCGGAGGCGATCAGCCGCTGGTGGGGACCGCGGGGCTGGGCGGCCACCGTGTACGAAATGGACGTGCGGCCCGGCGGCCGCTGGCGGTTCCAGATCGAGCCGGTGGACGGCTCGGCAGCTGCGGTCCGCGGGGTCGCCACCTACCGCGTCGTCGTTCCGCGGGCCGAACTGACCTACGACGACACCTTCGCCGACGAGACCTGGCAGCCCGAGAGCGCGGACACCTTCCCCACCACGGTCATCTTCGCCGCCGCCGCGACCGGCTGCACCGTTGACGTCGCGGCGAGCTTCCCCGACCACGCAGCGCTGCAACGGGCCGTCGAGCGGCAGATGACCGACGGCTACGCCGAGGCGCTCGACCGGCTCGGCGGCGTGCTGGACACCCGGAAAGAGGAAACGACCATGTCCACCCCCACCTCGGCCGACGGCACCACGATCGCCTACGAGCGGACCGGTTCGGGCCCCGCGATCATCGTGGTCAGCAACGTCGCGGAGGACCGCACCAGCTCCGCGGGCCTGGTCGAGGCGCTGGCCAAGGAATTCACCGTGCTCAGCTTCGACCGCCGCGGGCGCGGTGCCAGCGGTGACCCGCAGCCCTACGACCCGGCACGCGAGATCGACGACCTCTCGGCCCTGATCGACGTCCTCGGCGGTTCCGCGGCCCTGACCAGCGGGTCCGGTGGGTGCGGGCTCGCGCTGGACGCGGCCAGCGCGCTGGGCGGCAAGGTCGGCGGCCTCTACCTCTACGAGCCCCCGTTCATCGTCGACGACTCCCGGCCGCCGGTCCCCGCCGACTCCGTCGAGCACCTGGAAGCGCTGGTCGCGGCCGGCAAGCGCAGCGAGGCCGGCGAGTACTTCATGACCGAAGTGGTCGGTGTGCCCGCCGAGTACCTCCCGATGATGAAGGAGGACCCGTCCTGGGCGGAAATGGCGGCCTACGCCCACACCTACGCCTACGACGGCCGGATCTGGCGCGGCCTGCAGGACGGCAAACCGCTGCCCGCCGACCGCTGGACCATCGACGCGCCGATCGCCGTCGCCGTCGGCGGCAACAGCGAGGCGTTCATGCGCACCGGCGCCCAGGCACTGGCCGAGATCCTGCCGAACGTCACCGTGCTGACCCTGGCCGGCCACGACCACGGGGCCTTCTGGGCGGCCCCTGAAGCCGTCGCCGAACAGGCCCGCACGTTCCTGCTCGGCTGACCGGTCCCGTTTCGGTGCGGATCTCGCCGGCGGGCCGGTCAGGTCGCCTTCGCACCGACGTCCCCGGCGGCCAGGACGAGATCAGCCGTCGTCCAGCAGCCGGTGGACGGCACGCCGGAGCACGGAGATGTCGTCGTCGGTGGGAGTCCCGTTGTCACGCATGGCCCGGCGGGCGACGGCGTAAGGCAGGTCGACGACGGCGAGCACCACGTCGCGCAGGCGGTGGCCGGTGGCCTCGGCGACGGCGGCCAGGGCGGCGTGCAGAGCGTGTTCGTTCGCGCGAGCGCGTTCGGCCAGTGCGGGCGAGGTGTCGGCGCGAAGCAGGTCGCGCAGGGCGTGCCGCAGGAGCAAGGCGGCGTCTTCGGGGTGGGTGCGGCACCAGGTCAGCACGACGAGCGCGGCGCGGGTGCCGGATTCGGCGCCCGGCGGGGTGAGCGCGGCGAGGTAGGCGTGCAGGAATCGGTCCTGGGCGCGCAACCAGGCGGCGGCGACCAGGTCGTCACGGCGGGGGAAGCGGTGGTAGACCGAGCCGCTGGAGGCGCCGGTGGCCAGGCAGACCGCGCGGGCGGAGGCGGCCGCGGGGCCACCGGAGAGCACCAGAGCACGCGCGGCGTCGAGCATCGCGTCGGTGGAGTGCTTGACGGGCTGGGGCATGAACTAGAGACTACTCGCTAGCTGAAGTAGCGAATGCTCTCTAGGGGGAACGATGGTGCGCAACACCCACGGCCGGTACTTCCCGGTGCCCGCCGCGGTGGTGGGCGGATTGCTCGACTCGCTGGCCGGCCGGGAGGACCGCCTCTGGCCCCACCGCCGGTGGCCGGCGATGCGCTTGGACCGGCCGCTCGGCGTCGGGGCCACTGGCGGCCACGGCCCGATCCGCTACGCGGTGGTGGACTACCGGCCGGGGGCGAGCATCCGGTTCCGGTTCCGGGCTCCGGCCGGGTTCTGCGGCTACCACGAGTACGAGGTCCTGCCGGTCACCGAAAACAGTTGCCGGCTGCTCCATCGCCTCTGCATGACCACCCGGTGGCCGGCGTGGGTGACGTGGCCGCTGCTCTACCGCCCGCTGCACAACGCGCTCATCGAGGACAGCCTGGATACCGCCACCCGCAGCCTCGGGCTCAGCCTGCCGCACCCGAGCCGCTGGTCACCGCGGGTCCGAGCGCTGCGATCGCTGATCCGGGCGCTGGGGGCGCGGACCCGGCGCCCCGGCTGACCTCACGCCGGGGTGCGGTGGCTCCGGTCCCGATCAGGATGGCTGTGCCCGCCGGGCTGCGTGGTGCCCGGCCGGGGCAGCGGTGCTGCCCTTGCCGACCTGGCCCCGCGGTCGCCGGAGTCAGGTCCGGGTTGGCTGCAGGCGGACGCAGCAGTGGTCCGTGGCGGGTTCGAGGTGGGTGCTCAGCTGGGTGTGGCCGAGGCCGTGGAGCAGGCCGGTGAGCAGGCTGAGGTTCATCCCGCAGACGAGTCGGGTGTGCCGGCGGGCCAAGGCGTGGAAGGGGCAGTTGCCGAGGAGCACCTGGTCGCCGTGGGTGCGTGGTTCGAAGCCCTGTGCCTCGAGGGTGGCCAGGAGCGTCTGGGCGTCGGGTTCGGCGGCGCGGGCGGCTCGTCCGAGTTCCTCGCCGGCTTGGTGGGCGTGCCGGTCGAGGACCGTGCGCACCGGCTGTGCGGAGTGCTCGGCTTCTTCGATCGCCGCGGCGAGGAGGTGCCCGGCCAGGTCGTAGCGGCGCTCCGGCAGCGACACCACCACGTGGCGGCGGGACCGGCTGTAGAGCTTGGCCGGCCGCCCGGCGCCGGGGCCGCTGCGCCCGGTGCGGCGCTGATGGGTGACGTCGAGCAGGCCCTGGCCGACGAGCCGGTCGAGGTGGAACGCGACGGTGGCGCGGGGGATCCCGAGGGCGGCGGCGGCCTCGTCGCGGCTGACCGGTGCGGCTTGGCGTGCGACGTGCTCGTAGAGCTGGCGCCGGGTCGGCTCGTCCAGCGCAGCGATCGCGGCCACTTGGCCGGCCAGGGTCTCGTCCGCTTCCACCTTCTAAAACTAACATAGGTTGACTAAAAGCGACGGCCCTTCTAACGTGCGCAACAGTTAACGATAGAAAGGGCCGGCTGATGAGTGTCAGCGATCTGCGTCAACCCGAGCCGGCGGTTCCGGCAGCCGGCGGTGCGCGGCGCCTGGGTGTGGTGCACGACCGCGCCCAGCCGGATCTGCACGCCGCGGAACAAGCCGTGGCCGACCTGCTGCGCGCCCTGGGCAAGGACCCGGCAGGCGAGCACCTCGTGGACACGCCCCGCCGGGTGGCCCGCAGCTACGCCGAGTTGCTCGGCCCGCGGGAGTTCGAGCTGACCACCTTCCCCAATGACGAGGGCTACGACCAACTGGTGCTCACCAAGGGCATTCCGCTCCAGTCGCTGTGCGAACACCACCTGCTGCCCTTCCACGGGGTCGCCCACGTCGGCTACCTGCCAGGGGAACGGGTGCTCGGGCTGTCGAAACTGGCCCGGGTCGTGGAGTTGTTCGCCCGCGACCTGCAGGTGCAGGAACGGCTGACCCAGCAGGTGGCCGACTGGCTGCACCACCACCTGGCACCCAAGGGGGTCGGCGTGGTGATCGAAGCCGAGCACCTGTGCATGTCGCTGCGCGGCGTGCGCGCCGCCGGGGCGCGCACCGTCACCTCGGCCCTGCACGGGTTGCTGCGCGAGGACCCCGGCACCCGCCAGGAATTCTTCGCCCTCACCGGGATCGGTACCTGACCGCGCCGCACGGAGGAACAACTGCCGTATGAGCGCGGCACCCGGCGGGCTTTCCACGCCTTCTGGCCGGCCGGCCCCGGGTGGTGGCCGGTGTGCACGTCAGCCGCTGGAACGAGGGCATCGGCCCGGACCATCTCGGCGACACCGAGATCTCCTGGCCGACCACACCGCCGACTTGCCTCGACCCGGCCGAACCGCGAGCGGGACCACCCGGCGAGCACGCCCCACGCGGAGCGCCTGCGCGTCATTTCTTCTTCGCCGGTCTGCCGTCCGGGCGTGCCACACGATTCACGTCCCGGTCAGGCCGAGGTCCTCGGTGCGAGTGCTGCGCAGGGCCGTGGCCGGCATGTCGAAGACGAACGGGAGATCCGCCGATGAGGTCAGCCGGCGGGTGCTGACCGCGGTCACGCCGTCCTCGGACTCACCGACGACGACATCGACGGTGACGGTGATCGGGAACGTCGTTCCCGGGGTCAGCGCGTCGTGGTTGCCGAAGTAGGGAACCTTGCCGACCAGCTGGTGCGGGCGACCGTACGCGTCGTTGAACTCGACGAGTACGTACCCGGGGTAGTCGTCGTCCAGCAAGGCGATCGCCTCGGCGTCGAACTCGCACAGCTCGCCCTCGGGGAAGAAGGCGACGGGCCGTGCACCGGACCGGTCGACCTCGAAGGTCAGCAGGTCGTCCCCGGGGTCCGGGCCGGGGATGTGCTGGGCCCGCACGGTGAGCACGTCACCGTCGACGGCGACCACGGTGCCCCGGACCGCGACGCCGATCGGGTACTCGGCGTCCGGTAGCAGCCGGTCCTCGTTCTCGAAGAAGCAGGTCTGGTGGACCAGCCGGTGCACCGTGCCGTGGCGGTCGGTCAACTCCACCTCGACCAGGCCGGGCTGCGGCTCGTCGTCGTACCAGCGCACGGCGACCGCCGGCATGTCACATTCGTCACCTTCCCCCACAGCGGTCAGGCTAACGAAGCCGGGGCCCTGGTGGTACCGCATTCGTTCCTGGGCGGCCACACGCGGGTCTGGCGGCGGGTGGTGGTCACGGCGCCGGCTGTCCCGCTGCTTCTCTTCGCCCACCGTGGCGGGTCGATAGGCTCCCGTCCATGTCGATACCGTGGAGTCTCCGGGGGCTCCGGAGCCGCTGGGCGGGTGTCGGTGCCGAGGTGCGGGACCGGTGGCTCGCCGTGCTGCTCACCGCCGCCGCGTTCGTGCCGGGACTCGCCGTTGTCGGGGCGCAGTTCGGTGATCTGCCGCGTCGTGGGGGCGACGTCTTCGCGGTCCTGCTCGTCGCCGGGCAAACCCTGCCGCTGGCGGTGCGCAGCCGGTGGCCCGCTGCGACGTTCGCGGTCATCGGCGTCAGCTTCGCCGCGCACGAGGTGCTCGCGTATCCCGCGACCGCCGGTAGCCTCGCGCTGTACTTCGCGCTGTATTCGCTGGGGGCGCACGAGGAGCGGTTCCGCCGGGTGCTGGCGGCGGTGGCATCGGCCGGGTATGTGGTGTTCGCGGTTTTGCTGGTCCTGCGCGGGTCGCCCGCGAGCCCGCTGGACTACGCCGTCTACTTCGCGGTCCTGGCCGGGGTCTGGCTGCTGGGGGCGATGGTGCGGCAGCGACGGCGCCAGGAGGCCGAGCGGCGCCGCCTGGTCACCGAAGCCGCGGTGGCCGGCGAACGCGCGCGGATCGCCCGTGAACTGCACGACGTGGTGACCCACCACGTGACGGCCATGGTGGTGCAGGCCGACGCCGCCCGGTACCTGGCACCCGAGCGCGTCCGGGAAGCGCTCACCGCGATCACCGGCTCGGGGCGGAACGCGCTCACCGAACTCCGGTTCCTGCTGGGCGTGCTCGAAGCGACCGGCGCGCGCACGCCGGGCCTGGCCGCGCTGCGCGACCTCGTCGACCAGCCCGGCCGGGTCGTGGAGCTGGTCGAGGAGGGGGAGCGCCCGGAACTGCCCGCGGAAACCGAGCTGACCGCCTACCGGATCGTGCAGGAAGCGCTGACCAACGCGGCCAAGCACGCCGCCGGTGCCCCGGCGGCGGTGCGGGTCAGCTACGGTGCGGAGTTCCTCGAAATCGAGGTGACCACCGAAGGCCCGGCGACCGGGTCCGGCGCGCTCGGTTCCGGTGGGCGCGGGCTGGGCGGCCTGCGTGACCGGGTGCAGGCGCTCGGCGGCCGGTTCGCGGCGGGTCCGCTGGCGGACGGGTTCCGGGTCAGCGCCGTGCTCCCCGCGGGGAGCGCCGCATGACCAACCCGATCCGGGTCCTGATCTGCGAGGACCAGGAGCTCATCCGCGCGGGTTACGCGACCGTGCTCGGTGCCCAGCCCGATTTCGAGGTGGCCGGTCAGGCGGGCAACGGCCACGAGGCGCTGGCGCTGTTCGAGCGGCTGCACCCCGACGTTGTCGTGATGGACATCGAAATGCCGCTGCTGAACGGGATCGAAGCGACTCGCCGCATCGCCGGTCCCGAAGCGGCGAATCCGGCGAAGGTCCTGATCGTCACGACCTTCAACGTCGGCCAGTACGTCTACGACGCGCTGCGGGCCGGTGCGAGCGGGTTCCTGCTCAAGGACGCGCCGCTGACCGAGCTGGTCGAGGGCGTGCGCACGGTCGCCCGCGGCGACTCGCTCCTCGCGCCCGCGGTGACCAGGACGCTGATCGGCCGCTACGCCGACCGGATCCGCCCGGCCAGGACTCCCGCCGCGAGCCCGCTGGACGGGCTCGCGCCACGGGAGCTGGAGGTGCTGCGGCTGATCGCCGACGGCCGGTCGAACGCCGAGATCGCGGCCGAACTGGTGCTCAGCGTGGAGACGGTGAAGACCTACGTCTCGCGGATCCTGACCAAGCTGGACCTGCGTGACCGGGTGCAGGCCGTGGTGCTGGCCTACCGGAGCGGGCTGGTCACCGCGTGACCAGCTTCGCCCGGCGGAGCAGCCACACCGCCGGGACCAGGCAGCACAGCAGCGCGAAGAGGCTCGCTTCCGGGCCGAACACCCCGCCGGTGAGCACGTCCGGTCCGGAGAGGACGGTGCGCAGCAGGCCGGATTCGCTGTCCGCGCCGGACACCGCGGTGCCGAACACGCCGGATTCGGTGAAGTTCCAGGCGAAGTGCAGGCCGATCGGCAGCCAGAGCGACCGCGTGGCCGTGTAGGCGATGGCCAGCAGCGCGCCGCCTTCGACCGCGATGGCCAGGGTGCCCCAGAGCGTGGCGTTGCCGTTGAGCAGGTGCGTGAGGCCGAAGAGCAGTGACGAGATCGCGATCGCGATGATGCTGCCGGTCCGTGCCTCCAGCACGCGGTGCACCACACCGCGGAACAGCAGTTCCTCGGTGACCGCCACCGAAGCCATCGAGCCCGCCACGCCCAGGCAGGCCCAGACCGAGCCACTGGTGAAGCCGGCGTCGGTGAAGAGGGAAACGAGCAGCATCGTGGCGAGGAAAGCGCCCGCGCCGATGAGCGCACCGCGCCCGAGCCCGCTCCACCGCCCGGTGGCGGCCAGTTCGGTGACCTCCCGGTCTTCGACGCGCCGGGAAAGCCACCGGTAGGCGGCGATCGCCCCGGCGGCCGCGCCGATCCCGACGGGCAGGCGCAGCACCGGCACGCCCGAAACCAGCGTGTCCAGCGCGCGGGCGGCGATCAGCAACGCGGCGGTGCCGAGGAGCAGAATCGGTACCCGGAACCGCTGCAGCGGTGTTTTCCGCTCGGTGGGGGTGGTCATCGGGAAGTCCTTTCGCCGGTTGCTCCGCAGTGCGGCGAGATTACGAACGAGCCGAGGTCCGCGACATCGCTCCGCGGCGGACATCCGCGGTAGCTCTGGAGAGGGACACGGCGTCGTCCTGCCCGGCGGGTTCGTGCCACGTACCGTGGAGTGGGTGAGCACCACATCGCCTCCGACCCCCGCCCTGGGCGCCGACTTCGCCCGCGCCTTCCCGGAACTGGCTGTGGCCTGGCAGGCGGAGCAGGTTCCTACGCCGCGGTTGCTCGTGCTCAACGAGCCGCTCGCCGCGGAACTGGGTTTGCCCGCGGCCTGGCTGCGCAGCTCGGAGGGGGTGCGGCTGCTGGTGGGCAACCACGTTCCCGATGGCGCCAGCCCGGTCGCGCAGGCTTACGCGGGGCATCAGTTCGGGGCTTACTCACCGCGGCTGGGTGACGGCCGCGCGCTGCTGCTCGGTGAGGTCGTGCACGCCGACGGGCTGCCGCGTGATCTGCACCTCAAGGGCTCCGGGCGCACGCCGTTCGCCCGCGGTGGGGACGGCTTGGCCGCGGTGGGGCCGATGCTGCGTGAGTACGTCGTCAGCGAGGCGATGCACGCACTGGGCATCCCCACGACCCGTGCCCTGGCGGTGGTGGCGACCGGGCGATCGGTGCGCCGGGAGACGTTGCTGCCGGGTGCGGTGCTGGCCCGGGTGGCGAGCAGTCACCTGCGGGTCGGGAGTTTCCAGTACGCCAGGGCCACCGGCGACCTGGAGCTGCTGCGCAGGCTCGCCGACCACGCGATCGCCCGGCACCACCCGGGTGCCGCCCGGGCTGAGCAGCGGTACCTGGCGCTGTTCGAGGCGGTGGTCGCCGGGCAGGCGTCCTTGGTGGCCCGCTGGATGCTCGCGGGCTTCGTGCACGGGGTGATGAACACCGACAACATGACGATCTCCGGCGAGACCATCGACTACGGCCCCTGCGCGTTCATGGACGAGTTCGACCCCGCCACCGTCTACAGCTCGATCGACCACGGCGGGCGTTACGCCTACGGCAACCAGCCCCTCGTGGCCGAGTGGAACCTCGCCCGGTTCGCCGAAGCCCTGCTGCCCCTGTTCGCCGACGACCAGGAGCGGGCGATCGCACTCGCGGTCGAGGCGCTCGGAGGCTTCCGCGAGCAGTATGAGAACGCCTGGTCAGCGGGCATGAACGCCAAACTCGGCCTGCGCGCCGGAGTCCCCTTGGAGCTGATCGAGGAACTGCTCACCCTCCTGCGGGACAACCACGTCGACCACACCTCGTTCTACCGCCGCCTCGGGGCAGCGGCCCGCGGCGACGCCGAACCGGCGCGGGAGTTGTTCCTCGACCTCGCCGCGATCGACGGCTGGATGACGCGCTGGCGGGCACTGGGGCCCGACGCCGACGCGATGGACCGGGTGAACCCGGTCTACATCCCCCGCAACCACCTCGTCGAGGAAGCCCTCACCGCCGCCACCGAGGGCGACCAGGGGCCGTTCGACCGACTCCTGGACGTGGTGAGCGCCCCCTTCGACGAGCGGCCCGGCCACGAGCGGTACGCGGCCCCCGCCCCGAAGGACTTCGCCACCACCTACCAAACCTTCTGCGGCACCTGACCGGGGCCGTCTTCCTGCCGTGGAGGGTGCCCACCCGTCACGAAGACCACCGCGGCGAGCGCTGAGCGCTACCGGCGAAGCCTCTGTTGAAAACGATAATCATTATGCACTAGGCTGCCGGTTGTGCGGTGGTGGCGCTGCCGGGACAACCAGGGAGAGGAAAGCTGATGAAGGTGCGGAAGTCGTTGCGCTCGCTGAAGAACAAGCCGGGCTCGCAGGTGGTGCGCCGGCACGGCAAGACGTTCGTGATCAACAAGAAGAACCCGAAGTTCAAGGCCCGCCAGGGCTGAGGGGAGGGTGGCCCCGATGAGCAGCGGCCCTGCCCCGGGGAACTCGCCGTGACCGGGCACGCGGCCTGGGAAGACGAACTGGCCACAGTGGAGCGTGACGCGGTGGTCAGCGAGCCGGTGGTGCGCCAAGCCGCCCGCTGGCTGTCCCGCCTCCAGCCACTGGGAAGCGGTTCCCGCGTGCTGGACGTGGGGGCCGGCCCCGGCTGTGCCACGGTGGCCCTGGCCGAGCAATTCCCGGTCAGTGAGGTGATCGCGGTCGATCCTGCGGCTGGGTTCACCGAGCGGGCGGCCGCGCGCTTCGCCGAACACGGCCTGGGACAGCGGGTCCGGGCCGAACCGGGGGCGATCGGCGATCCGTCGCTGGCCGCGCTGGCTCCGGCCGACCTCGTGTGGTGCGCGAACGTCGTGCACCACCTGCCCGACCCGGTCGCGGCGCTGCGCGAGCTGTCCTCGCTCCTCGTGCCGGGCTCGGGTTTGCTGGCGATCGCGGAAGGCGGCTTGTCCGCCCGGTTCCTGCCCGGTGGTTACGGCGTCGGGAACCCCAGTTTCGTGAGCAGGCTGGAAGCGACGCTGAGCGACCACTTCGTCGAATCGTGGTCGCTGACCGGCGCCGCCGTCGGCGGTGGCCGGGACTGGCCCCTGCTGCTGGCCGACGCCGGTCTGCGGCACCGCGTGAGCCGGACCTTCCTCCTCGACCTCCCCGCCCCGGCCGGTGACGAAGTCCGCGGGCACGTGGTCGACCGCTTCACCCGGATCGAGCGGCTGATCGGTGCCCGGCTGCGCCGGGAGGACGCCGCCGCGCTGGCCCGGTTGCTCGACCCCGCCGACCCGGTCGCGCTGGTCAACCGGCCGGACCTGTTCGTGCTCCAGGCCACCACCTGGCACCTGGCCGGACCGGGCTGACCACGCCGTCCGGGGCGGACCGGATGGGCGGTGCCCGACCGGACTGCGAGGTGAACTGATACTCATGGTTATCATTTCCAATAGTGGGGCTGCCTCCGGTGCCTCGCCCGGGTGAGTGATGACGCTGCGTGGTGGGAAGGGCGGACGTGGGGGACTCGACGTGAGATTGGCCGGATACCTGCTGACCAACCGCGACTTCATCGCACCGGCGGCCGAGGCTGCGGTGGCTTCGCCGGGGTTGGCGCCGGGGGCGAGGGCGCTCGACGCCGGCACCGGAGCGGGCGGGGCGCTTCCGGCGCCGGCGCGCGCCGGGGCGGTCGTGGACGGCATCGACCTCAATCCCGCGGTCATCCCGGTCGCCACCGACCACGCTCGGCGGTCCGGGGTGGCCGATCGTGTCACGGTCCGGGCCGCCGACGTGGCCGAGGTGAAGCCGGGGAGCTACGACATGAGCTGGGCCGGTGACGTGGTCTGGCCCGAGGACTTCGCCGATCCCGCCCGAGCCGTCGCCCGTCTCGCCGGCGCGCTCGCGCCCGGCGGCGTGCCGGCCCTGTTCTACGGCAACTACCACCGGGCGACCTCCCGGCCCGGCCACGGCAGGCTCGAGCGGCTGGTCTTCGCCGCGTCGGAACTGGCGTGGAACCTGCCCGCCGGCGGCCCGCACCGGCACGACCGCCACCCGGCCTGGCTGCTCGGGGCCGGCCCGGCGGACGTGCGGCTGCCGGTGTTCCCCCGCGCCGGTTTCCCCGCCGACGACGTGGTTCGCGCCTACCTGGAATCGGCGGTCTGGCCCGGACACCTGGAATCGGTGCGCCGCTGCGGGGACGCGGCCGGCCTCACCGCCGCCGAGCAGGACCAGATCCGCGCCCTGCTCACCCCGGGCAGCGAGCGCTGCGCCCTCGACGAGCCGGGTCACCACGTCGGGCACCCCACGGTGTTCGTGTCCGGGCGGCGGCCGTGAACCACAACGAATACGCGCCGTCGGCGGAGTACCTGCACCTGCTCAGCCGTCCGATGTGGACTTCGCTGCCGGGTCGCCTGGCCGCGGCGCTGGCGGGCGTCGATCCGGCCGGGGGAGTGTTGGTCGAGTTCGGGGCTGGTACCGGCTTGGGCACCGACGTGCTGCTCGACGCCGTGCCGCACGCGCCGGTGCTGGCCGCCGAGCCGTCCCCGCAGCTGCGCGCGGTCCTGCTCGCCCGCCTCACCTCCCGGCCGGACGCGGACCGCGTCACCGTGTACCCGGCGGGCGCGGGCGAACTCCCCCTGCCTGACCGGATCGCGGCGGTCGCGGGCATGCACATGATCGGCCACCTGGCGCCGGAAGAACGCCGTGCGTTGTTCACCGCGCTCGTGCCCCGGCTCGCGCCGGGCGCGCCGATGGTGTTCAACGTACAGCCGCCCGAAACCGCGGTCGAGGTGCCCGAAAGCGAGCCGTTCGCCGTGCGGGCCGGACGCCTGCGCTACGAGGGCCGCGGCCGGGCGGAACCGGTGGGCCGGGACCGCCTGCGCTGGACGATGACCTACCGCACCCTCGACGGCGACAGCGAAATCGCCGCCGCGGTCGCGCACTACGACTGGTGGACGGCCTCCGCGGCGACCTTGGCAGGCGAACTGCGCACCGCCGGTGCTTCCACAGTGGACATCGACGGCGATCTCGTGGTCGCCAGAGCCGCGGGCTGACGCGCGTGGAGCTCGAGAAAGCGTTCCGGCGTTACCTCGCCGCGCGGGTGGTGTCGGTGGCGGGCAGCGTCGTGTCGGTGGTGGCGTTGCCCGTGCTGGTGTACCAGCTCACCGGCTCGGCTGGCTGGACCTCGGCCGTGGCGGTCGCGGAAGCGCTGCCGTACCTGCTGTTCGGCCTGATCGCCGGTGCGGTGGCCGACCGCGCGCCGCGGCGGGTGCTGATGGTGGGGCTGGAGCTGGCGACCGCGGTGCTGCTTGCCAGCGTGCCGCTGGCGTGGTGGCTGGGCGTGCTCACGGCGCCACACGTGCTCCTGGTCGCCTTCGCCGTCCAGACCCTGTTCGTCTTCTTCGACGCCGCCAACTTCGGCGCGCTGCCCACCCTGGTCGGCCGCGCCGGGCTCACGGCCGCGTACTCGACGCTCTACGGCGCGACCACGATCGTCGAAGTGGCCGTGCCACCACTCGCCGGACTGGCCGTGGTGCTCGCCGCGCCCGCGCCACTGATGGCGCTCAACGCGGTCACCGCGGTCGCCTCGGCCCTGCTGATCCGAGCGATCACCCGGCCGCTGTCAGCCGGTCCGGCAGGCGGCCGCCCGGCGCGGTTGTGGTCGGACATCGGCGCCGGACTGCGTTTCCTGCGCGGGGAGCCCGTGGTGCGGCTGCTCACGCTGGTCGGCATGACCCACGCGGCCGCCGGTGGGGCGTGGGTCGCCATGCTCGTGCCGTTCGCGGACCAGGCACTCGGCGTGCGTGCTTCCGGCGACGCCCGCCTCGCCGTGCTGTTCGCCTGCTGGGGCATCGGCGGGGTGCTCGCCGCCCGGCTGGTGCCGCGGCTGGGCGCCCGGTTCGGCCCCGCCCGCTTCGCGCTCACCGCGCTGCCGTGCTCCCTGCTCGCGGCCGTGGCGACCACGGTGACCACGCACTGGCTGTTCGCCGTGGTGACGGTGAGCTGCTGGGGGACCGCGCATTCGGCGGTGGTGCTCAACGCGGTCACCTACCGGCAGCAGCTGAGCCCCGACGAGTTGCAGGCACGGGTGAACACCACCGGCCGGATGCTGGCCTGGGGCGTCGGCCAGCCCGCCGGGGCCGCACTGGCGGGCGCGGTCGCGGTGACCGGCGCGGGCGCGCGCGGCGGGCTCGTGGCCGGTACCGCGGTCCTCGCCATCGGCGTGGCGTTCGCCTGGCTGTCGCCCACCCTGCGGGCCCGCACCGCCGAACCACTCGCTTGACCACTGTCCACATGGAATGGAGAACACCACCGTGCGCCGAACACCCGGCGCGGCCGTCGCCGCGCTCGCCCTGCTCCTGTCCGCCTGCGCCACCGGCCCGGCCGAACCGGCAGGCAGCACCACCGTCCCGGCCGCGCCGGTGGACCGCGCGGTCGCTCCGCTGGAACCGTCGCTGCGGATCACCGACCCGCACGGCCAGGAGCTGACGCTGACCGCGCCACCGCAGCGCATCGTCTGCCTGAGCGGCCTGTGTGACGACCTCACCACCGAACTGGGCATCGTGCCCGCCGGCACCAGCAACCCGAAGTTGCTCACCCACCCGGTGCTGCTCGGCGACGCCGGCGCGGCGGTACCGGTGGTGCGCGGCAGCTTCGGCAGCGAGGACGTGGAGAGCATCGCCGCACTGAAGCCGGATCTGGTGATCGGCCTCTCCGGTGTCCACGATGGACTGTCCAGCACCGTCGGCCAGTTCGCGCCGCTGTGGCTGACCGAACCCAAGACCTGGCAGGAATCGGTCGGCTACCTGCGCAACCTCGGCGCGCTCACCGCACGGGTCGAGGAAGCGAAGCGAGCCGAAGAACGGTTCCGCGCGATGCTGGCCGACACCGTGGAAAAGCGCGGGCAGCAGGGCACGGCGGTGCTGGTGTACGGCAGCGTCGACGCGATCGGCGTGGACAACGCCAACTCGCTCAAGGGCGACCTGCTAGCCCACCTCTTCCGCTACCCGTTCCCCGCCAAGAACTCCGATGTGGACACCGCGAGCAACTACAGCGTGGAGGAACTGCTCGCCCAGCAACCCGACGTGGTCTTCGTGTACTCGCTGCTGTTCGCCGCCGACGCGGTCCCGCTGTCGCGGCAACTGGCGGACAACCCGGTGTGGCGCGAGATCCCCGCGGTGAAAACCGGTGCGGTGCACGAGATGAACCCGGACCTCTGGGGCAAGGGCCGCGGGACGCGCAGCCTCACCGCGATCGTGCGCGAAGCCGTGGAAAAGGCTCCCGCGGCGTGAACCGCGTGGCGGTGGCCGGGGTTGCGCTCGGCGCGGTCGTGCTGGCCGTGCTCGCGCTCAGCCTCGGCCAGCCGGTGGTGACGCCCGACCGCTTTCCGGCGGTAGTCGCCGGTGACGCACCGGTGCTGGACCGCCTGGTGGTGCTCGAACTGCGCGCGCCACGGCTGGTGCTCGCCCTGTTCGCCGGCGCGGTGCTGGGCGCGGCCGGGTTGCTGCTGCAGGAATCGCTGCGGAATCCGCTGGCGGTCCCCGAACTGCTCGGGGTGTCGTCCGGTGCCGCGGCCGCCGTGGCACTGGTGGTGGTCACGGGCGTGAGTGTGCCGGGCGCGCCACTGGTCCCGGCCCTGCTCGGCGCGGTGGCCGGTGGCGGGCTGACCCTGCTCGCCGTCCGGCGCGCGGTCGGCCCGGCCGCCGTGCTGCTGATCGGCGCGGCGATCGGTTCGGCACTGCAGGCCGTGCTGCTGGCCGGGATGTCGCTGACCGAATCCCGTGAGCAGGGCGTGCTCGTGCGCTACCTGCTCGGCTCGCTGACCGGCACCACCTGGAGCACCGTGCTCACCTCGGTGCCCGGCATGCTGCTCGCGCTGCCGTTGACCGTGCTGGCGCTGCCCGCGCTGGGCGTGCTGCGGCTCGGCGACGACACCGCGACCGCGCTCGGCCTGCCCGCGGGCGCGGCCAGGGTGGCGGTGCTGGCGATCGGATGCCTGCTGGTGGCGACCGTGGTCGGGGCGTGCGGTCCGGTCGCCTGGGTCGGTTTCCTCGCCCCGCAGCTCGCCCGCGCGCTGCGGCCGTCGGGGTCCGCCCTGGTCTGGCTCGGCTGGTCGGTGACCACCGGCGCGCTGCTGGTGACCGCGGCCGACCTGCTCGCCCGCACCGTGCTGTACCCGGTCGAACTACCCGTCGGCGGGCTGACCGCGCTGCTCGCGGTGGTCTGCGGGGCGGTGCTGGTGCTGCACCGGCGGCGGGCGGAGCGGACGTGAAGCGCTGGCTGTGGCCGGGTCTGGTGCTGGGCACCGTGCTCGCGGCACTGGCGCAGCTGATGACCGGCGCCTCCGGAATGCAGCTGTGGACCATGCTCGACGACGAAACCACCCGCCGGATCGTCCTGGACCTGCGCCTGCCCCGGGTGCTGGTCGCCCTCGGCGCCGGTGCCTGCCTCGGCGTCGCCGGGTGCGTGCTGCAGAGCTTGCTGCGCAATCCGCTGGCCGCCCCGGAAATCACCGGCGTCGGCTCCGGCGCCGTGCTCGGCGCGGTGACCGCCTCCCTGCTCGGCGGCGCGATCGCCACCCCGCACGGCATGATCGGCACCGCCGTGGCCGGTGGGGTGCTCGGCGGCGGGGTGCTCTGGGTGGTGGCCGCGCGCACCGGGAGCGACCCGCTGCGCCTTTCCGTGCTCGGGGTGCTGATCTCCGCGGTGCTCACCGGGATCACGCTGATCCTGCTGACCGCGCGGCCCCAGGGCGCCGCGGCCATGGTGCAGTGGCTGGTCGGCTCCCTCAACGGCCGCGGCTGGACGCACTGGCAGGCCCTGCTGCCCTGGCTGGTCCCGGTGCTGGTGGCCGCCGTGCTGGCCGCACCGGTGTTCGGCGTGCTCGCGGTCGACGACGACCACGCCCGCGGTGTCGGACTCGACCCGGCCCGGTGGCGCAGCGCGACCCTGCTGCTGGCGGTGGTGGCCGCCGCCGCGGCGATCGCCACCGTGGGCGCGCTGGCCTTCGTCGGCCTGCTCGCCCCGCACGCCGCCCGGCTCGCCTTCGGGGCCGACCACCGCCTGCTCGTGCCCGGCAGCGCGCTCGTCGGCGCGGCCACCGTCTGCGCCGCCGACGCCGCGGCCCAGCAGGTCACCGAACTCGCCGCGGCGGGCGGGCAGCCGCTGGGCGTGCCCACCGGCGCGATCACCGCGATCGCCGGTGCCGTCGTGCTCGTCCGGGCGGCCCGCCGCCTGTCCGCCCTCACCTCCGGAGAAGGGTCATGACCACTCTGCTCGCCACCGGCATCACCGTCACCTTCGGCAGCCGGACCGTGCTCGACGGGGTCGGCCTCGCCGTACCCGGCGGGCAGTGGCTCGCGCTGGTCGGCCGCAACGGCTGCGGCAAGTCCACCCTGCTGCGCGTGCTGGCCGGACTGCACAGCCCGGACACCGGTTCGGTTTCACTGGACAACCGGCCGCTGCGCTCGCTTTCCCGCCGGGCCATCGCGCGGCGCATCGCGGTGCTGCCGCAGGCGATGCCGCCGGTGCCCGCGCTCACCGCGCGCCAGCTCGTCCGCCAGGGCCGCTACGCCACCCGCGGCCCGCTGGGCATGCTCGCCGGTGGTGACGACGAGCAGGTCGACCGGGCACTGGCCGACGCCGGGGTCGAGAACTACGCCGACGCCGTGCTCGACCGGCTCTCCGGCGGGGAACGGCAACGCGTCCGCCTCGCGCTCGCACTGGCCCAGGACGCACCGCTGCTCCTGCTCGACGAACCCACCACCTACCTCGACGTGCACCACCAGCTGCAGATGCTCGACCTGATCGACCGGCTGCGCGCCGAACGCGGCCTGACCGTGGTCACCGTGCTGCACGACCTCGTCCAGGCCGCCCGCTACGCCGACCGGATCGTGGCACTGCACGGCGGCCGCGTGCACGCCGACGGCCCTGCCGCCGAGGTGGTCACCGCCGACCTGCTCAAGGCCGTCTTCGGGGTCCACGGCCGGGTTTGGCACGACGAAGTGACCGGCCGCCCCCTCTGCGCCTACGACCGCGTCGGCTGACCGGCAGCCGGAACCGGATCGGCCCCGGACGCCTCCACGAGCACCGCCCCGGCCGCCGTCCGGACGTAGAGCACCGACCTCCCGGCCCGCCTGCGTGCCACCAGCCCCGCGTCCAGCAGCACCCGTAGGTGCCGCCCCACCGACCCCAGGCCCTGCCCGGTTACGGCGACCAGGTGGGTGGTGCTCATGGGAGTTCCGAGCAGCGCCAGCAATCCGGCCCGCGCGGTCCCGATGAGCGCCCCGAGGCCGGCCGGGGCGAGCCGCCGGTCGTGGTCGTCGGCGAGCACCCCGAGACACGGGTAGACGACGGCGTACCGCTCCCGTCCCTCCCAGGACACCCAGCTGGTCCTCGGCGTGACCGGCACGAACAGCAACTCGGCTCCGGCGGCGACCTCCCGCGGCGGATACGCCCGCGGGTTGACCTGTAACCGGCTCTGCCCGAGCCAGCGCGTTCCCGGCTTCAGCGAGTCCAGCACGGCTGCCCAGCCGCCCTGGCTCACGTGCGCGGCCCGTGCGACCGTGTCGGCCTCCAGGACGCGCCGACGGCGCTCCCAGTACGGCCGCACGGTCTCCTGCCAGACGCGGGTCAACAGTGCGGCCGCCCGCTCGGGCAGGTCGTCCCGCGCCAAGGCGGCGGGGAGCGGGCCCCGGAGGGACACGCGGAGATCGGCCCGTGCCTGCCCGGGGGCGGCCGCCCGCACCCGGGCCGCGGTTTCGTCGAAGCTCTCCCCTTCGCCCGAGGTGGGACAGAAGAAGTCGGCGATCCAGGACGAGCCGAGCGCGGCCCGCACGAGCGGCGCGGTCACCGGGTCGGCAGCCAGGTGCGCGCGGTAGCCGGGCAGGTGCGCGCGCAGCCATGCCTGCTCGCCCGGATGGGCCCCGATCCCCGAGTGGAGCAGTCTCAAGCTCGCGAAGGTCTCGGCGAACGGCGAGAGCACGAACCGGCTACGGGCGAGGGTGTCGGTATCGACCTGCCATGACCCCATGCGTACGACCTTTCGCGTGTCGGCGAAACAGTAAACAACGCCTGAGCCGCTGAAGAGAATCCGACGCGTGCGCAGCTACCGCTCCCTGTTCCGAGCCCCGGAGTTCACCCCGTTCCTGCTTTCCTTCGCCGCTTTCGCCGCGGCCCAGACGATCGGCGGCCTGGCCCTCGGCACGCTGGTCTTCCGGGCGACCGGCTCCCCGCTGCTGTCGGCGGTGAGCATGTTCGGCCCGCAACTGGCGCAGTTGCTGGGGGGCGCGTTCCTGCTGTCGGGTGCTGACCGCCTGCCCCCGCGAGCCATCCTGTGCGGCCTCGCCCTCGCCTTCGCGGCCGGCACGGCGGTGCCGGCGCTGCCCGGCCTGCCGATCTGGGCGATCTTCGCCGTCGTGCTCCTGCAGGGTCTGGTTGCGTCCCTGGGCGGCGGGGTGCGCGCTGGACTGCTGACCGAGATCCTGGCCAAGGACGGCTACGTCCTTGGCCGTTCGGTGTACAACATGCTCTGGGGCCTGATCCAGGTGACGGGTTTCGCGACGGGCGGCGCACTGCTGACACTGCTGTCCCCGCAGTCCTGCCTGCTCCTGGCAGCGGCGCTGTACGTGCTGTCCGCCCTCGTCACCCGCCTGGGACTCACGGGCCGCCCGCCCCGCTCTTCCGGCCGCCTGTCCGTTTCGGCGACCTGGCGGACCAACGCAACGCTGTGGTCCTCACGCCCCCGGCGCCTGACCTATCTGGGGCTGTGGGTCCCCAACGGCCTGGTGGTCGGCAGCGATTCGCTCTACGTCTCCTACGCCCCCGATGCCGCGGGCACGCTCTACGCTTGCGGGGCGCTGGGCATGTTCCTGGGCGACCTGGTGGTGGGCCGCCTGGTACCGCCCGCGGTGCGCCCCCGTCTCGCGACCCCGCTGCGCCTGCTGCTGGCGACTCCCTACCTGTTCTTCGTCCTGCAGCCGGGAACGGCGTTGTCGGCCGTGGCCGCCACCGTCGCTTCCGCCGGCTTCGCCGCGAGCCTGGTCCTGCAGGAACGCCTGATGTCACTCACCCCCGACGCCCTCACGGGCCAAGCTCTCGGCCTGCACGCCACCGGCATGACCGCCCTGCAGGGCATCGGCGCCGCCCTGGCGGGCACGCTGGCCCAGCTGACCTCTCCGGCCACCGCGATGACGCTGATGGCGGCCGGATCGATCACCGTGACCCTGGCCCTCGCGGTGCTGGGCAGAGCGGAGGAGCGGCAGCCGACCATCCCCGGTGCGCGTCCGGGCATCCTGTCGGAGCCCGATGCCTAGGCAGTGCGCGGAACCACGCGGACCTCTACCGGCTCGGGGTCGACGAGTCGGCACGAGCGGCTCTGCCCGGTGCCGTGCGCCCGGCACCGCCACGGAGTTGCTGCCCGGTCGGATGTGGGCGCGTCGACGCGGACTGTGTGGCGGTGGGCGCCCACGGGGCGTCAGGGGCGGGGCAGCTCGCTCCACCCGGCCTGTGGCCGATTCTCCGGGAACTTCGCCGTCCTCCTGGCCGACTCTTCTGGAGAACGGTGGGCGCACGGCCGTGGCCGGAAACGGGTGGATGTTGGCTCGCTGGCCACTCCCCGGGTGGCGCGGCGTCGGTGAGGATCTGCAGGTGTGATTCGAGTGGATGTGCTGGTCTTCGACGGCGTCGACGACCTGGATGTGGTGGCGCCCTTCGAGGTGCTCGACATGGCGAGGCGGATGGGTGCCGGGATTTCGGCCGGGGTGGTGGCGCTGGCAGGCACCTCGGTGACCACCCAGGGCGGGCTGCGGCTGGGCACCACGGCGGACTGGGCGCCGGGTGGGGCAGGCGTGGTCCTGGTCCCGGGCGGCGGGTACGCGGCCAGGGACGGCGCCGGGGTGCACGCCGAACTGCGGTCCGGGGTGCTGCCCGAGGCGCTGCGCGCGGCGGCGCGGCAGGAGCTGGTGTTCGCGTCGGTGTGCACCGGTGCCTTCCTGCTCGCCGCGGCCGGGCTGCTCGCCGGACGGCCGTGCACCACGCACCACCGGGCCGCGGCCGAGTTGGTGCGGGCCGGCGGCCGGTACCAGCCGGAACGCGTGGTCGACGACGGTGACCTGGTGACCGCGGCCGGTATCACCTCCGGTCTCGATCTGGGCCTCCACCTGGTGGAGCGGTTCGCGGGCCCCGGCTACGCCACGTCCGTGGCGAAGGCGCTCGAATACGATCGGCGGCCGGTCTCGTGCGGGTGATCGCGCTCGCGTTCGTGCTGCTGCTGGCCGGTTGCGGGAGCAGCCCGGCGGCTGCCCCGGCCGGGGCCGTCACCGTGCCGGACTGCCGGGGGCACGAGCGCACCATCGCCGGGCCACCACGCCGGGTGGTCGCGCTGGACGGCTGGGCGGCGCAGTCACTGGTCCGGCTCGGGCTCGGCGACCGGATCGTCGGGGTCGGGTTCACCGGGCCGTTCACCGCCGAACGTGAGCCGTTCCGCGCCGAGCTGGCGAGGATCCCGGTGCTGGCGGAGAACTCGATCCCGGTCACCGAGGTCGTCGCCGCCCAGCGGCCGGACGCGGTGGTGACCGCCTTCTCCAGCTTCGGCGGCCCGCCCGGCACGGCCAAGGAAGCCGACCTGGCCACCATGGGCGCGGTGGGCATCGCGGCCTGCCAGGCCGGGCAGGCGGGCGATCTGTCGGTGACCTACGACTTCCTCGCCGAACTCGGCCGCGTCTTCGGCGTGACCGACCGCGCGGACCAGCTGATCGGCGAGCTGCGGGCACGTGAGTCCGCGGTGGCGAACCGGGTCGGCACCGCGCCGAAACCCCGGGTGCTCGCGCTGGCCGACAACCCGGTGCCGGGGCAGCCGGTCAAATCCCTCGGCGGTGGCACCATCGGCAACGCGCTGATCCGCCTCGGCGGCGGCGAGAACGTCTTCGCCGATGTGACCGCCATGCACGCCGACGTCTCACCGGAGACGGTGGCCGAACGCGATCCCGAGGTGATCTGGGTGATCACCGACTTCAGCTTCGCCAAGGCCACCGGCGCCGAACTGGTCGAGCAGGTGAAGGCCAATCCGCTGCTGGCATCGACCACGGCGGCGCGGCAGGGCCGGATCCTGAGCGGTTCCCAGTACCTGGTCGGCTTTCCCACCCCGCTCAACGTCGACGGCCTGGAACAGCTCACCGCCGGACTGCACCCGGGGGCGAGGTGACCACCATCGAGCGCACGCACCGCTACCTGGCGGTCCTCGGTTCACTGGGCGCGGTGCTGGTGGTCAGCGTGCTCGTCGCGACCGGCATCGGCCCGGTGGGCGTGCCCGCCGGGGAAGTGCTCGGCATCCTGGCCGACCGGCTCTCCGGTGGCACCGGCGGGCCGGGCACCGCGGAGGTGGTGATCTGGCAGTTCCGCTTCCCGCGCGTGCTGCTGGCGGTGTTGGTCGGCGCCGGGCTCGCGCTCGCCGGCGCGGTGGTGCAGAGCGTGGTGCGCAATCCGGTGGCCGATCCGCACCTGCTCGGGTTGTCCTCGGGCGCGTCGGTCGGCGCGGTGCTGGTGCTGACCTCCGGTGTCACGCTGCTCGGCACGCTGACCGTGCCGGTGCTGGCGTTCGCCGGGGCGACCGGGGCGATGGTGCTCGTGCTGGCGCTGGCCCGCCAGCACGGCCGGTTGCTGCCGTTGCGGCTGGTGCTGGTCGGGGTGGCGTGCGCCCACCTGTTCAGCGGGGTCACCTCGTTCCTGCTGGCGAGCACCAACGACGCCGCCGCCCAGCAGCAGATCATCTTCTGGCTGCTCGGCGGGCTCTCCGGCACGCAGTGGCCGGCGCTCCCGGTGCCCGCGCTGGTCGTGGCCGCGACCACCGGCGTGCTGCTGGCGCGGGCCCGGCGGCTCAACGTGCTGGTGCTCGGTGACGACGCCTGTGCCGCCCTCGGTGTGCACGCCCCCCGGTTGCGGTGGCAGCTGCTGATGCTGACCACCCTGCTCACCGGCACCGTGGTGGCGGTGTCCGGCGGCATCGGCTTCGTCGGGCTGATCATCGGGCACCTGGCCAGGATGGTGGTCGGCGCCGACCACCGGCGGGCGCTGCCGGTGGCGGCGGCGCTCGGCGCGATCTTCCTGGTCTGGGCCGACGTGCTGGCCCGGCTGGTCATCGCCCCGGCGGAACTGCCCATCGGGGTGGTCACCGCCTTCCTCGGCGTCCCGCTGTTCCTGCTGGTCATGCGCGGGCGCGGGCAGCGGCTGGAAGGAGCGGCATGAGCCTGGTGGTTTCGGGCGTCAGCCTCGCCCTCGGCCCGGTGCAGGTGCTCGACGACGTCTCGCTCACCGTGCCGGAGGGCTCGTTCACCGCCCTGCTCGGCCCCAACGGCAGCGGCAAGTCCAGCCTGCTGCGCACCGTTTTCCGGGCCCGGCGGCCGGATCGGGGCCGGATCCTGCTCGACGGCGACGACGTGTGGCAGCTGCCCGCGGCCGAAGCCGCCCGCCGCACCGGGGTGCTGCTGCAGGAACAGCACTCCGGCTTCGAGTTCACCGTCGCCGAAACCGTCGCCCAGGGCCGGACGCCGCACCTGAAACCGTTCGACCGCCTCGGCCGCGCCGACCGGTCCATCGTGGACGAAGTGCTCGAGCGCACCGGCCTGCACCCGTTCGCCCGGCGGCGGCTGGCCGAGCTGTCCGGCGGGGAGCGGCAGCGCGTGCTGCTGGCCAGGGCGCTGGCGCAGCGGCCCGGGCTGCTGGTGCTCGACGAGCCGACCAACCACCTCGACGTCCGGCACCAGCTGGAGTTCCTGGAACTGGTGCGCGGACTGGGCGTCACCGTGCTGGCCGCGCTGCACGGCCTGGAACTGGCCGCCACCTACGCCGACGCGGTGGTGGTCCTGGCCGGCGGCCGGGTGGCCGCAGCCGGTACCCCGGCGAGCACGCTGACCGAAGCCACCCTGCGCGAGGTGTTCGGCGTGGAGTCCGCGGTGGACATCGACCCGGTGACCGGCGGACCGCGGTTCGCGCTGCGCCCGGCGTGCGTGTGCCCGCGCCTGGCCTGCCACTGGAGCTGCGCGCGGCGGGCCGTCGATGCCGGCTGATCCCCACACGGTGGCGGTGCTCGCGCCCGACGGCGTGGTCGGGTTCGACCTGTCCATCCCGTGCCAGGTGTTCGGCACCGTCCGCCTCGCCGACGGTTCGCACCCCTACCGAGTGCTGGTCTGCGGGCCCCGCCGGGCGGTTTCCGCCACCGCGGGCGGGACCAGTTACTTCGACATCGAGGTGCCCCACCCGCTCGACGCCGCCGGGGACGCCGGCACCGTGCTGGTCCCCGGGCTCGCCGCGCCCTACCGGGTCCCCGGTGAGCTGCTCGACACCGTGCGGGCGGCGGCAGCCCGCGGCGCGCGGGTGGTGTCGATCTGCACCGGGGCGCACGTGCTGGCCGCCGCCGGCGTGCTGACCGGGCGCCGGGTCACCACGCACTGGGCCACCGCCGCCGAACTGGCCTCGCGCCACCCGGAGGTCACCGTGGACGCCAAGGCGCTGTTCATCGGCGACGGCCGCGTCTTCACCTCGGCCGGGGTGGCCGCGGGCCTGGACCTCTGCCTGCACCTGGTGGCCCGCGACTTCGGCGCGGCCGTGGCCGCCACCGCCTCACGCGTGGTGGTCATGGCCCCGATCCGCGACGGCGGTCAAGCCCAGTTCATCCCCGGGAACGAGCCACCGGCCGACACCGGCTCGCTGGCCGCGACGCTGGCGTGGATGCAGGCGCACGCGGGCGAGCCGCTCACCCTGGCCGACATCGCGCAGCACGCCGCGCTCAGCGTGCGGACGCTGACCCGGCGGTTCCAGGAACAGGTCGGGATCAGCCCGTCGCGCTGGCTGCGCGGGCAACGCCTGCAACTCGCCCGTCGCCTGCTGGAAACCACCGACCTGCCGGTCCCGCAGGTCGCCGAGCGCAGCGGGTACGGGTCCGCGAACGCCCTGCGCGCGCACTTCGGCCAGGATCTCGGGACGACACCGCAGCGGTACCGGCACGCCTTCCGGCCGGCCCCCGGCTAGCATCCGGGCATGGACAGGTCCGAAGAGGACGAACTCGTCTTCGAGTTCTCGCCCGCCCTGGTCGCGGTGCTGCTGGCTGCGGAACGCGCGAAGGGCGATCCTCTCACGGAGGAGGAGGTCCTCGACCTCCGTGACGGGGCGACCTGCATCCGCGTGCCCAGGTCGCTCGCCGAGGCGATGGCGGAACAGCGCGGATACCCCGACCTCGATCCGGAGCGGTGCTGGGAGCAGTGGCGGGCCGTCCGGGCCGAACTGGTGGACCGACCGTGACCGGTACGGCCGATCCTGCGCTCTCCCCACTGGCTGGTGCGCTGGCGCGCACGGATTTCGCGGCGAAGTGGTACCGCTGGTGCGACGCCGGGCGCGACTGGTCCGCGGAAGCGGCAGTTGCCCGCGAGGACGACTCACTGCTGACCACGAGCGGTGCGTTCGCCCCGCTGCCCACGGGCGAATTCGTCCAGGCTTTCCGGGCGGCCGGGGCCGAGGTCTCGCGGGGTTCCCGATTTCCGGGCCCGCGCCACAGGTCGTTCACCGTGGAGGTCGCCGCGGGGCAAGCCGTGTGCAGCTCGGCGATCCGGCTCGGGCGGGGGCTCAACTCCCTGGAGTGCGCCCTGGTGGTGCTCGTGCGCGGCGAGCCGCAGGGTGGATCCGAGATGCTGCACGTGATCGCGCGGAACATCCTCCGGGCCCGCGGCGAGCCCGGCCCGGACCCGAGCGCGCCCTACCCCCGGCCGATCATCGGCAGCCGCAGCCAGCTGGAGGTCGTCTCCCGCGAGCTCGTCGACGTCCTGGAGCAGACCGCCCGCGGCTGGACACCGTGACCTCGCCGACGTGGCGGTAAGCCTGCCCGGCGTCTGATTGGGGCCGGGTGGTCCGGGTGGGACGGCGCGCCGGGTCGTAGGCGGTCATCGCGACGACGCTGTGCCGAGCAGCAGTTCGGCGAGCTCGGCGGGCGTGGTGATCATGCAGTCGTGGCCGGTTGGCAGTTCGCGCACCCGCTCGCCTGCCGGGACGGGCCGCCGGGTGATGCCCGCCGGGGTGTCCCCGACGCAGTGGATGTGCGTGCGCGGGATCGTGCGCGGCCGGGTTGTCCAGCCGGACCGGTTCCTGGAGGCACCGTACCGGCTGGTCCGACAGCATCGAGCGCAACCAGGCGACGTCGTCGGGATCGGTGACCCCGAACAGGCCGAGCGGCGGTGGCTGCTCCGGCATCGGCGGCACCCGCCAGCCGTCCACGGCGAGGTCGATGAGCTGCTTGGTGACGGGAAGGACGTCGACCGCGGTTTCGCCGTCTTCGGGGACCATCGCGTCGAGGAAGACCAGTTGCGCGATCCGTTCCGGGACCCGGTTGGCGACCCCGGAGATGACCATTCCGGCGTAGCTGTGCCCGACCAGCACGATGTCGCCGAGGCGCTCGTCGCGGATCAGGGTGGTGATGTCGTCGATGTGGGTGTGGAGCCCGATTCCGGGGTCCAGCAGGTGTGCCTTGTCGCCGTAGCCGCTCAGCGACGGCGCGAGCACGCGGTGCCCGGCCGACTCCAGCAGCGGCACCACCCGGTCCCAGCTCCGCCCGCTGTGCCAGGCGCCGTGTACCAGCAGGAAGGTGGCCATGATCGTGTGGTTCCTCCTCGTGCCTCGGTACCCTTCGGTAACCGGCAACAGCATGATCCGCACGACGCGCACCGGGCAATACGGCACTTTCCGGTGCCCCGGTTCTCTGGAGGTAACCATGCAGGACCCGTGCCAGGCCCGCGAAGTACTCGGGATCGTCGGGGACAAGTGGGCGCTGCTGGTCGTGCGCGTGCTCAAGGACGGGCCGCGGCGCTTCACCGAACTCAAACGGGCCATCGACGGCATCAGCCAGCGGATGCTCACCGTGACACTGCGCGACCTCGAGCGCGACGGGATCCTGACGCGCACCGTCCGCAACGTCATGCCGCCGCACGTGAGCTACGAGCTGACCACGATGGGCCGGACCCTGCGAGAGGCCACCGCGCCGCTGCTCGAGTGGAGCATCACGCACTCGCCGCACATCGACGCCGCCCGCGAGGCGTACGACAACCGCTAGGTCCCCGCGTCGCCGGCTCGCCCAGCCGGCTGCTTCCCGGCGGAGCGGCAGCTGGCAACTGCCGCTGGTGACCGGTGAGCATCACCGGCACCCCGGACCATTGAGCGCCTTGAGCCCGGAGGTGCCGTTGCCGACGGTCGCAGGGGTTGCAGCGCGGTTCCTGGATCGCGGCCAGCCTTCAGGCGGTCGTCACGGTGCTCGGTTGGTCGGCGCCGAAGCGGCGCCGGCGGCGGGAGTATTCATCGATGGCGGCCAGCAGGTGACGGCGGTCGAAGTCGGGCCAGAGCACGTCGGTGAAGACGAGTTCGGCGTAAGCGGTGTGCCAGGGCAGGAAGTTGCTGGTCCGTTGTTCCCCCGAGGTCCGGATGAGCAGGTCCACGTCGGGTAGGTCCGGCAGGTAGAACTGCCGCACCAGGTCGTCCTCGCCGATCTCCTCGGGCCGGACCAAGCCGGCGGCCGCGTCGGTGGCCAGGGCCCTGGCGGCGTCGAGCACTTCAGCGCGCCCCCCGTAGTCCAAGCAGGACGTGAACGACAACCTGCGGTTGCCCGCGGTCAGCCTTTCCGCTGCCTCGCTCTCTTCCCGCAGACGCGGCGGGACGCGATCGCGGCGACCGCACCAGCGCACCCGTACCCCGAGCTCGTGATAGCGGTGGAGGTTCCGCTGGACCAGGCCGAGGAACAAGTCCATGAGCGCTTCCAGCTCGGTGGAGGCGCGCCCCCAGTTCTCCGTGGAGAACGCGAAGACGCTCACGTGCGGAATCCCCAGTTCCAGCGCCGAGTCGACCAGTCGCTGCAAGGCGTGCTCGCCGGCGCGGTGGCCGTCCACCGGGGGCCTGCCCCGGTCGGCGGCCCACCGCCGGTTCCCGTCCATGATCACCGCGATGTGGCTGGGCGCCGTCACCGTGTTCAAGGGCCGGGGGGAGCGTTGCCGGGCGAAGTAGCGCCGTAGCCGTCCCGGCCTCGACGTTCGGGACGCCACGGGGCGGGTCGACAGCAAGGCGTTCGACAGGGAGAGCGGGGATACCGCCTTCGGCAGCGGGATCCTCTCGCGCAGCACGGCCGATTTGCGTCGCTGGACCTCATCGAGGTACGCGTGGGTCCCCTGGATGCACGTCTGCAGGAACGGGTGGCTCGACGGGTGCACCAGGGGCACCACCGCCGCACCCTGGTCCAGCAGCTGGCGCGTGCGCCGGACCTGGAGTTCGACCAGCTCGTTCAGTGCGCTGCGGTGTCCTCGTGCCCGCAGGTCGTCTTGGGACAGGCCCAGTCGCCGCAGATCCCGCATCGGCAGGTAGCACCGGCCCCGGGACAGGTCGATGGGGAAGTCCTGCAGGATGTCGGCCAGCTGGAACACCTCGCCCAGCGTCGACATCAGCCGCCGCGGCAGGACCGGGTCGTCCGCGGTGGGCTCCAGCAGCGGTGTGAGCAGCTCGGCTGCTGTTCCGGCGACTCCACGCAGATAACGGCGCAGATCGGCGAACGTGGAGAACGCCGGTGGCGCGGCGCTGTCCGCCGAGAGCGCTTCCAGCATTTCCTCGATCAATTCCACGTCGAGGTGCCACAGGTGCACGGTGTGCACGAACGCCCGCCGCAGCGGGTGCTCGCTGTGGCCCGCGCGCAGTTCTTCGAGTGAGTCCGCGCACCACCGTTCGAGGTCGTGGGCGGCCCCGGCCGTGCTGATCTCGTCCGCCAGGTGATCGGTTCGTGCGGCGAACGCGGACACCGCGTGGACGTGGGGCCGGACCTGCGCCGGCAACAGCGCCGACGCGACCGATAGCGGAGCGAGGTCGTCCCGCAATTCGCGCTCGCAGCGCCGGAACGATTCGCGGAGATCCGGTGTGCCGATCCCGGCCAATGCCAATTGCTGGTCCATCGCGCCTGCCTTTCATGCCGATGTCGGCGAATGGTAGCCGAGGCGATTCGTGACCCGTCTCAACCCTTTCGGGTGGTTTGTTGCACTCTTTTGTGGAGCGTGGACGGTGGTAGCGTGCGATTTCGGAAAACAAATTCTGACAACGTTCCGCTCGTGGATCGCGGAACCCTATTCCGGGTGGAGCAAGGTGAATCGGCTGGGACGGGTCGTGGTCCGCCGCGGTGGAATCGTGATTTCCCTGTGGGTGGCCCTGGCGGCCGCGTCCACCGCGCTCCTGCCCCTCCTGCTCGGCGCCGCGGCGCCGTTGTCGATCAACGCGGCGGACACCGAGTCGCACCACGCCGGCAACCTGGTGGTGGAGGGGTTCCCCGCGCTGGGCGACGAGCAGTTCATGCTCGCCTTCGACTCCGCCGAGTGGCTCGCCGCCGAGACCCGTTACCAGCAGGTGGTCGACCAGGCGGTGGGTGCCGCGACCGCTTGGCCGGAGGTGGGCTCGGCGGTCCCGATCCCGGCCACGGACACGCAGGACCCGCACCACCACCACCTGGCGATCGGTGTCACGGGGGACGATCGCGCACGCCAGCTGCTGTCCCGGGAACTGGGCACCGCCGTGCAGCAGGTGGTCGACCGGGCCAGTGACGGCCACATGGTCGTCGGCCTGGTGGGGGTGACGCCGGTGCTGGACCAGATGGTGCGCGGCGAGACGTCCGCCCTGTGGCGCATCGAGATGGTTGCGGTGCCACTGGCGGCCGTGGTGCTCGTGATCGGCCTGGGCACGGTCGGCGCCGCGGCGGTGCCGCTGCTCGTCGCCGGCGCGGGTGTGCTCACGGGCCTGGGCGTGCTGGCCGTGCTGAGCCTGGTCGTCCCCGTCGACGTCACGATGCTGACCGCCATGATGACGGTGGGCTTCGGCCTCGGCCTGGACTACTCGGTGCTGATCCTGCTCCGCTATCGCCGAGCCCGGGCCCGCGGCGCGCCTCCGCGGGACGCGGCGGTGGAGTCGATCTCCACGGCCGGGACCACCGTCGCCTGGTGCGGTCTGGTGATCGCGGTCGCCGCGTGCGCCCTGCTCACCGTCGAGGTCACGGCCGCGCGGACGTGCGCGGCGGGCGCGCTGCTGGCGACCGCGGCGGCGATGGCCTCGGCGTTGACCCTGCCCGCGGCCCTGCTGCCGCGGATGGACCGCCTGCTGGACCGGGGCCGGGTGCGCCGTGACCGGGCGGCCGGGCGGGGCTGGGAACGCTGGGCGCGGCACCTCATGCGCCACCCGTGGCGCTACGTCCTCGGCAGCGGCCTCGTGCTCACGGTGCTGGCCGTGCCGGCCCTGGGCATTGACCTCGGCCTGCGCCTCGACCGCGACGCGCTGACGGACTCCGGTACCGGCCACGGGATGGCCCGGATGGAAGGCGACCAGATCGCCGGCACGGCGGTGCTCGTGCTGCCACACCACCCGCAGGCGGGTCCCGCCGACGTCTACGCGCTGCTGCGCGAGCTGCGGCAGGACCCGCGCGTCTCGCTCGTCGTTCCCGCGGACAACGGCGACGACCTCACCGTCCTGATCGTGGGACAACGCGATCCCGTCGACAGCCCGGCGTCCGCGGCCCTGGTCCGTGACATCCGCCAGGACCTCGGCCCGCGCCTGCTGCCCGCGGGGCAGAAGCTGTACGTGACCGGTCCGAGCGCGATCATCACCGACCTGACCGGGGAGATCGCCGGCCGGTTCTGGCAGGTGGTCGCCCTGGTGCTGGCCTGCTCGTTCGTGTTGCTCGTGCTGGTGTTCCGCAGCCTGGTGATCCCGCTCAAGGCCATCGTGATGAACCTGCTCACCCTCGGCGCCGCCTTCGGCCTGCTGACCGCGGTCACCGGGCACACCTCCGACGGCGTGGTCAACGCACTGCTGCCCGTGGCGATCTTCACGGTGGTTTTCGGCCTGTCGATGGACTACGAGGTCTTCCTGGTGCACCGCGTCGCCGAGCGCTACCGCACCACCGGTGACAACGAAGCCGCCGTCGCACACGGACTCCGGCACACCGCCCAGCCGATCACCCTCGCCGCCGCCGTCATGGTGGTCGCGCTGGTGGGCCTGTGCTTCACGCCCCGACCGGACCTGCGGCAACTCGGCTTCGCCGCGGTCACCGCCATCGTCATCGACGTCACCCTGATCAGGCTCGTGCTGGTCCCCGCCCTGATGCGACTGCTCGGTGACCGCAACTGGTGGCTCCCGGCCCCCCTCGCCCGGCTGCTGCCCCCTGCGCCGACCGCAACCACCGTCGCGCCCGCACCGCCGTCCGGAGCACACCGCCCGGAACAACAGGAGGTCAAAGCATGACCAGTTCCACCACCGCGAAGTGGACCCGCCGCACCGCGCTCGCCGCGGGGATCGCCGCAGTCGTGTTCGGCGCCCTGCCCGCAGTGTCCGCGACCGGCCACTCGCAACCACCGGGCACGACCGGGCAAGCACGGATCGCGGCCGGCCCGGCCTGCCGGATCGAGGTGCCCGAGACCCAGCCGGTCGTCTTCACGCCCGCGGTCCGGCAGACCAGGGAGACCGTCAGCACCAAGGCGACCTACCAGCTGACCGACTGCATCAAGGACGACGGCTCACCCGCCACCCACCGCACCGGGGTGCTCACCTTCTCGGGTTCCGCGCTGGCTGACTGCACGCGTGCCGAAGCCATCAAGGGCACCGCCACGATCACCTGGCGCGGAATCGACGGGGCCCTGCTCGGCACGTCCACCATCACCCCGATCATCGACTCCGTCGACGAGAACAGCACCGCGGAAAGCCTGGTCGCCGGCCGCATCACCAAGGGGCGCATGCTGGGCCTGTACGTCGGCGTCGTGTTCTTCACCAACGACCTCAGCCGCTGCTCGACCGACGGCGTGGACAGGGTCTGGGGCACCGGCCGGGTCTTCTTCCCCGACCAACCGGCTGCCTGATCGGCCGGTGGCTCCCGGTGCCGGGCTCCCCGATCCCCATCGCCCGCAACGTGCTGGAAGCCGGCTGCACCCGGCGGCCGCGCGAGGTCACGGCCACTCGCGGCGTCTGCACCGCCACCGAGCTGGTGTCGCCGCCGCAGGGGCGGGGCACCGCGATGCCGTCCGGTACCGGGTCCCGGCCGACGAGTTCGGTCGTCACTGCGGCGCCACGACCCCCGATCCGGCCGCCGGGCGGTACCAGCCGCCGCCCCCCGGTGTTCGTGCCCGGCACGTGCCGGGCGGCCAAGCCGCGTTCCCGGAGCAGGCGGCCGACTACGGTGTCCGGATCGACCTGGTCCGGCGCCGGCGGCCGGCGGCGAACCCGCCGCCGACCGGTACGCGGACGCCCTGGAAGACCTCTTCCTCGATGCCGGAGGAGGCGACCGCGGTCAGCACCCGGCGGCCGGGTCGTGCCGCAGCACGGTCGCGGTGTCGACCCCGAGCAGCGCGACGAGCAACTTGCCGGGATTCCGGGTGGCTCAGCGCCGAATCGGCAATGGCCTCCAACGCGCGCGACCGAAGGTCTGCGCTGGGGGGTTCCGGCATCCAGCCAACCACTTCGGGGCCGCTTCGGGCCCCTGGCCGGATCCGCTGTGCTTTCGTGCGGAAGTCCTATCCGGCCTGCGTGCTGGCCATCGCCGCCGGGCAACCCGGAGAACTTCGCCGAACAATTGCTGCGCCGCGGGGATGGAAAAGTGAGCGAATGGCGTCCCTGCGCGTCGCACAACCGGGTATCGCGGTGTCGTGTGTTACACATGCGGCATGCTGTGCCCTTCACCGGAGACGCTGCTGTGGAGCGCTTTGCCGATTCGGCCGGGCGGTGTTCGCTGAGCCGCCGCGAACGTCCGAAGTTTTTTTCACTGACCGGGTGAATCTGCAACGGCAGCTTTCGCGGTAGGGCAGGTCGAGCACGATACCGGACCGGTTAAGCCATTCGGCCCATGGACCACGGGGCCGTTCGTTGCAATCCTGGGCGAGGTCGGTCAAAGGGAGGGTCATCGTGCCGGGTTCGACGGTTCTGCTGGCGCTCGGGCAATTGGACGACAGCTCGGTGATGGCCGCCCAGCTGGCGGGCATCTGCCAGCGGCTGGCGGAAGACGGGCACGACGTGGTTCGTGCCGATACCGAGCGGGACGCGCTGGCGCTGACGCAGAGCCGGGCGGACCTGTCGGCGGCGCTGGTGGGCTGGGACCTTCCGGGTGGAGCCGCCGAAACCGTGCTCAGGGCGTTGATGAGCCGGTTCAGCAAACTGCCGGTGTTCCTGGTGGCCACCGGCACGGGGGTGGACGACCTGCCGTTGTGGGTGTCCGAAGTGGTCTGCGGGTACGTGTGGTTGCTGGAAGACACCCCGGACTTCATCGCCGGCCGGATCGACGTGGCCGCTCGGCGTTACCAGGAGCAGCTGCTACCGCCGTTCTTCCGGGAACTGCGCCGGTTCGACGACACCCATGAGTACTCCTGGCACACCCCGGCGCACGCGGGCGGTGTGGCGTTCCTGAAGTCCCCGGTCGGCCGGGCCCTGTTCGACTACTACGGGGAACGGTTGTTCCGCACCGATCTGTCCATCTCGGTGGCGGAACTGGGCTCGTTGTTCGAGCACACCGGCCCCATCGGGGACGCCGAACGCAACGCGGCCCGGATCTTCGGCGCGGACCTGACCTACTTCGTGCTGCACGGTGACTCCACCGCCGACCGGATCGCGTGCCACGCCAGTATCGCCACCGACGAACTCGTGCTGGTGGACCGCAACTGCCACAAGGCGATCTACCACGGGCTGACCATCACCGGCGGCCGGCCGGTCTACCTGGTGCCCACCCGCAACGGCTACGGGCTGATGGGGCCCATCCCGCCCGCCGAGCTGACCCCCGGGGCGGTGGCAGGCAAGCTGGCCCGGCACCCGCTGGCGGAGCGGGCCGCCGGACCGGACCCGGTGTACGCGGTGATCACCAACTCCACCTACGACGGCCTGTGCTATCAGGCCGTGCGGGTGGCCGAACTGCTGGGGCCCAGTGTGCCGCGGCTGCACCTGGACGAGGCGTGGTTCGCCTACGCCCGGTTCAACCCGCTCTACGCCGGGCGCTACGCCATGGCTGTGGACGCCGGCTCGCTGCCCGGGCCGTCACGGCCCACGATGCTGAGCACGCAATCCACCCACAAGCTGCTCGCCGCTCTGTCCCAGTCCTCGATGGTGCACGTGAAGAACTCCCCGCGTTCGCCAGTGGACCACCGGCAGTTCAACGAGACCTTCATGATGCACGCCACCACCTCGCCCTCGTACCCGATGATCGCCAGCCTGGACGTGGCCGCCGGCATGATGGACGGGCCCGGCGGGCAGTGGCTCACCGACGAGGCGATCACCGAGGCGATCCGGTTCCGCCAGGCCGTCGCCAAGATCGGCCAGCGCATCTCGGCGGCGGGGGACCGGCCCGGCTGGTTCTTCGGTACCTGGCAGCCCGACGAGGTCACCGATCCGGCCACCGGTGAGCGGTATCCCTTCGCCGACGCACCGCTGGACCTGCTGCGCACCGAACCGGCGTGCTGGACGCTGGTGCCCGGCGCGGACTGGCACGGATTCCCCGGGATGCAGGACGGCTACTGCCTGCTCGACCCGATCAAGGTGACCATCACCTGCCCCGGTACGGACGCCCGGGGAACGATGGCCGAACAGGGGATCCCGGCGCGCATCCTGACCGCGTACCTCGAGACGCGGCGCATCGTGGTGGAAAAGACCGACGCCTACACCTGCCTGATCCTGTTCTCGATGGGGATCACCAAAGGCAAGTGGGGAACCCTGATCGACGCTCTGCTGGACTTCAAGGCGCTGTACGACTCCGAAGCCCCCGTCCTGGACGTCTTCCCCGGCCTGGTCCAGCAGTACCCGGACCGCTACAGCGGTCTGAGCGTGCGGGAGCTGTGCGAGCAGATGCACGCCCAACTACGCTCCAGCGACCTGATCCCGTTGCTGGACCACGCTTTCACCCACCCCCCGCGGCCGGTGCTCACCCCGGCGCAGACCTACCAGCGGCTGTTGCGGGGAGGTACCGAACCGGTGCGGCTGGCCGAGCTCGCCGGTCGGACGGTGGCGACGATGGTGGTCACCACGCCACCGGGGATCCCGGTGCTGATGCCGGGGGAGAACGCCGGTGACCCCGGTGACCCGACCTTGCGGTACCTGGGCTCGCTGGAGGCCTTCGACCGGGAATTCCCCGGATTTCCCAGCGAAACGCACGGGGTCACCAGGGACGACGCCGGTGACTACTGGATCACTTGCCTGCGCCGTTGACGCGATCCGGCCGAGGGTTCACCGGGTCACGGGCGGAAGTAGGCGCGGATGGTGGTGCCCTGTGCGCTGGTGTGGGTGCGCACCAGGTCGGCCAGGTCGTTGACCAGGAGCAGGCCCCGACCCGAGGAGGCCTCCGCCGGTCGGCGGCCGGCCAGGGGGTCGGTGAGCTGCCCGGTGTCCCGGGCTTCGCAGACGACCTCGTCGTTTTCGCGCCAGATCCGCAGTTCGCACGGCCCACCGGCGTGGCGGAGGCTGTTGGCCGCGAGTTCGGTGGCGATGAGTTCCAGGTCCGCGATCCGGGTCGCGGGCAGGCCGAGGGCCCGGGCCCGGCCGGCGATCCGCCGCCGGGCCGGGGACAGGTCGGCGGCAGCGGTCACGAGGTGGACCTCAGCGTCCTCGGTGTGCTGGAGCGGTTCGTTGTAACGGGCGATGACGCCGTCCGGGGCGTAGTCCGCGCTGGGGTAGCGCTGTTCGCCCTCCCACAGCAGCGGGTGGGTCCTCCTGGCGTCGGCGAGCACGCCGGGTTCGAGACCGGCCACGTCGTACGGGCAGACGATGGTGACCTCGCGCCCGGTGAACGCCGCGTTGATCAGCGCTTCGTGCTGGGCGCAGGCGGGGTACTCGGTGACGGAGCGGCCGGGCCAGATCGGCTCGCCGATGATCCGGACGTGCCGGTCGCGGTGGCGGTCGGCGAAGCGGCGCAGCACGCCGGGGATGATCCGGCCCGGGTTGCGCCCGGCCACGGTCATGTCGAGCAGCTGTACCCGCTCGGCCGCGGGGCCCAGCGCGGCGGTGAGCAGCCGCACCCGGGGACCGGGCACGGCGATGGCGACCGGCTGCCCGGTTTCCAGGCCCTCGGTGACGAACGGGACCAGCCCGTCCAGGTATTCCGCGTCGGAGCGGTAGAACAGCGCGGGGTGGACGAACGGGTCAGGCTTCGGGGGCATCGTGGTGGTCACGCGTGGACCATCCGGACGTCGGTGAGCGCGAGCAGGGCGGTGAGCCGCTCCAGGCCGGGGCGCGGAGCGTGCAGCACCAAGCCGGCGGCACGGCGGCGGGCGTGTTCGACCAGCTGGAGCAGGCTGCGGTGGTCGATGAAATCCAGGCCCCCCATGTCGAGGACCAGCTCTTCGCCGCGCAGCGGCAGATCGGCGCGGTCCAGTGCGGTGCTCAGCAGGTCCTCGGTGGACAGGTCCAGCTCGCCGTGCAGAATGGCGCTGAACGCCGCGCCGGGGGAAGCGTGCAGCCGGAAACGAGCGGTTTCCTGGTTGGTGCTGGGGTGCAGGCAGGCGAGCTGCTCGACCACGTCCTCGCCGAGTTGGCCGACGTCGTAGGCGCACATCGCCGAAAACGGGTGCCCGGCCATGTACTGGTCGATGAGGTGCTCGTACCGGGCGAACGCGTCCAGCTGCGCGGGGGTGCGCACCAGCGGGGTGGCTTCCGCCGCGACCCGCAGCCCGGTGAACCCGGCCGCGAGGGCCTCCTCGGTGGCCGCGGCGTAGGCACGCACCTGCTCGCCCGGCCGGACCACGGCATCGGGCGAGTAGGTGTCAGTCAGCGAAGCGACCACAGCGGCGCCGCGGTCCAGCGCCTCGTCCATGCCGCCGGCCTCCCGCAACTCGGCGAGCATCGCGCCGGTCGAGGCAGCCCCCGTGTAGCACACGCGTTGTCCTAGTGCGAGCCCCTCCCGCAAGAACTCCGCGACCCGCGGGCGCAGCTGCGCCGGATCGTCATATCGCCAGCACACGTGGTCATGAGGGCCAAGGCCCCGCGCATGTCCTACCAAGCCCGACGACCGCACCGCTCGAGGTTAGCCCGCGCGCGCACCGGGAACAACGGGGGTGCCCGGAACGGGTCTACCGGGCGCGCGGTGGCGCGTCCGGGGCCGCCGTGCTGAGGTGGATAGTATTCACGTTCCCCCAGCCGGGGTAACGGGCTGAGACGGGTGTGCGAACGACCAAGGCGGCATCGTGAGGTGGTAATGCGGGAAGAACCGCGGGCGGCTCTGCGGAACGGGCAGCAAGAGCGCGGGACACCGTCGCCAGCCGGTCGGAATGCCCTGCGGCCGGGTCCATGCCGATGACCGTGCTGCATCGGGTGGTCACCGCCTGCGCCGCCGAGGTGACCGCGTTGCGGCGTGCGGTCACCTCCTGGGCACGCTCGCTCCAATTGGACGACGCCAGGGTGCAGGACCTGGCGCTCGCCGTGCACGAGGCGATGGCCAACGTGGTGGACCACGCCTACCGCGAACGCACCGGGCCACTGGAGATGCGCGCCTGGCCGTGCGATGACGGCCTCGTCGTGGAGATATCCGATCAGGGCAGGTGGCGGATGCCGACCCCGCACGCCGAGGGCTACTCGAACCGCGGACGGGGCCTGACGATGATCAAGGCCCTGGCCGACGACGTGGCCATTGAGGTCGGCGATCGGGGTACCGCACTTCGCATGACGTGGTCGCGGGTCACGCGTCCATAAGGCGCGCCCCAGGGCCTGGGCGGACACGGGTTCGCCGAGCCAGCTCCCTGCTCCGCGCCGGCTCGCCTTCACCGGTGTCCCGCACAGATCGGCCGAGCCACCGTGACGGTCGGTCTTCCTTGCGAGAGGGCGCAGGCACCGGGATGCCCTTCGTGCGCCGCCGTAACCCTGCGGGCAAGGCCGTCGTTCAGGAACCGCGGTAGAGCCCGGTCAACTCGGCGGCTGCCCTGGCCATCTCCGCCCGGGCTTCGGGCGGCCCGACGACCTGGACGCCGGTGCCGAACTGCAGCAGGTG
The DNA here is from genome assembly GCF_056431745.1 of Amycolatopsis sp. NPDC045836. Lineage (NCBI taxonomy): Bacteria > Bacillati > Actinomycetota > Actinomycetes > Pseudonocardiales > Pseudonocardiaceae > Amycolatopsis > Amycolatopsis sp. NPDC045836. Next base: position 39,592 of record NZ_JBWKKF010000007.1, on the reverse strand, counting down.
ACGGACCGCTTCCACGACGGGGTAGACGAGTTCCGCCCGCAGCCACTCACCGGTGCCCGCCTCGGGTTCGGGCGCTCCGGCGAAGTAGGTGCCCGCGATGCGGGTCACCATGTCCAGCCACTCGCGGCGCACCCGGACAGCCACCGTGACGCCGGCGCCGCGCTCCTCCACCAGGCGCCGCAGGTCCTGCCACACCTGGGCGAGTTCCACACCGGAGCGGCGGCGTGCCGTGGCCTCGGCGAGCCTGACCTGCGAGAGCCGATCGGCGCGGAAGAGCCGGGGTTTGCCCCGGTGGTCGGCGACCAGGTACCAGCTACCGGCCTTGACCACCAGGCCGTACGGGTCGACGGTGTAACCGCGCAGCGCGCTCCGGCCGCTGTGGCGGTAGCGGATGCGCAGCCGGCGGTCGCTGAGGACCGCGGCATAGAGCGCTTCCACGTCGGTGCCGGAGGGTGGTGCGGCATGCCAGCGATCGGGGTCGACCAGGATGCGGCGGCTGGTCAGCTCGGCTGCCGGGCGGTGCGGGGCGGGCAAGGCGGCCATCACCTTGCGCAGTGCGGAGCCGAGGGCCTGGTCGAGGCCGAGCGCCGCGTGCGCGCTCTGGGACGCCAGCACGAACAGCGCCCGTGCCTCATCGGTCGTCAGCCCCGTGACGTCGGTGCGGAAACCGGGCAGCAGCCCGATGCCCCCGTCCTTGCCGCGCTCGGCGTACACCGGGACCCCGGCCGCCGAGAGTGCTTCGACGTCGCGGTAGATGGTGCGCTGGGACACCTCCAGGCGCTCGGCCAGCTCCTTCGCCGCGACCAGGCGACGGTGCTGGAGCAGGAGCACGATCGAGAGCAGGCGGTCGAACTTCACCCGCGCAGAATATGACGGCGGATGTCAGGTATGCCCCACAAGATCACTCCCGTCGACACCGACGAAGGAGCAGAACTGTGGACCGCAACGACTTCGATGCCCTGACCGCCCGCTGTGAGGGGCCTGTACTGCTGCCCGGCCAGGGGGCTTACGACGAGGAACGCACGGGTTTCAACCTGGCTGTGCGGCACCGTCCGGAGGTGATCGTCGGTGCCGCGCGGGCCGAGGACGTGGCGGCGGCCGTCGCCTTCGCCGCGGCGCACGGCCTGCCGGTTGCCGTGCAGAACACCGGGCACGGTTTCTCGGTGCCCGGTGAGGGCGGACTGCTTATCACCACCCGCCGCATGAGCACGGTGCGCGTCGACCCCCGGACCCGCAGCGCGTACGTCGGGGCCGGCGTCCGCTTCGAGCAGCTGATTCCCGAGGCGGCGCGGCACGGGCTGGCACCCCTCAGCGGTTCCGCCCCGCACGTGGGCGTCGTCTCCTACACCTTGGGCGGCGGGCTTCCGCTGCTCGGACGCAGCCACGGCTGGGCGGCCGACCGGGTCCTGGCCATGGACGTGGTGACCGCCGACGGCCAGCGGCGTCACGTGACCCCGGAGGCCGAGCCGGACCTGTACGGGGCGCTGCTGGGCGGCCGGGACAACTTCGGCATCGTCACGGGCATGGAGTTCGGCCTGGTACCGGTGACGCGCCTCTACGGCGGCGGCCTCTTCTACGATGCCGAGCAGGTCCCCGCCCTCCTGGAGGCGTACGCGGCCTGGACCACCACGGTGCCCGACGAGATGAACTCATCGGTGGCGCTGATCCCCTTCCCGGACGACCCGCAGGTTCCGGAGCCGATGCGCGGACGCCGAGTGTGGCACGTGCGCATCGCCCACACCGGCTCCGCCGAGACCGGCGGCCGCCTGGTGGAACCGCTGCGCCGGATCGGCCCCCGGATCCTGGAAGACCTGCGCGACATGCCCTACGAGCAGAGCGCCGCCATCCACGACGACCCGCCGGTTCCGATGCCGTGGGCCGCCGACAACGGCTTTCTGACCCATCCGGACGGTGACACGGCGCGTACGATCCTCAAGCACGCCGGCCCCACGGCCGCGCTGCCCGCCATCGTGGAAGTGCGCCACCTCGGCGGTGCGCTGTCCCGGCGCCCCGCGCACCCGAACACCGTCGGCCGGCGCGACGCGCACTTCCTCTTGACGGTCCTCATCCTCCTCGAGGGCATCTCGGCAGCCGACGCGCACGCCTTCCTCGGGCACCTGTTCGACGACCTGGAACCCTGGACCACCGGCCGGTTCCTCAACCTGATGGGCCACGGGGCCGCCGCCGGTCACGACCGCACCCGCACCGCCTACACCGAGGACGACCACAAGCGGCTGACCGCGCTGAAAGCAGCACACGACCCGCAGAACACCTTCCGGCTCAACTACAACATTCCACCGGGCGGCAAGCCGGCGGCCTCAAGCTGACGATCGGCGCGGGCATCGCCCCTCCCGCCACCGGCGGGACACCACGACCACCGGCACGGCTCGAGACGTCTTGCGGGCCGTCCTGTCCCGGTGTTCACCCTCCGGCAACTCACCGCACTGCGCGGCAGACCTGACCACACTCATCCCTGGAGTCCTTGTGACCACACACAGCAACTGCGCCGACACCCCGGAAACCGCCGTGACCTTCATCAACATCTTCGAGATATCCGCCGAACACCTCGACGCCTTCATCGCCGACTGGGAGGAGCGTGCCGCGCTCATGAGCACCAAGCCCGGCTTCATCGACTCCCGGCTGCACCGGGCCCGCCGCTCGGAGACCCGGTTCCAGCTCGTCAACGTGGCCCGCTGGACGAGCCAGCAGGCGTGGGAGACGGCCACCGCTGACCCCCGGTTCCGCAAGCGCACCCAAGCCGCGCAGGAAGACCCGCGGACGCCGATCACGTCGAACCGCGGCTTGTACGACGTCGCCGTCGAGTTGTCCGCCACGGCGACGGGTGGGGGACGACCACGATGACGAATCACCACGCCGGCCGTTCGTAGCGGCAAGAAGGCAGTTCCAGGTCACTGCGGAAATGCAGGCGGGGTGGGAACCGGCACGGGCTGGGGTTCGTCGCAGAGCAGGTGCGAGTCGGTGAGGGGGAGTAGTGCGTTGGTTCGGTGAGTGGGTGCGCTGCCTGGTCGTGGTGGGCGCCGCTGTTCTGGTGGGCTCGCCGGCCGCGGTGGGGGCCTCCGCGGCGGATCCGGGGTATGGCCCGGCCGTCACCGTGGTGGGCACCGGGGAGAAGGGCTATTCGGGTGATGGTCAGCCGGCTGTGCGTGCCCGGATCGGTGAGACCGGCACGATCGACGTCGCCGCGGACGGCACCCTCTACCTCGCGGACCGGTTCTCCCGCCGGGTGCGGGCGGTGACTGCCGACGGGGTGATCGGCACGGTGCCCGGTACCCGGGCGCTGCGGTCACCGGATGGCGGCTCGGCGGACTGGCCGCGGGCGGTCGCCGCGGGCAAGGACGGTGTCGTCTATGTCGCGGGCGAGGAAACCGTCCGGCGGGTGGCGCCCGACGGTTCCTCGACCACGCTCACCGAGGCCGTCCGCAACGGCGAGGACATCGCGGTCGACGCGGGCGGCAACGTCTACGTCAGCGCCAACGGCCGTGTTCGCCGGATCGATCCGGCCGGGCAGGTCACGACCATCACCGGCGACGGGACGCTCGACCCCGTGGACGCCGAGGGCAAACCCGCGGCCGAGGTGGGGGCCGCGTCGGCGTTGTCGATCGCGGTCGACCCGCGCGGCACCGTCTACGCCGTCAAGCATGCGGATTCGTCCTCGCGGCCGGACACCGCGGCCCTGTTCACGATCGGCACCGACGGCGTGGTGCGCACCGTGGTGGGAACGGGCGAGCCCGGGTTCGCCGGTGACGGCGGTCCGGCGACCGCGGCGCGGATAGGACGCACGCTCGGCGGGGTGGCCGTGGACGGCGCGGGCACGGTCTACTTCCACGACAGCGCCAACGGTGTGGTCCGCGCCATCGGCACCGACGGCGTCATCAGGTCCGTGGCCGCGGTCGGGGGAGCGGCGGCCCACCACAGCGATCTGGCGGTGGGTCCGGGCGGAGAAATCTACGTCAAAGGCGGCGCCCGCATCCAGAAGCTGGTGCGCGACGGGGGCGCACCAGCAGCACGCCCGGACCGGCTGCCCGCGGGCCCCGCCCGCTTCCCCGACGCGGAAACGGGTGCGGTGCGCGTGGTGGCCGGGGCACCGGACATCGCGTCTTCGCCGGTTCCCGCCCCCCGGCAGTCGATGTCGCCGCCGAGGCTGCGGATCGCGGAGGGGCCCGACGGAACGCGGTACTACGCCCATTCCGCGGGCCACCGCGTGTTCCGGCTCGCTGCCGACGGGACCAGCTCGGTCTTCGCGGGCACCGGCGAGAGCGGTTACGGCGGCGACGGCGCGGCGGCCACCGGTGCCGCTTTGAGCTCGCCGTCCGGGGTGGAGGCCGGCCCGGACGGCAGCGTCTACATCGCCGACACCGGCAACAACCGGATACGCAAGGTGGATCCAGCGGGTGTCATCACCACGGTCGCGGGCAACGGTGAGCCAGGGCACCCGAACAACACCTCGGCCCACGGCCCCGCAACCGCCGCGATCGTGTCGCCCGACGACATCGCCGTCGGCCCGGACGGCAGCCTCTACCTCGCCGAAGGCCAGAACTCACGGGTCAGCAAGGTGGCCTCCGACGGCACGATCACGGTGGTCGCGGGCGCGGGCTCACGGTACCTGTGGAAGGCCGACGGGCACCCCGCCGCCGAGGCGAGCTTGTTCCGGCCGGTGGGCATCGCGGCCGGCCCCGACGGAGCCCTCTACGTGCTCGACGCGGGCGCCTACGGGATCCGGCCGTCCGTGCGGATGATCGACCCCGCGGGCACTGTCCGCGAAGTCGCGGGCGACAGCTTCCGCGACGTGGAGGAAGCCGGGTTCGGCGGCGACGGCGGTCCCGGGCCCGCGGCCGAGCTGAACAATCCGCACGACATCGCCGTGGGCCCGGACGGCACCCTCTACATCGCCGACACCTACAACGCCCGCATCCGGGCAGTGGACCCGGCGGGGGTGATCAGCACCGTCGCGGGCACCGGCCAGGCCGCGGACTCCGGCGACGGCGGGCCCGCCACGACGACCGGAGTCGACGAGCCACAGGCCGTCAGCGTCGGTGCCAGTGGCGCCGTGCACACCATCAACCTGACCGGGGACCGGATCCGCCGCATCGAGCGGGGCACCACCACGACCGCGGGCGTCATCGCCGCACCCGCGTCGCCACCCGCACCCGCTTCCGAGACCCAGAACGCGTGGAACGTGCAGGACCTCGCCGTCGACCACGACGGCACGCTGTTGCTGGCGCAGCAGGGCAAGGGACTGCGCGCGCTCGGGGCCGACGGCACGTCGAAGTGGCACCACCCCACCGACCCCGCCCTGAGCCGCGTGACCGCCGTGGTCGCGGGCCCGGACGGCACGCGCCATGTCGCCGGGGACGGGATCGTCTACCGGATCACCGGGGACGAAGCACCGGTCCGCATCGCCGGCGGCGGCCCCGCGGGCACCGGCGGCGGTGACCGGGTCGAACCGGGCCAGCCCGCGACCCTCGCCCACCTGCGGGTGGTCTCGGACCTGGCTCTCAGCCCCGCCGGGACCGTGCACATCGCCACCCACGACGGCGCCTACCGCCTCGCCGGCGACGGCACGCTGGTCCCGGTCTACCGCCACACCGGCGGCGGGGCGGTGACCGCCGTGGCCGTGGACGAGCAGGACAACGTCTACCTCGCCGTGCAGGAGGCGAATGAGGTCTACCGGATCACCCCGGCGGGGGAACGCACGACCATCGCGGGCACCGGTGAACCGCCCACCTCATCGCAGGACGACACCGACGAAGCCCTCGAGACGACCTTGTCACCCACCGATGTCGCCGCCACCGGCGCCGGGACCGTGTTCATCAGCAGTTTCGCGGGCATCCACCGGGTCACCGCCGAGGGCACCATCCTCCTGGTCGTGGACAACCCCTTCATCGGCAACAGCCGCAGCACCATCGACTCACTCGCCCTGGACCACCACGGTGATCTCTACTACGCCGACCACACCAGCGAGCAGGTCAAGGTGGTGAAACAACCGGGCGAGATCTCCGCCCCGTTCCCCTGGACCCCCGTCCTCTGGGGCGGCGCCGCCGTCCTCGCCTTGGCCGCCGCGACCTGGCTCGCCTTCTCCTGGCGCCGCCGCCGGGCACCAGCACCGGGACAGCAGCCCCCGCACACGGATGCGGCTGGCGAAGACACCGACCCGGCACGGTGATGACTCCGATCCCGTGGTGCACGCCCGGTGAACACGTCCTTCAGCCCTTCCGCCGGGTCATCCGGGCGGTGGGGCGCCTACCTGGTCCCTCGCGGGTGTGCTCGTCACAGCACCGCGGTGAACGAGGCGGTACCGCTGGAACTGGTGAGGCCCTCCGGGGTCAGGCACGCGGTGAGGTCGGTGGCGGGGAGGACCTTGGTCTGCACGACGGTCGCGCCGTGGAACAGCCCTGCGGTCACGGTGCCGGTGAGGACCAGCACGGTGGTGCCACCGGGCTTGAGGTTCACTTCGAACCCGCCCTGGACGACGCTGCTGTGCCCGTTGTTCCAGTGGTAGACCGAGGTGTTGGTGGTGGAGCCGGACAGGCAGCTGAACGTACCGTTGACCAGGGAAGTGAAGGTGGCACCGGTGATCTCGGGGTGGCTGGGCGACACGCAGCCGGCGAGCGTGCCGTCGGCGGTGAACTCGATCTGACGCGGAAGCAGCGTCATACCGGGGGAATAGGTGCCGACCTGCGTGCCCAGCGGGCAGTTGACGTCAACCACGGACGCCGCCGCTGTGGGCGCCAATGCCAGCGCGGCGGTGCTGGCCAATCCGGCCACCAGGGTGAAGGCGAAAGAACGCGAACGCACGGATTTCCCCCTAGCCGTGAAGAAGAATGCTGCGGACGCCTTGATTGTCGGGGAAATCGCCCCGCACCATCAATCCGCTGAACGGCTTGGACCGGGACACCGTGGGTGGAGGGCCGCTGAGCGCGCAGGAACCGGTCCCGGGCGCGCAGCCAGGCGGCGACCGGGTCGTCACGGCGGGGGAAGCGTTGGTGGACCGGGAATCCGGGCGCGCCATCACCGTGCCGAGATCGTGACCAGGACCTGCGCGCGCTCTGGCCCGACCGACCGGAAGTAGTGCGCGACCCCGCCCCGGAAGTACGCGGAATCACCTGCCTCGAGCAATTCACTGTGACTGGCGAACCGCAGTTCCACCTCCCCGGAAAGCACGAAGACGAACTCGTCGCCCTCGTGTTCCCGGAAGGTGCACGGCGCGGCCTCGGTCGGCGGGTTGAGCAGGAACGGCAGGAGCTGCTTCCCGGCCATCCGGTTCGCCAGGCTCAGATAGGCCGAACTGTCCACGGGCGACGCCGCGGCGGACCAATCGCGCTCGGACGCCCGGGTGATCTCGAACGCCGTGGTCGCGTCGGGATCGCCGAACAACTCCGCGACATCGACCTGCAGCGCTTCGGCCAGCTTCATCGCGACCGCGATGGAAGGCGTGCTGTGCCCCCTCTCGATCTTCGAGAGGTAGGACTTGGTCGTGTCCGCTCGCTGCGCGAGCGCTTCCAGGGTCCATCCGCGCTCGCGACGCAACATGCGCAACGATGCCGCGCCCATCAGCCGTCGCCTTCCAGGTTCATGCGCACAGTGTCGCACAGGACACTTGTTGACGATAGGAAACTTGTGTCCTACGGTGGGTCGTGTTGTTGCCGAGAGGAGCTACCCGATGACCACCGTCACCCCAGCGTCGATCGACGCGTCGAAGCAGTCGTACATGAACCGCTCGCTGGCCGATATGCAGCGCTGGTTCGCCGAGTCCAGCCTGAGCGTGCGGCAGAAGGTCGCCGTCACCTGCCGGGTGCTCTACGACGCCGGCCACGACTCCGGCTTGGCGGGGCAGATCACCGCCAGGGAGGACGACGGCACGTTCTGGACCCAGCGTCTCGGGCTGGGCTTCGACGAGATCACCGCCGACAACCTCGTGCACGTCGACGCCGACCTGAACGTGATCGACGGTGACGGGATGCCCAACCCGGCCAACCGGTTCCACGCCTGGATCTACGACAAGCGCCCGGACGTGCGCTGCATCGTGCACACCCACCCGCTGCACGTCGCCGCGCTGTCGATGCTCGAGGTGCCCTTGGCCGTGTCGCAGATGGACCTCGCGCCGCTCTACGGTGACTGCGCCTTCTTGTCCGATTGGCCGGGGGTGCCCGTCGGGGACGAGGAGGGGCGGATCATCTCCGGCGCTCTCGGCGACAAACGCGCGATCCTGCTGGCCCACCACGGCCAGGTGGTCGCCGCCTCGAGCGTCGAGGAGGCGTGCTCTCTGGCCGTGCTCATCGAGCGCGCGGCGCGTCTGCAACTGCTGGCCATGGCCGCCGGGGAGATCAAGGAACTGCCCGACGCGCTGGCGCGTGAGGCTCATGACTGGACGCTGACCCCGAAGCGCAGCCAGGCGAATTTCGCCTACTACGCCCGGCGGGCCCTGGCCCGTCACGCCGACTGCCTGGGCGAGGCAGCCACGGAAAGGCGGAGCGCATGAGCAGCCCGGCCGTTCACGGCATCGTCGCCTACCCGGTGACCCCGTTCCGGCCCGAATCCCATGCCGTCGACCACGAGCAGCTCGCGACGGTCATCGACCGCCTGGTGGCCAGTGGCGTGCACGCGATCGCACCGCTGGGCAGCACCGGAGAAAGCGCCTACCTCACCGACGCGGAATGGATCGACGTCGCCACCACCGCGGTGCGCACCGTCAGCGGACGCGTGCCGGTCATCGTCGGTGTCTCCGACCTCACCACCACCGGGGCGGTCGAGCGCGCACGCGTCGCGGCCCGCCTCGGTGCCGACATGGTCATGGTTCTCCCGTTCTCGTACTGGAAGCTCAGCCAGGACGAAGTCCGGGCCCACATGACGGCGATCGCGGCCGCGACCGACCTCCCGATCATGGTCTACAACAATCCGGCGACCAGCGGCATCGACCTGCCGCCGGAGTTCTTGGTCGACCTGGTCGAAACCGTCCCCGGCATCACCACGATCAAGGAGTCCAGCGGTGACATCGGCCGCATGCAACGCATCTCCCAGTTGGGCGGCAACGACGTCCCGTTCTTCAACGGGGCCAACCCGCTGGCGTTCCAGGCACTGGCCGCCGGAGCCACGGGGTGGTGCACCGCGGCACCCAATCTGATCCCCCAGCACTGCCTGGATCTCTACGAGGGGGTGTCGAACGGTGAATTGGCCAGGTCACGCGAACTGATCGGGCAGATGCTCCCGCTCCTGGACTTCATCCTCTCCGGTGGCCTGCCCACGACCGTCAAGGCCGGTCTGGCCCTCCTCGGTGTCGACGCCGGCGTCCCACGGCCCCCGCTGATGCCACTCGCCCGGGCCGGAACCGACCAGCTTCGGGCGCTGCTCGCCGACCTGGCGGTGCCCCTAGCCGACTTGGCCGAGCTCCGGTGAACTCCGGCGGAGGCGCACTCGCTGCCCTGGCGTGATCGACCATGCGCGAAATCCATGACCACGAAGAACTGGAACGCCTTTGTGGGAACGACACCCTGTGCGTCTGGGCCGCGCAAGGGCTCGGCAGGCGCAGCCGTGCTTGGGCGGACGCCGACGGCGCGGTAGCGATCGCGTCCCCGGGGCTCTTCCTCCGGGACCGGCTTGTCGTCCGGGGTTCTGTGACGGGGGCGGTGCTGTTGGCGGGCCTGCTCCTGGCAGAAGTGGGGCCCACCTACACCCTGCTGGGTTCACCCGACGTCATCGACGCGCTCATCGGTGCCGAGCCCGCGCTGGGCCCCGCGCTCGGGGTGGGCTGGATGGATCGGGTGGCGCCGGGGGATGACCTGGCTCGCGGCGCCGCATCCTGGCTCACCGAGGACGAATGGCCCGAAGTAGGCGACTTCCTCAGGAACGAGGCTCCTGATTCCTTCGCGAAACCTGGTGTGCCCGGAGTCGAGCGGTGGGCCGGAATCCGGGGCGAGGACGGTCTTCTGCTCTCAGTCGCCGCTCTGGGCTGGTCCGCGCCGACAGTCGCCCTGCTGTCCGGGGTGGCGACCGGCAGGTCGGTTCGGGGGAGGGGACTCAGCCGCCAGGTGTGCGGATTCGTCATCGCGGCCGCACTGCGCAAGCACGGTGCGGCCGCTTTGATGGTCCGTGCTTCGAACCACGCCGCCCGCGCGCTCCACCGGCGGCTCGGCATGCGATATCGCACCATCAGCGCCGCCGGCATCAAGGGTTGATTCCCTCCTCCATTGACTGCAGTCGTGCGACGAACCTGGCTTCCCGGAATGGCAGGCAAGCTCGGTTCGAGGGTCTCGTCCGCCACGGTCCCGCCGCGACCAGCCCGGACCAGCACCGGGCGGCTTCCGGGGGCAGCACACGGTCGTCCGTTCGCGGTGGGCGGCCACGGCGGCCTCGACCTCCTCGTCGACCAGGCCGTGATCGATGGCGAACCCGGCCGCGGCGCCCATGCCGGCCGCGGTGATCGCCAACGCCCGCGGATCGACGACATTGCCCGCGGCCCACACCCCTGCACACTCGTCCGGCCCGCCCGGTCGGTGCTCACCCAGGCGTTCTCGTCCCGAGCGCAGCCCAGCGCCGACAGCGGGTGGTCACGGGGCACCATCCGGGGGAACACGAAGACCGCCCGTTCCGTCGATGACGCGGACGCCACGGGCTGCCAGCCGGTGGCGTTCCTCCTCGCCCAGGTCCACTGCGCCGGGCAGAACACCACATCGTCCGACCACTGCCGCAGCAGGAGCGCTTGCGCCACCGAGCCGGGACCACTGCCGAGCACCCCGATCGGCTGGTCCCGCACCTCGTAGCCGTGGCAGTACGGACAGGGCAGCAAGTCCCGGCCCCACCGCTCGCGCAGTCCGGCGATGCCGGGCAGTTCGTCCCGCAAACCCGTGGCCACCAGTACGTGGGCGGGCCCGCAGCACCGGCCCCTCGTGCACCCCCGCGGTGAACCCGGGCGCGATGTCGCCGACCTCTCCCTGGATGATCTGCACGCCGTACTCGGCCAGTTCGGTTCGCCCCAGCGTCGCCATCGCCGCCGGTGGGGTCCCGTCGCGGGTGACGAAGCCGTGCAGCTGGGCCGACGGCGCATTGCGCGGCTCGCCGCTGTCGACCACCACCACTCGCCGCCGGGCCCTGGCCAGCACCAGCGCGGCGCTCAACCCGGCCGCCCCGGCTCCCACCACGAGCACGTCACACCGCGCACCGTGATCGGCGTTGCCGCCCGTCTTGCCCATCGCGATCACCTCCATGGTTCAGGCCGCTGCCGCCTCCGGCTCGGCTTGAAGCAACACCGTCAACGTCACCGACGCCACCTTCGATGACGAAGTGCTGGGCAGCGGCAAACCGGTCGTCGTCGCGTTCTGGGCCTCCTGGTGCGGTCCCTGCCGGGTGTTCGCGCCGATCCTGGACGAGGCCGCCGGCGAGCACGCCGACGATTCCACCGTGGCCGGGGTGGACATCGACGCCGATCCGGGCACCGCCGCGAAATACCAGATCATGGGAGTACCCACCACGATGGTTTCCAGGGCGGCAGGGCGGTCAAACGATTCGTCGGCGCCAGGCCGAAATCCGTCCTGCTCGACGACCTCGCCGAGTTCGTCCGGTGACAGCGGCGAGCGGAACCGGACCCGCCCGCCTCGATGAATCGGCACGTTTCCAGAAGCGGGGGCGGTGAGCGGCCACCATTCTGGGCGGCGTCGAAAGGGATCGCTGTGAAAAAACGTATCGGTCGAGTCCTGCTGACCGCGGCGGGGCTGCTCAACCTCCTTCCCGGCGCCGCGGTACTGGCACCGGACATGGCCGGCCGTGCCTATGGTGTCGACCTCACCGGACCCGATTGGGAAGCGCTGATCAGGCACCGCGCGTTGCTGCTCGCGCTCGTCGGCGGGCTCGCGGTGGCCGCGGTCTTCCGCCCTCCGCTGCGTTCGGTGGCTGTCACGGTGAACGCGATCAGCATGGGAGCGTTCGCGGTGATCGCCGTCGCGACCCCAGCGCTCAACGCAGAGCTGACCAGGATCGCGTGGGCCGACCTCGGCGGTTTGCTCCTCCTGCTCGGCGGCGCGCTCCTGCTCCGGGAACCACGTCCGTCCGAAGTGGAGGCAGCTGCGGGGTAAGCCGGTGAGCCGGCCGCGTTCGCCCACGACGACCCGGCGCATCCCGCCCCGGCGTCGACGATGTGCAGCCGCGCGGGCGCTCCGGCGCCACGGTTCCGGAGTCCAGCCACGCACCCGCCTCGCGGCCGAGGACCATGGTGAGCGGAGCAGGCGGTGCAGTTCGTCGGCGTGGGCGGGGTCGGCCAGGAACCGGCGCACCCGCTCCGCCGTCAGCCGCCCGGCGCTAGCACCATCACCCGCGGCAGCACGGCTTCGCTGTCAGCGGATCGGGCACCGCCAGTGGGCACGATCGAAGATCACGGGTGCACCAGCTCGTCCGGCGGCGAAGTCGAGGCGATGGGCGGCCGGGTCCAGCCGGGTCGGAGCTAATTCAGTGGTTCACGCGGTGGGGCGTCGCTACCCTCCTGCCCGTGATTCACGAGCACCCCCTCGCTTACCTGCTCGGCCTCGAAGGCATCGCTTTGCTGCGGGCGTTCAACGGCGAATTCGACCGCGACTTCGTGGCATCGCGGATCGCGGAAGTCCGGCGGTTGCTCGGCGACGAAGCGCTGGCGGATGCGGGCGTGGACGTCGATCGGGTGGACACGGTCGCGGGTTACCGGGTGTGGTCGGCGACCTACGACCAGCCCGGCAACGCGGCGTTCGCCCTCGACGAGCCCTGGGTCGAGGAGATCGTCGGCGCGCTGCCGGTGGGCGTCGCACTGGACGCCGGGTGCGGCACCGGGCGGCACGCGCGGATCCTGGCCGAGCGCGGTCACCGGATCGTCGGTGTGGACAGCTCGCCCGACATGCTCGCGAAGGCGCGCGAGCGGGTGCCGGAAGGCGAGTTCCGGCTCGGTGACCTGCACCGGCTCCCGGTGGCCGGCGCCGAGGTGGACCTGGTCGTCTGCGCTCTGGCGCTGACGCACCTCCCGGCGCTGGGGCCGGTGTTCGCGGAGTTCGCCAGGGTGCTGCGCCCGGGCGGGCACCTGGTGATCGCCGATGTGCACCCGGAAGCCGTGGCCAGGGGCTCGGTCCCCGCCCTCCGGGGACCGGGCGGGCGGCCCGGGCGGGTGACCTCCTACCGCCACCTGGTCGGGGACTACCTGCGTGCCGCCCTGCCGGTGGGCCTGCAGCCGAAGCGCTGCGAGGAACCCACCCTGCCGGCGAAGGAAACCAAGACGGCAGCCGAAACGCTGGGGCCGTGGGAGCTGTGGCCGTGGTGCCTGGCCGACCTCGTGCCCGAAGCGGCCCGCGCCGCCAACGCGGGGGTGCCGTCGATGCTCATCTGGCACTTCCAGCGCGGCGAACAGCCGGCGCCAGGCGGTAGGTGAGGACGACGATCCCGGATTCGAGCGCGGTGGTGCCGGCGAGGTCGAACCGGGCCGGTGAGCCGCGGCGGAACAGCAGGTCCGCCGGCTCGGCACTGCGGAGGAGGAACGGGTGCAGCCACAACCGCACTTCGTCGAGCAGACCGTGGTCGAGCAGGGTGTGCGCGATGGGGCCGAAGCCGTAGGTCCCGATGTCCTTGCCCGGCTGGGCCTTCAGCCGCCTCGCGTGCGCTGCGACGTCCCCGCTGAGCACGGTGGTGCGCTGCCAGCTCGGCTGCTGGAGCGTGGTGGACAGGACCTGCTTGTCGATGGCGTTCATGCGGTCGGTGTAGGGATCGCCCGAGCGGTTCTCCCAAACCCCGGCGAAGCTGTCGTAGGTGTGCCTGCCGAGCAGGAGCGTGTCGCAGGCGTGGAGCAGTTCGGTTTGCAGCGTGGTGCCTTTCCCGCCGTCGTCGCCGGTGGACGGCCAGTCCTGCGGCCGGGCGATGACCCCGTCGAGCGTGAGGTAGGTGGAGTTGACGATCCTGCGCATGGCGGTTCCCTTTCAGGACGGGGGGATGTTCGGGTTGAGGTGGAAGACGTTGCTGGGGTCGTAGGCCCGCTTCAGCGCGCTGAGCCGGGCGAGCTTCGCCGGTGGGTAGGCGCGCCGGACGCCTTCGGCGCCTTCGTCGCCGAGGGCGTTCACGTACACGCCGTTGGCGAACGGTTCGAGTGCGCGAGCGCTCCGGCGGGCGGCGGCGATCCGCGCGGTGTCCTCCGCCGGATCGGCCCAGCCGATGCCGGTCCCGTACTCGAACTCCGTGCCGCGGTGGCCGAAGGCGGTGTCGGCGTCGGGCACGTCGGCGATCGCGCCGCCATGGGCTTGCAGACCGGCGTTGGGCAGTCCGGGCTCCCGCGGGTCGGCAGCGCCACGGGACAGGAAGGCGTCGATCGCCGCATCGGGCAGGTCCGGCAGGTAGTGGCCCTTCGAGTAGCGGCGCAGGGCGTGGCGGCCGCGGTGGTCGTCCCGGCTTTGAAGGTCCAAATAGGACAACTCGTGCACCCGTCGTGCGAGTGGGCGCCCGAGGGCGGGCATCCGGGACAGCAGTGGGGCCGCCGCTGCCGGGTCGCCGACCCAGACGAAACCCACCTCGAGCCTGCCGCTCTGCCCCAGTGACGCGGTGAAGGTCGCGCGCCGGGGCGCTTCCCGGCTCAGCTCGCGCCAGGCCCGCATGGCCGCCGCCGCTCGCCGCGGGCCGAATTCGTATTCGGCGACCAGCGCGCGCGTGCCCACGGGGTGCAGCGCGAACTCGAATTCGGTGACCACGCCGAAGTTGCCCCCGCCACCCCGCAGCCCCCAGAACAGTTCCGGGTGCTCCGCGGCACTCACCCGGAGTACCCGGCCGTCGGCCGTGACGACTTCGAAGGAGCGCACGTTGTCGCAAGCCAGACCGTACTGGCGGGCGAGCCAGCCCATGCCGCCGCCGAGGGTGAGCCCGCCGACACCGGTGTGGGACACGTTGCCCGCGGTGGTCGCCAGCCCGTGCCGCTGCGCCGCGCGATCGAGCGCGCCGAGCAGGGCCCCGCCCCCGACGCGGGCGCGGCGTCCCTCGATGCGCACGGAGTTCATCGGCGTCAGGTCGATCATCAGCCCGTCCTCGGGCACGGCCAGGCCCAGTCCGCTGTGCCCGCCGCACCGCACGCCGATCTCGAGGTCCCGTTCCCGGGCGAGGCGGACGGCGCGCACGACGTCGGCGACGCCCGCGCACCGCGCGATCAGGCGGGGCCGGCGGTCGATCATCGCGTTCCAGACGGTGCGCGCCCGGTCGTAGCCGGGGCTGCCCGGCCGGAGGAGCTGCCCGTCGAACCGGGTCGCTTCGGTGGTGGTCATGGAACCAGCGTGACCGGAATCGGTCCCCGGGCTAAAGTCCAATCCCATGCCGGGATCCAGGACCAATTCCGTGGCCGCCGACCTGCTCGTCCGGCTCGACCGCACGGTGAAGGCGCCGCTGCACCGGCAACTCGGCACCGCCATCCGGGACGGCATCCAGTCCGGGAGGCTGCCGCTGGGCACCCCGCTCCCACCGACCCGGGCACTGGCCGCCGACCTCGGCGTGTCACGGGGCGTGGTCGTCGAGGCGTACCAGCAACTGGTGGCCGAGGGCTACCTGAGCAGCCGCTCCGGCGGATACACCCGAGTGGCCGCCGGAACGCGGCCCGCCTCGCGACCGGCACCACCGCCCGCACGGCCGCCCACGCCCTCGATCGACTTCGGCTACGGGCGCGCCGATGTGTCGAACTTCCCCCGCGCCGCCTGGCTCCGGTCGGTCCGCCGGGTGCTGACCGAGACCCCGGCCGAGCGCTTCGGCTATCTCGACGGGCGTGGCGCACCGGAACTGCACCGGGCGTTGAGCGCGTACCTCAACCGCGTTCGCGGCACCGCGGCCGGCCCGGACCGGGTGGTCGTCTGCAACGGGTACGCCCAGGGTGTCGCGCTGCTGCTCGGAGTGCTCGCCGCGCGCGGAGCGACCAGGATCGCGGTGGAGGACCCCTCCGCCGACGACGACACCAGGCCCGTCGCCGCCGCACTGGGCATGACGATCACCGGCGTCCCGGTCGGTCCCGACGGCATCGACGCGACCGCGCTGGACCGCACCCAGGCCGACGCCGTGGTGCTCACCCCCTCCCACCAGTGGCCCACCGGGGGAGTGCTGGCACCGGCGTCACGCGCGGCGGTGGTGCGCTGGGCCGCCCGAACCGGTGCCCTGGTGATCGAGGACGACTACGACAGCGAATACCGCTATGACCGGGCACCCATCGGCGCGCTGCAGGGTTTGGCGCCGCAGCAGGTCGCTTACGCGGGCACGGCCAGCAAAACGCTCGCCCCGGGGCTGCGGCTGGGCTGGCTGCTCCTTCCCGACCACCTCGTCGGGCCCGTCGCCGAGGCGAAGATCGCCGCCGACCGCGGCTCCCCGGTGATGGACCAGCTGACCTTCGCCGATTTCCTCGCCCGTGGTGAATTCGACCGCCACCTGCGCCGCATGCGCCCGGTCTACCGGCGGCGCCGCGACGCACTGCTCGGCGCCCTGCGCGAACACCTGCCCCAACTGGAACCGGCCGGGATCTCGGCCGGTCTGCACCTGATCACCTGGCTGCCGCCCGGCTGGGACGAACGCGCCTTCGTCGGCGAGGCAGCCCGGCACGGGATCGGCATCGCCGGGATCACGCCCTACCACCTCGCCCCGCCCACCCGAGGCGGACTCATCTTCGGCTACGCCACCCTCAACGAGCACACCATCCGGCGCGGCATCGCCCAACTCGCCACCATCGCCGGCTCGGCGGGCCGGTGGTGATCGTGCGTCATCCGGGTGGTCGCCGATCCGGAGTACCCGGAGGAGACGCGACTGCGCACCGCGGTGGTTGAACCGGCCAGTCCGCCCAGGCGTGCGCGGCCACCAGCGGTGCCCGGTGCCGATCGGCGAATTCGAACGCGAACCCGAGGGCACGGTCGCTGGTCGGTGAACACTCACAGCGTCTCCTGGCTCCATCGACTGTTCCGCACTCGATTACCCGTTGAGCCCGGTTCGGTTCAGGCCGCCGGGCGGAGCTGGCTGACGGTGCGGGGGCCTGGTGCGCGGGGCTTCGATCCACGGCAGAATCTCCAGAGCAGGACGCTGGCAAGCCCGCGTACCCGATCCAGGAAGGGAAGGCCGACGATGTGGCTCCACCAGTGGTGGCGATCAGCGCGGCTACCCGCGAATGTGGCGAACGGGCGAGTTCCGTCTGCGCCCGGGCCCGCCGCTGACCCGGGAGACGGTGGTGCGCTCAGCGAGTGGGAAAGGCGGGAACTCGAGTCGATCGAGCGAGGCTTGATCGAGCAAGATCCCGAGTTCGCTCGCACCCTGCGGACGACGACCGGCTCGGCCGCGACCGGGTGGGTGGTACTGGCGGCGCTGCTCGGTTGCGCAGCCCTGCTGGGGGCGCTCGCGGGCGAAGTCAGCCTCTTCCTGGTCGCAGCTGGGTGCGCGGCTGCGACCTGCGCCCTCCGCCGCTCCCGGCATCGCCGAGGAAAGTGATGACGGCCGACACGCGTCCGGTGGTTCCGGAACCAGCGGCGCGCACAGGTCGCCCCGCCGGGGCGGTGGGCACCAACGCCGAAATCGGGTCGATCGAGCTGCGCAACGTCTACGTCGAACGGCCGCCCGATGGAACCCGCCAAGCAGGTGTGTGACAGCGAGGCCGGGGCGGTGCCCGCTCCGATCGGGCAGCGCACCACGCCTGCCTCATCGCCACCGGGTCACAGCGGGGTGATGGTGTCCGCGGCGAGGAAGGTGTCGTTGGCGTAGATCTCGAACAGCGCGGCTTCGCCCAGGCCGTACTGGTCGGCGTATTCCTCGTAGGAGAACTGGCGCACGGTGCCGGTGGCGGTGACGGTCTGGCCCTCGGTGAACTGCTGCTGGTCGCCGCGGAACAGCACGAGCAGGTTCTCGTCACCGTAGGCGCGGGCGTCGAGGATCACGGAGCCATCGGTGAGGTTGGTCGCCACCGGAACGGTGATCGTGACTCGCTCGCCGATGTGTCCCTGGTCGCCGAAGTACTGCGGTTGTTCCCCCGCGGCAGCCGGCGCCTGTGTGGTGACCGAGGCCGTGGGGTCCGTGTTGTCGCCGCCGTCGTCGCAGGCGGTGAGCGAGCAGCCGAGCGCCAGCAGCGCGCCGACGCTGAGAACACGGGCTTTCCACACGATCATGGGGACTCCTTCCGCGAATTCCGGCATCTACGGCATACCCGGCAGGAGCCCGCCCACGCAGGCCACCCCCCGATCGGTCCAACCCACCCGCGGTTGCCGACGGCGAATTGTCAGGAACCGTCGGGTCGGCGCGGCGCAAGGCGCGCGAGGATGGGCCTGCTCGAGAGCGAAGGGCGCTGCACGGTTCCCGATCCGGTTCACCGGTGATCGCGCCGCGGTGAGGCACCTGAACGAGTGGCTCTCGACCGCGGGTCCCGTGGTCTCGCGAGGAGCGCGGTGCCGGTGGAACGGTGCCGCGGCGTTGTGGTTGATCTGCGATGGTTGCGGTGTGCCCGGTCCTCGGTCCGTTCCGGGAGCCCCCACCACGAGGCGTGGTTGCTGTTGTGCGGGGACGGCATCGACTTCACTGCCGGATGAACGCTTCGTTCTCCGGCGACAGCCGGCTTTTCCTCTTGTCGAGCCACGTCATGACTGGTGTGGCGGTCACGCCGTGGATCAGGATCGAGCCGACCACGACGAGTCCCACGATGCGCCACAGGTCTTCCTGCGCGGTGAACCGACCCATCTCCAGCGCGTAGGCCAGGTAGAAGATCGAGCCCACACCGCGAACGCCGAAGAACGAGACCACCAGGCGCTCACGGGTACCGGGCTGCCCGCGCCACAACCCGAGCAAGCCGGCGACCGGCCGCACGACGAGCAGTATCGCCGCCGCCACCAGCACCTCCCGCCAGGTGGTACCGGCGAGCAGGCCGGTCGCCACGGCGCCGCCGAGGAGGAAGATGATGGTCACGGTGAGCAGGCGCTCGATCTGCTCGATGAACTGGTGCAGCACCCGGTGGTAGCCGTGTGCGCGTTCGCCGGCGCGGATGGTGCACGCGCAGACGAATACGGCGATGAACCCGTATCCTTCGGCGAGTTCGGTGATGCCGTACGCCAGGAACGTCGCGGCCAAGGCGACGAATCCTTCGGCGTGTTTGGCCAATTGGAATTTTTCCGACGGCACCGAGAAGAACAGTTTGCGCAGGAGCCACCCGGTGATCAACCCGAAGCCGACTCCCGCCCCGATGCGCCAGAGCACGTCCACCGCCAGCCATTCCGCCAGCCAGCCGTCCGGGGCCAGGCCCACGGAGCTGATCGCCACAGCGGCGTAGACGAAGGGGAAGGCCAAACCGTCGTTCAGCCCTGCTTCCGAGGTCAGGGCGAACCGCGGTTCATCGTCGTCGTCGTCGTGCTCGGCGGGCTCGCCCACCTGGACCTCGCTGGCGAGAACCGGGTCGGTGGGGGCGAGGGCGGCGGCGAGCAACAAGGCTCCGGCCACGCCGAACCCCAGGACCCCCCACCCGAGCAACGCGACCGCCGCGATGGACAGGGGCATCGTGATGCCCAGCAGGCGCCAAGTCGACGACCAGCGACGAAGCCCCACACGACGGTTCAAGGCGAGGCCGGCACCCATCAGCGACACGATGACGCAGACCTCGGCCAAGTGCCGGGTCAAGGTGACTTCCACGATCGGGCTGGCGTCACGGGGCGGGTCAGCGATGGCGAACGCCGCCGCGCCGGCGGCGAGGAACACCATCGGCATGGAGATCGGGAGTTTCTTCACCACCCGCGGCACCACCGCCGCCGCCAGCGCCGCCACCCCGGCGGCCGCCATGATCACCGTATCCGTATCAGCCATGACCTGCCCTCGTACTCGACCCGGCGACTCCGACACCCGTCGCCGAACCAGGGCTACCCCTGCCGAAGGGGCATCAACCGTGTGGGTATCGGGCGCCCGGCTCTGCGCGGCTGGTCCTGCGGTGTGGCGGTTCCGGATGAGGTGCCAGGGGTGACACCGGTCGCAGGTGTGCCGGAAGTTCGCACCTGATCGGAGGGGAGGTCCCGACGCTGCTGGGCCGGTCGGGCGGTCACCGGCACCAAGGGCAACGCCGTCCTGGCTCAGCCTCGGCCTGCGGAGGAGGCGTAGGACCGTGCTACTCGATGGGGCCGGAAGCCGAGCCGGGCGTAGAGGTGGGCCGGTGTGTCACCGATCTCGGCGGAGATGGAGACACGATCGGCGCCTTCGCCGCGCAGAGCGCCGACCGCGTGGTGGAGCAGGGTGGTCGCGATGCCGTGGCCACGGTGTTCCGGATGGACGAAGACGTCTTCGATGACGCCGCACCCGGACGGTGCTTTCCAGTGGCAGATGAACCCGGCGACCTCCCCGAGGCGCTGGGCGCAGGAGTAGCTCACGTGGTGTTCGAGGTCGCGGCGGTGCTCGATGGTGGCAGCGGTCCGTGCGGCCGACCGCGGGGTGACACCGTGGCGTGCGTCCTCTTCGAGGTGGTCCAGCCGGAACATCTCGCCTCTGGCGGACCAGTCCGCATCGCAGTCGTCGGCCCGCCGCACCACGTGGGGCGCCGGTGATCCCGCGAGTGGGGCAGCGGCGTCGAGGACGAGCCGGAGCTCGTGCTCGACGTTCCAGCCACGCAACAGCAACTCGGCCTCGACCCACGAAGGTGTCCGGCTTTCGGCGATCACCCGAGGGCAGCCGGCGCTGGTTGCTTCGGCGAGGTCGGCCTCCAGGTCCTCGACGTTCCGGGGAGCCACCGCGTAAAGGAAGTTGGCGAGACCAAGATCGGGTGCTGACCGCCGGCGCGCCATGACCGAAGAACCCAGTGGGGTCCGAGCACTGGCCAGGCCCCACAACTGGACGGTCTCGTCCTCCGGCGTCAGCACGGCGCCATGCCAGCTCGGTGGCGCCGGTGTTCTCGAAGGGCGGGACGAGCCCTGAACTCCCGGGTGAGCGGGCCCCCTCGGGAAGAACTGTCGTCGCGCCGGGTGGCGGTCACGGTGATGGCGTCGGCGGGTACGGACGGTCTCACATCTCCTCTTTCGGCGTTGTCGAAGGTCAGGCGGTGCGGATCACTTGCCACAGTAGCTCCCATCTTCCCCGCGAAGGGAATTCCACGTCCACATCAGATCGGCGCAGAGCACGAATCTCCTCAGGCTGCGGGAGAATGCCGAACGCGGGGAGCCGCACATCGTCCTCGGCAACCACGGACTCCACCGCATCGCCAACGCGGAGCCGAACCGGTCGCCGACACCGGGAACGGCTGAACCGCCGGGCCTCCTGCGGGCACCGCACGCACAGCCCCTGCACCGGGTGGTGCAGAGCCGCAGGCCCGACTCCAACGGCGGCGTGAGCGGACGCCGCGGTGATGAGCCCTTCGAGCAAGGCTCGATCGCGGAGCAACCGGTGCCATCTCGCGACGACCGGCGAAGAAGAGAAGCATTCTCCGAATCGAGGCTGTTCCCTGTCGTGGGTGTGCGGATCAGCTCTTGTCGAGTTCGGCGTTGACCATCCTCTCGAATTCGTCGCGGCCCCGGGTGCCCATGGCGCCTCCGAGCGCGGTCGCCAGCCTGTCGAACGGGTCCTCCAGCGGCAACGCGGCCAGGTGCTCGGCGAGTTCGGGCACCGTCCAGAGTTCGTTGTCCTTGTTGATCTGCGCACCTCGTGACCAGCCGTGGTTGATCGCGATCGAGCCGCCGCGCACCGACAGGACCTGGCCGGTCAGGGGACAGCCCTCGCTGACCAGGTAGGCCACGATCGGGGCCACCACGGCAGGGTCCTTCGGGTCCAGTTCCCCGTCGGGCGGCGTCTGGTCCATGCCGGGCACCGGGGTGGTCAGCCGAGTGCGCACCATCGACGGGCTGACACAGTTGACCCGGACCCCCAGTCGCCGCAGTTCCAACGCGTGTACCGAGGTCATGGCCGCGACCCCGGCGTTCGCCGCCGCGTAGTTCGCCTGCGTCGGCAGCGGGTTGAGCAGCCCGGAGCCCGAGGCGGTGTTGCCGAGTTCCGGCTTGCCGGTTGCGTTCTCCCTCGTCCTAAGATGCCCGCCATGGCCGATATCGAGTTCTCCACCCCGCCGACGCTTCCGCCGACCAACGGGTACAGCCACGTGGCCACCATCGGCCCTGGCAGCCGGCTGGTCTGGACCTCCGGTCAGGTCCCCATCGCCGCGGACGGCACCCCGGCGCCCGCCGGGGACTGGGCGGCTCAGACCCGCCAGGCGATGCACAACGCCGGTGCCGCCCTCGCCGCCGCGGGCGCGACCTGGCAGGACGTCTTCAAGCTCACCTTCTACGTCGTCGACACCTCTGCCCTGGCGACCGTCCGGGCGGTGCGGGACGAGTTCGTCGACACCGAACGCCCGCCGACCAGTTCACTCGTCCAGGTGGCGGGTCTGTTCCGGCCGGACCTGCTGATCGAGATCGAGGCGGTCGCGGCGGTCAGCGACCGCTGACCGCCCGCACCGAGCCAGCCGGCGCTGAGGTGCGAGGGCGCTCGGGGCCTCGATCAAGCCGCGCCCGCTGTTCGAGCCGCATCGTGCCCGCGGTTGCGTCGATGGTGATCAGCTGCCCGGTCTTGATCTCGTGGGTGGCGTTGCGCACGCAGATGACGGCGGGGATGCCGTATTCGCGGGCGACGGTGGGGCCGTGCGCCAGTGGGGAGCCGGTTTCGGTCACCAGTCCGGCGGTGGTCAGGAACAGTGGGGTCCAGCCGGGGTCGGTGGTGGGCGCGACGAGGATTTCCCCGGGTTCGATGTGCGCGTCGGCGGGATCGCGGATCACCCGTGCCCTTCCGGTCGCGTGGCCCGCTGCTCCGGCCATCCCGGTCAGCAACCCGTCGCCGACCGGTCCCGCCGGGACGAGTGCTTCGAGGGCGCCACCTGGTGGCCGTACCTGGCCGGCGGGGTGGTCCACCGCCGGTTCACCCGCTCCACCGGCTGACCACCGCCGAGCACCACCGCCGAGCACCACCGCCGAGCACCACCGCCAGTGCCACCACCACGACCACCGCACCGGCGAAGTCGTGCCAGGTGAGTGCGACGGCACCAGCCCACCACAGCAGGCACCAGCCCAGCACGGCGAACAACCGTGGGAGCGGACGGGGAACGAGGGCGAAGGCGAGCAGCACCACCGCGGCCGCGAACCCCACCGCCGACGACGGGATCACGTCCGGCCGGGAACCGTGGTGCGGTGCGGCACCGCCTGGATCACCAGCTCCGCCGACGCGGCGTCGTGAACCACCAGTCGCACGGTGGTCACCCGCGCGATCGTCCCGTCGGGAAGATCGATGACCGAACCGGGCGGCAGGGAGACCGCACCCGGTAACCGGACCAGTTCCTCACCGCGGAGCTGGTCCCGGATCACCGTGGTGATCGCGTCCACGTGGTCGGTGCTCATGGGGACCCCTTCGTCGGCGCAGCGATGCCACTGATACCACTGCCGACCAGACTTCCCGGCTCACCTGCCCCCACCTCAACGGCCCGGCTGGTGCGCTCCGGTGGCCAGGGGTGGCGCGGCGAGCTGACCTGGCGATTTGCCCTCGAGGGAGTCCGTGGGGCATCTTTACCCGCGGAGCGCCGGGAAGTCTGGTCGGCAACCTCGTCCTCGCGAACGCGGGTCGAGGAGGTTGTCGAGGGCGGAGAAACCACGTGGCGCTGAACCCGACCCGCGGTGTGACACCGGTGAGGAGTCGTCCCGGGCGTTACCGGCCGGAGCTGCAGGGCCTGCGCGCGGTCGCGGTGGTGCTGGTGGTCGTCTACCACGTCTGGTTCGGCCGCGTCTCCGGTGGCGTGGACGTGTTCTTCCTGATCTCGGGTTTCCTGCTGACCGGTCAGCTGGTGCGCGCGAGCGAGCGCGGGGGCATCGGCTTCCGTGAGTTCTGGGGGCGGCTGATCAAGCGGCTGTTCCCGGCGGCGCTGACCGTGCTGCTGGCGGTGGTGGCCGCGTCGGTGGTGCTGCTGCCGGAGAACCGCTGGTTCCAGACCATCCGCGAGGTCTTCGCTTCCGCCTTCTACCTGCAGAACTGGCGTTTGGCCGCGGACTCGGCGGACTACTTCGCCCAGCACGACAGCGCCAGCGTGGTGCAGCACTTCTGGTCGCTGTCCATCCAGGGCCAGTTCTACCTGGTGTGGCCGTTGCTGATCGCGGCGGTGGCGCTGCTGGCCGGGCGGTTCCGCCGCAACGCGGCCGCGGCCCTGCTCGTGCTGTTCGCGGCTTCGCTGGCCTTTTCGGTCGTGCTCACCGCGGCCGACCAGCCGCTGGCCTACTTCCACTCGCTCACCCGGGTGTGGGAGTTCGCGCTGGGTGGCCTGCTGGCACTGGTGATCGACCGGATCACGCTGCCCGGGTTCGCGCGTGTGCTGCTGGGCTGGCTGGGCCTGGCGGGCCTGCTGTCCTGCGGCCTGGTGCTGGGCGTCGGCGCCGTGTTCCCCGGATACGCCGCGCTGTGGCCGCTGCTCTCGGCGGCGGCCGTGCTGGTGGCCGGGGCGACCGGCAGCCGGATCGGTGCCGATCGGGTGCTCGCCGCCCGGCCGGTGCGCTACCTCGGCGACCTGAGCTATTCGCTCTACCTGTGGCACTGGCCCGTCCTCGTGCTCTGGCTGGTAGCGGCGGAGCGCACCGAGGTCGGCCCGCTCGGCGGTGCCGGGATCATCGCGCTCTCGATCGTGTTGTCGGTACTGACCCATCACTTCGTCGAAACCCCGCTGCGGGAATCGCGGATCGGGGTCCAGCGACGCTGGGGCGCCTACCGGTTCGCCGTGCTGGCGATGGTGCCCGTGCTCGCGGTGACCACGGCGTGGCAGGTCACCGCGCAGTGGAAGGCCGAGGCCAACGCGCTCGCGGTCGGCGACCTCGACCACCCGGGAGCCAAAGCACGCCTGCCGGGTTTCGAATACTGGGGAGCGCCGAACGCGCCTCTGGTGCCGTCGTTCGTGGCGTTGCCCGACGAGTACGCGCACATCGACGAGAACAGCTGCACCACCGCGCAACGCCACCCGGAACTGGTGGTCTGCGTGAACGGGCTGCCGGAAAACCCGGTGCGGCGGATCGTGGTCGTCGGGGACTCCCACGCGCAGCAGTTCATCGCCGCGCTGCGCCCGATCGCCGAGCAGAAGAACTGGCAGATCGTCTCGATGCTGCGCGGCGGCTGCCCGTTCTCCACCGACTCCGAGGCCGTGCCCGGTGACCAGCCCTGCATCGACTGGAACGCCGCGGCCGCCGACGAGATCGTCGACATCGCCCCCGACGCGGTGTTCACCATCGGCACCCGCGACGTCCGCGTCGGGGTCACCGAGCACGTCCCGCCCGGATTCGTGGCGCAGTGGCGCAAGATCGACGCGGCGGGCATCCCCGTGCTCGCGGTGCGCGACAATCCCCGTTACGACTTCTCACCGTCGGCTTGCGTCGAAGCCAACGGACCCGCGGCGGCGGAGTGCAGCACACCGCGCGCCGAGCTGCTGGCACCGGAACCCCCGTACGCCGCCATCCCGGATCTGCCACCACGAGTGTCCTTCTTGGACTTCAGCGACTACTTCTGCGACGCGGAACTCTGCCCGCCGGTCATCGGCAACGTGCTGCTCTACCTCGACGACAACCACATCACCGCCACCTACATGTCCACCATGTCCAGCATGGTCGAAGAAGCCGTCGAAACCACGCTCGGCTGGCGGGAAGCGGGAGCAGGCGACTCGGATCGGTGAGGTGCCCGCCGGCGGCGACGGAGCCGCCACGCCATCGGCGTACCGGATTTGCCCCAGCGCGATCTTTACGGCATCTTTGCGGGTGGTGCGCCGGGAAGTCTGGTCGGCACCCTCGCCCCGCCGGGACGAGGGTTACCCGGCCGGTGGCGTGACCCACCGGCGAGCTGCTGGAGACCGGCATGAACCGCACCCCCCGAACCCGCGCGCCCCTGTTCAGCCGCAGATCTTGGCCCGAAACCCGGCGGATCGCCGACATCCTGCGCAAGGAGACGATCGGTGGCGCGCTGCTGCTGGCCGCCGCCGTGGTCGCCGTGGTCTCCGCCAACTCGCCGTGGAGCGAGTTCTACGAAGCGGTGCGCTCCTTTTCGATCGGCCCCGCCTCGCTGCACCTGGACCTGCCCGTGGCGACCTGGGCCGCGGACGGGCTGCTGGCCATCTTCTTCTTCGTCGCCGGGCTCGAGCTCAAACGCGAGTTCGTCGCCGGTGACCTGCGCGACCCCCGTCGCGCGGTCGTGCCGATCGCCGCAGCCTGCGGCGGGGTCCTCGTCCCGGCGCTGATCTTCATCGCGATCAACGCCGGTGGCGGCGAGGCGGCCCGCGGCTGGGCCATCCCGACGGCCACCGACATCGCCTTCGCGCTCGCCGTGCTGGCCGTGGTCGGGCGCTGCCTGCCCTCGGCGCTGCGCACCTTCCTGCTGACCCTGGCCGTGGTCGACGACCTGCTCGCCATCCTGATCATCGCGCTCTTCTACACCGACGACCTGCGGATCGTGCCGCTGCTGCTGGCACTGGCCCCACTGGGCCTGTTCACCCTGCTGGTGCAATTCCGGGTCCGGTCGTGGTGGCTGCTCCTCCCGCTGGCCGCCCTGACCTGGGTGTGGGTCCACGAGTCCGGTGTGCACGCCACGGTCGCCGGTGTCCTGCTCGGCTTCGCCGTGCCGGTGCTGCGCAGTGAACGTGCCGGGGGACCGGACGCCGGACCCGGCCTGGCCGAACACTTCGAGCACCGGTTCCGGCCGTTGTCCGCGGCGGTCGCCGTACCGGTCTTCGCGTTGTTCGCCGCCGGTGTCCCGCTCGGCGGCTGGGACGGCCTGCGCAGCGCGCTGACCGACCCGGTGGCGCTCGGCATCGTCGCCGGGCTGGTGGTGGGCAAGACGATCGGGATCTTCGGGGCCACCTGGCTGCTGTCCCGGTTCACCAAGGCCGAACTCGACGACGGGCTGGGCTGGGTGGACGTGCTCGGCCTCGCCATGCTCAGCGGCGTCGGTTTCACCGTCTCCCTGCTCATCGGCGAACTCGCCTTCGGTGCCGGCAGCGAACTGGACGACCACGCACGAGTCGCCATCCTCGCCGGCTCGCTGATCGCTGCGCTCCTCGCTGCGATCGTCTTGCGTGCCCG
The DNA here is from genome assembly GCF_056431745.1 of Amycolatopsis sp. NPDC045836. Taxonomy (NCBI): domain Bacteria; kingdom Bacillati; phylum Actinomycetota; class Actinomycetes; order Pseudonocardiales; family Pseudonocardiaceae; genus Amycolatopsis; species Amycolatopsis sp. NPDC045836. The sequence continues at coordinate 12,536 of NZ_JBWKKF010000007.1, read as the reverse complement.
AAACCGCGTCTACCGGCAGATCCACGAATTGGAGAACCTCGACCAGGACGCCGACGGGATCCCCGACGTCTACGAACGCCGCGACGCCGGTCAAAGCTGATCACCGCTTCCGGGCCTCGGCGGGCCAAGGCCCGCCGAGCCGTGTGGTGTGGCCGGGTGCCGGATGAGCACCGGCGAACGGGCGGACGCCGCGCCGGGACAGGTGGTGCGGGTCCCGGCGGGCAGGCCGGACACCGGCTGAACCCACGAACCGTCGCGGCAGCACCGGCACTCGGTCCACGGCCGGGGAACACGGCGGTGAACGTCGCCGAACAACTCCCCTGCTCGACGCGCGCCCGCGGTGACCCCTCCACCGCCGCCTGCGCGATCACCATCGGCGGTGCCGCGATCCCGGATCGCCGGAGCGGGCCCGCATGATCGGCCGACTGCCCCGGCGAGGTGCCGGGCGCGCCGAGCCGGTCGAGCACCGCCGGTCCGCGAATTCGCCCGAGTGCGCGAGGCAGCCCTTCTGCTAGCTTCTTGGCCGTGATCCTCGATCTGGCCGGCGTCGAGCAGCGTCCGTCCGATTCCCCGTATGTGGAGCGGGTTTACCGGGCCGGCCAGGATGCGGTCGCGCCGGCGAGGATGCGGTCCGTCGCGAACTCGAACTGGGAGCTCGTGGTGTGGCGTGACCGGGGCCGGACGCAGGTGGCGGTACGCGGCCCCGAGACGAGTCCCACGGTGCTGGAGCTGGGCGCGAGCGGCAGCGAAACGACCGGGATCATCTTCCGGCACGGCGCGTTCCTGGCGCCGATGCCGGTGCCGAAGCTGGTCGACACCGCCGTGTCCAGTCCGCACACCACGGCCCGCTCGTTCGTGCTGCAGGGCGCGGAGTGGGAAACACCGGCCTACGACAACGCCGAGGTCTTCGTGGATCGCCTGGTCCGCGCCGGATTGCTGGTGCGCGATCCGCTGGTCACCGATGTGCTCCGCGGCGACGCGACCACTTTGGTCACACCGCGGTCGGTGCAGCGGCGGGTGGCCGCGGCGACCGGGCTGACCCAGGGCGCGATCCGGCAGATCGAGCGAGCCAGGCAGGCCGTGCTGCTGCTGGGGCAGGGGGTGGCCGCGGTCGAGGTCGCGCAGCGGGCCGGGTACCACGACCAGCCGCACCTGGCGCGTTCGCTGACCCGGTTCACCGGGTGCACGGCCTCCCAGCTGCGGCGGGCCGGCGGCGACGAGATGCTGTCGCTCCTGTACAAGACCGAGGTCGCCCTGCGTCCCTAGGTTCGTGGTGCCGCCGGGAACGCCCGGCACACCAACGTCCTTGGAGGGCACGTCGTGGCAATCACGCAGATCTACCTGAACTTGCCGGTCACCGACCTGGCGGTGAGCACGAAGGTGTACACGGCGATGGGCGGAACGGTCAACCCGGACTTCAGCGGCGACACCTCGGTACAAGTGGCCTTCGCCGACGCGATCGTGGTGCAGTTGATGACCCGCGAGACGTTCGCGTCGTTCACCAAGCGCTCCACATCGGACGGTCCGATCGAGGTGATCAACGCCCTGGCCGCCGGGTCGCGCGAAGAAGTGGACCGCCTGGCCGACGCGGCACTGGCCGCGGGTGGCACCGAACCACGCGAGGCCCAGGACCTCGGCTGGCTGTACAACCGGGCGGTCGACGACCCGGACGGCCACTGCTGGGAGTTGCTGGCCTACGACCCGGGCGCCACGGGCGGCGACGCGACCACCGGTCAGGATTGACCTCGGAGGGCAGAGCCCGGCGTGGATCTGGGGCGCGGGTGCGCCTGGACCGCCGCGTAGCCGGAGGTTTCCGCCTGGTGCCGAGCCCAGCCGGCAGCTGTCTTCGGCGGCACCCTGACGGTCGACTTCAACGAAGCCACGCTCTCGCACCACCACCTGAACCCCGACGTGTTCACCTGCTCGCTCTCGCCGCCCGGCAACCACCTGCCGATGCGCATCGAGGCCGGCGAACGCGCCCTGGTCCACGCTGCTGCCGCCCGGAGCTGAGCTGCCTCAGCCCGGCTGGAAACCCATCACCCGTATCGAAGGAAGACCGGAGGACGGCCCGCGCCCTGTGCGCCGAGACGGCACCGTCTGGCACAACGACGGCAAGGGCGAGCAGCCCACCGAGGAGAACAGCGCCGGAATGGAGGGGCAGATCGAAGCCATCGAGTCGATGCGCTACGAAATCCTGCGTCAACTCTCCCAGCCGGGCGAAGTCCTCCAGCAGCACGTGGTTCACGTCGCCACCACCAACGGCGTGCGCGGCGAGGTCCACGCCGCCGTCCACTTCGGCTTCGACGACGCCGGGCAGATCGAACGCATCGAGGAGTACGCCAACTTCACCCCCGCCGGCGGTCAGGACAGCTGACGGCGACGGCGCACTGGCGTAGGACCGCAGGTCGTCAGCGGTCAATGCAGCTCGTTCGCCGTGAGGAGGCGGATTTCGGCGCGCAGCCAGGTGGCCGGGTCGGCCGGTGCGGCGCCCCACGCCCGGAGGGCCTCGGCGCAGCGGGTCAGGCCCGTGCGGGTCAGGGCGGCGGCGGGGGCGGCCCTGGCCGGGAACGTGGGCGGCAGGCGGGTCAGGCCGCGGTGCGCGGCTTCGGCGAGCAGGGCGAGCGCGCCCTCGATGGCGGCGGCCAGCGGGCCCGGCCGGGCGGGTCCTTCGGCGGGTGGGACGGCGCCGGTCGCGGCCGCCAGGTCGGGCACGACCACCCCGTCCGCGGTGCGCACGGCGAAGGGTTCGACGACCAGCCCGCCGCCCGCCCGCCGGATGGCGCCGCACACCTCGACCGGGTCCCCGGCCAGTGCCCCGGCCAGCGCGTCGAGGGCGCCGGGCGCGGCCGTGCGGTGGGCGAGGCTGACCGTCGCCTCCGCGCCGCCCGGGTCCACGACGACCGCTTCGAGGCGCTGGGTGCCCGCGAGGTAGCGGACCTGCCGCACCCGCGCCACCGGCACCACCCGGACCAGTTCGGCCGCGACCCTCGGCCGCACCACCCTCGGCGGCAGGCCGGTCAGCTGTGCCAGCGCCTCGGTGACCGACGGGCGCAGCGCGGGCGGCAGTCCGGCCCACGACTCGCCCACCGGGCTGACCGTCGTGCGGGCCACCCGGCCCGCCCCGAACCGCACCACCCGGCCCGCGCTGCGCACCGCCGCCTCGCTGACCACGTTGCCCGCCGCGAGCGCCGCCAGTGTGGTGCCCGCGAGCCGGCGGGAGCCGGGCGACCCGGTGCCCGAAGGCCAGCGGTGCCGCACCGCCAGCACCGTCTCGGTGCCGGGATGGGCGAGGAACACCTCGGCGGTGTCGCTGCCGTCCTCGTGGTCCACGCGGCAGCCCAGCGCCACCAGGCGCACCTGCCGCAGCGGCGTCTCCGCGGGCTCGTCGGTGCCCAGCACCCGCGCGGGTGCCCGCGCCCCGGCGTGGTGGCGGGCGTGGAGTTCCGCGATCAGTTCCGCGACCCGCGCCGGTTCGTGCCGGGCGGATCGCGTGCCGTAGGCGGTCAGCTGCTCGACCAGTTCCGCCAGCGCCGCGGCGGGCCAGCGCAGGTTCGCCCGCTCGCACGCCGCGTGCTCGCGGCGCAGGGCGGCGACCAGCACCTCGTCGGCCGACACGACCCCGGTGCGCAGCAGCTCACCGGCGGCCGCCGCGACCCCGGCCATCGCCCCGGCCCCCGCCGCGGGCCGGTCCGCGGCGGGGGCGAGTTCCACGGTCACCTCGGGGTCCGCGGGCGCCAGCGCGTCCGCCTGCCGGAAGGCCCACACGGCGACCACGACGAGTGCGTCCCTGGCCTCCGCGCGGGCGTCGCAGTCGACGAAACCCAGCTCGCCGGGCACCAGGAAGCGCACCGTGGCCGACGGGGTCTCCACGGTCGTGGCCTGCCTGCGCACCCGGGCGGTGAGCCCGCCGCTCACCGCGCGCCGGGCCGCGGTGAGGGTGCGGGCGCCGAACTGGGCGGTCAGCTCCTCGTCGGTCACCGACCCCGGCCACCCGGCCGGGACCCGCTCAACGGGGGCCGGAGCTCCCTCGGCCCCCGCGGCGTGGTCGCGCTGGTAGGCGAGCACGGCGCCGATGCGGTGGCGGCACACCCCCGGCGCACCGCACGTGCAGCTCGCCGCGTCCAAGCCCTGGCCGGGCGAGAGCACCACCCGCGTGCCGTCGGCGAACACCGCTTCGACCGTGCCGTCCTCGGCCGAGGTGACCGGCGGGACGCCGTCGAGGTCCCGGGTCGCGCGTTTGACCAGGCCCCGGTTCGCGAGCGCGGCGAGCGCGTCGGTGGTCAGCGCGAGCAGGTCCGCCCTCACCGGCCGATCCTTTCCGCCACGAACTCGGCGAGGTGACCCGGGGTCATCGCGCCCACGTGCGCGCCCGCGTCGGCGAGCTGCCGTCCGAGTTCCCGGTCGTAGTGGGGGTTCGCGGTCTCGTCGAGCGCGGCCAGGCACAGCACGTGCGTGCCCTGCCCGGCCAGCTCGCGCACGGTGCGCAGCAACGCCCCCTCGTCGCCGCCTTCGTAGAAGTCGGACACGATCGCGACGATCGCCCGCCTCGGCGCGTCCACCAGACCGGCGCCGTAGCGGACCGCGCGCGCGATGTCCGTGCCGCCGCCGAGCTGCACCTTCATCAGCAGCTCCACCGGGTCGGTCACCTCCGAGGTCAGGTCGACCACGTTCGTGTCGAACGCGACGAGGTGGGTGCGCAGGCCGGGCACCCCCCACAGGCACGCGGCGGTCACCGCGGAGTGGATCACCGAGTCCACCATCGACCCGGACTGGTCCACCAGCAGCACCAGCTGCCACGGCTGGGTGTGCCGCCGCCCGCGCGAGGTGAACCGGGGCTTCTCGATCAGCAGGCGCTTCGAGCCGGGCTGGTAGTGCGCGAGGTTGGCCCGCACGGTGCCCCGGAAGTCGAAGTCGCGGGCCTGCCGGAAGTTGCTCGGCCGGCGCAGCCGCGTGCCGGTCAGGCCGCGGTTGACCTCGGTCGCGAGCCGGGCCATCAGTTCGCGGACCACCTCGGCCACGATGCGCCGCGCCAGCGCGAGCACGTCGGGGTTCATCAGGTGCTTGGTGCGCAGCACGGCCCGCAGCAGCGCCGGGTTCGGCTCGACCCGCGCCAGCACCTCCGGATCGGTGACGATCTCGTGGATGTCGTAGCGTTCGACCGCGTCGCGCTCCAGCCGTTCGATGGTCTCCTTGGGGAACAGGCGGTGCACGTCGTCGAGCCAGTCGACCGGTGTGAGGTTCGACTCCCCGCTCCCGCCGGCGCGCACCCCGCGCTCGGCCAGTTCCGGGTCGCGGCCGTACAGCCACGACAACGCGGCGTCCATGGCCGCGGCTTCGCCGTCGAGCCCGGTCATGCCCGCCGCCGGTGCGCCGAGCACCAGCCGCCAGCGCTCCAGCTCACCCTTCGGTCCGTCGTTCACAGGTCCGCCAGTCCCGCCCGTGTGAGCATCTCGTCGATCGTCTCCTCGATGGCTGCGCCCCCGGCCACCAGCACCGGGTCGGCGTGCACCCGCAGCAGCCCGCGCCCGGAACCGCCGCCGTGCCGCGCCACGAGCGCGGTCGCGAACCGCTCCCGTTCGGCGGGCGGGAAGAACTCGAAAGCCTGCCGCAGCGCGGGAAGCGCGACCAGGAACTCGTGCGCGGTCAGCGCGCGCACGAGGTCGTCGAGCACCGAGGTGAGCCCGCCGTCGTCGAGCACCTCCTCCCGCGCCACCGCGAACAGCCCGGCGAGCCAGTCGCCGAGCACCGCGGGCCCCCGGGGCACGGCTTCGCCCGGGGTCACCGCCGCACCCAGCGCCCAGCACAGGCCGAGCCCGGCACCGCGCAGGTCCGGTGGCGCGTCCCGGTTCGCGGCGAGCCGCCCGCCGGCCCCGATCGCGAGCTCCGCGTCGAGGCCGAGCGCGGCACCGCCGTCGCGGACCGCGTCCCGGACCGCCGCGAGCGCCCGCAACCGGGCCGGTTCGGCGGGGGCGTCCCCGCCGCGGATGCCCTCGGCCAGCCACAGCGCCCGCGTGGTCGCGACGGTGACCACCGTGCCCAGCAGCGCGCTGCCCGCGGTGCCGAGCAGCCGGTCGTGGCGCCACAGCCCCAGCGCGACCCGCAGCGCGGCGCCGAGCGGGCCCAGGTCCCGCGCCGAAGCCACCCCGGCCGCGATCCGGTCGGTCAGGTCACCGGCGAGGTCGGCGAGCCCGCACGACGCCGCGTCGTGCAGCAGGGCCGCGAGCGAACCCACCTCGTTGTGCCGCTCGGCCCGCTCGGCGAGCGTGGCGGCGGCCGCGTCGGCCAGGGTGCCACCGCTGGCCGCGGCCTCGATCAGCGCGGACTCACGCCGGTCGGGAGTGGTGAGCCGCCAGCCTTCGGCGGCCGTGGCGTCCCGGCCCGATCTCTGTTCCACGCCGGGGATCCCGAGCACGCGCAACCGGTGCAGCACGCGGCTGCGCCGCAGGTCGGTCGCGTCGGTGAGGTCGAGCCGGACGTCCCGGGTGCCGTCGAGCCCGAGCGCGGCCAGCTCCGCGGCGACCGCGCCGACCAGCGGCGGCGCCGGGGTGTCCGGGTGCAGGCGGCCGGTGCGGTCGCCGGTGAGCGCGGCGACCATCTCCACCACCACCGGGTGCGCGCCCGGCTGCAGCGGGCCGCGGGCCGACCACGGCAGCGGCTGCTCCAGCGCGTCCGACACGAGCGCGCTCACCAGCCCGTCCAGCACGTCGGTGCGGGCCGGGTGCGGGTGCCCGCGCAGCGCCGCGAGCCCTTCGCCCAGCGCCCTCGCCGAGATCAGGTCGGCGGTGGACACCGATTGCCTGCGGGCACGCAGCCGCGTCACCACGTCGGCCACCAGCCCGGTCGCCGCCTCCCGCGGGCCGGACTCCCAGAGCCGCTGGTAGTAACCGGGGGAGGGCATGCCGGAGGCGTAGCCGGTGAACGCGTCGAGGCGTCGGTTCGAGTACGGCACCAGGTAGCTGCCGACCTCGGTGCCCTCCGGCACGTCCGGCACCGGCGGCCAGGCGGGATCGGGGTCGGCGGCCGCGAGCCGCGCCAGCAGCGCCGGGCGGTGGAACCCGCCGACCACCACCACGACCGGGCCGTCGTCCCGTGCGGCCGCCGCGGCCACCCACCGCGCCATGTACTCCTCGCGGGCGGTGTCCTCCGCTCCCGCGTCCGCCTCACCGCGCACGAGGTCGAAGTACGCGTTGAGCCGCTCCGCCAGCCCGTCGTGCGGGTGCGCCTCGACCAGGTGGTCCCACAGCACGTCGACGTTGTCCACCGACAGCTCGCGGCAGAGCTGTTCCGTGGCGTCGGCGTAGCGGCGTTCCGCGTCGGCGTAGACGTTCTCCGTCTCGGCCGCCCGCCAGCCGGGCAGGTCGATGAACCGCACCTGCGCGCCCGCGGCCCGGCCCTCGGTGAGCGCGATCCACTCGGGGGAGTAGTCGCAGAACGGCGCCCACGACAGCCGGGTGCGGCCGGCGTCGCGCACGTAGCTGAAGACCGCCAGCGGCGGGGTGTGCCCGAGCAGCAGCTCACCGATGCGCCCGGTGAAGTCGGCAGGCCCCTCGACCAGCACGTGCGCGGGCCGGTGCGCGGCGATCGTCTCGCGCACCAGCCGCGCGCACGCCGGGCTGTGGTGGCGGACACCGACGACGTGTACCGGTGCCGCCATCAGCCCGGCAGCCGCAGCCGGGCGCCGTGCAGTTCCGCCCACGCGGGCGAGCCCCTGCGCCGGGCGGCGTCGTGTTCGAGGTAGCGGCGCAGCTTCGCGAGGTCGTCCGGGCTGTCCTTCGCGGCCGTCCCGGCGAGGCATTCGACGACGTCCTCGCCCGTGCCCGCTTCGCCGTGCAGGTACCAGCCGCGCAGGCCGACGGCGTGCGCGACCGACACCGCCTCCGCGGTGCTGAGCACCGTGGACAACCGTTCCCCGCCACCGGCCCCGGTGCCCGCACGCAGTTCCCGGAACGCGGTGACGAGCACTTCGAGCACGTCGCGGCGTTGCGCCACCGGCACCCCGGAGCGGCGCAGCAGCTCCGCCGACTCGGTCTCCACCAAAGCCAGTTCGGTGTCGAGGTCGGGGATCGGGAACACGGTCTCGAAGTTGAACCGGCGCTTGAGCGCCGCGCTCATCTCGTTGACGCCGCGGTCGCGGGTGTTGGCGGTGGCGATCACGTTGAACCCGTCGGTGGCGAACACCATCGCGTCCGGCCCGGTCAGCTCGGGGATCGCCAGCACCCGGTCGGACAGCGGGGAGAGCAGCGAGTCCTGCACCTCCAGCGGGCAGCGCGTGATCTCCTCGAACCGGACGACCTTGCCCTCGGCCATGCCGCGCAGCAGCGGCGCGGGCACCAGCGACCGCGTCGACGGCCCCTCCGCGACGAGCATGGCGTAGTTCCACGAGTAGCGGATCTGGTCCTCGGTGGTGGCCGCACCGCCCTGGATGGTCAGGGTCGACTCGCCGCTCACCGCGGTCGCGATCAGCTCCGAGAGCAACGACTTCGCCGTGCCGGGCTCGCCGACCAGCAGCAGCCCGCGGCTGGTGGCCAGGGTGACCAGCGCCCGGTCCACAAGGGACGGATCGCCGACGAACTTGTTGCGCACACCCAGTTTCGCGTCCCCCACCACGAACCGGCGGGCCGCGTCCAGGCTCAGCGCCCAGCCCGGCGGGCGGGGCGCGGTGTCCTGCTCGCGCAGGCGGACCAGCTCGTCGGCGAAGCGGACCTCGGCGGGCGGGCGCTGCAGTTGCTCCGTGGTGCTCACTTGGCGCTCACCAGCTCGGTCAGGTCGGCCAGCAGCTCGCTCGCCGACACCGCGTCGATCGTGCCGAACGGCGTGTCCTCCTGGTGCCACCAGCCGTCGTGGTCGGTCGAGAGGAACACCCGCCGGATCTCCTGGGTCTCGCCGAGCATGGTGGGATCGCCCGCGACGATGCCCTCCTCCAGTTCGACGACCGCGAACCAGCCGCCCGGCAGCGGCTTGACCACCCCGGCCTCGACGCCGCCGTCCTGCGGCGCGGTCCGCTCCCAGCCGCGTTTGGTCAGCCCGAGGACGCGGCCCACGCTGACGGCGGCCTTGTCGAACCGCGCCAGGGTCAGCGCGGTCCGCTCGTCGTCGGTCAGCGCCAGGACCTGCCTGCCGAGCTGCGGGAACGGTTGCAGGATCTCGTAGTCGGCGAACACCTCCGACCACGTGGTGAGCGCGGCGCCGAGGTGCAGCGGGTGCGCGACGCCGACGGTGGTGCCGCCGGGCGGGGTGCAGGTCTCGTCCTCGGCGTCGGCGAGCGTGCGGTCCTCGGCCAGCCGGAACGCCCCGACCAGGACGTCCTCCTCGTCGTAGACGCCCCACACGAGCCTGCGCACCACGTGCCAGAGGAGCGGGTGCCCGGAGAAGTAGCGGGCGAAGTCCTCGTGGCTCCACCGGCGCCCGGTGACCATGGCCCGCTCCAGCCGCAGGATCTGGTCGGCCGCCAGCGTGCGGACGTCCTTCTTCAACCCGGAGAACCGCTTGTAGGCGGCCGTGGCCAGCTCGTCGTCGTCCTTCGCACCGGGCTTGGGCAGCGACTTGCGGCGGGTGCCGTCCTCGTCGGAGACGGTCGGGCGCAGCGCCTCGTCGAAGCCGACGACGAACCGGCGCGGGCCGTAGTCGAGCAGCATCGTGCCGTCCTCGGCCAGGCCGAGGTCGGGCACCAGCCGGTCGGCGAGCTGCTCGGCGGTGAGCCCGAGCTTGGCCGCCACCAGCTCGATCTTCTCCCCGGCGCGCTGCTTGAGCCCGGAGAACTTGACCTTCTGCGCGATGCCGTTGAGGTGCATCAGCGCCACGTCGGTGCCGATCTCGGCCAGCACGTCCAGCCCGGTGACGGCGCGGGCGTGCCCGCCCTCGCCCGGCCAGGCCCGGATGACCGGCGAGAGCCGCCGCACGGTGTCGTCGTCGCCGATGGCGGCCAGCGCGGTCAGCGCCCAGCCGTCCTTGGGCGGCATACCGGCCTTGCGCCACGCCTCGAACACCGCCCACCCGAATTCGGCGAGCGAACCCGGGTCGCACGCCTCGGCGACCTGCGTGACACCGCCGTAGGGCTCGTCGGGGGTGCCGAGCGCGAACATGGTGATCAGGTCGGCGGTCGACGCCGTGGGCAGGGCGGCCTCCGCGTCCCGCAGGCGGATCTGCGGGAGCCCGGCCGGGTCGGCCCACGCCCCCGGCACCGGCAGCTTCTTCGGCAGCAGCTCCAGCGGATCGGCGGCGAGGATGGCCGCCACGCCGCCGCCCGCCCCGGCCCCGGCCAGCCGCTTCGCCTCGGCGACCACGGCCTCGACGCCCACCTGCTCGGCGAGCGCGCGGAACACGGTCTCCGCCGCTTCCCGCGGCTTGCCCTTGCGGCCGAGCGCCACGGGCAGCAGGTAGGGCAGCGTCGCCAGGCCGTGCCGCAGGAGCCACGCCCGCGCCACCGGCCGGGTCAGCTTGCGGCGGGCCATCGCCGTGGCCATCAGCTCGGCGACCTCGGTGTCCAGGACGGGCAGCAGCGCCTTGAGGTCGTCGTGCCCGTTGTGCTGGACGACCACGGCGATGACCGCCGGGAGCGCGTCGGCGCCGAACCGGGCCAGCAGGGCCGGGCCCGACACGCCGATGTCGTAGACGCGTCTCGGCCGCCAGGCCGCGAGCGCGGGCCGGGCCAGCTCCTCCGGCGCGTTCATCAGCAGCGAGGGCATGTTCCAGTCCTGGGAGCGGCACTTCTCCAGTTCCGCGGCCCAGTCGATGCCGGGACGGGTGTGGCGGCTGGAGGAGTTCCGCGTGCCCCGCGCGATGGCCTGGTCCCGTTCCCCGTCCTCCCACACGACGCGCGTCGGCGCGGGCACGGCCAGGTCGGTCAGCACCACGGGCGGTTCGGAGCTGCGCGGACGGGTCCACGGTGGACTGGCCAGCACCGGCGGCAGCAACTCGGCCGGCGCGTCGGGCAGCCGCACGACCCCTTCCTGGGTGGCGAGCGCGGCTTCCCTGGCCGCCTCCGGCAGCGCCGGCACCACGTCGGTGAGCAGCTCGTGGCGCGCCACCAGGTGGGCCCGCAGCAGCTCGGCGGCCACTTCGCCGCCCTCGGCGGCCGCCTCGGCCAGCAGCCGGGTGGCGCGAACCGGGTAGCGCTGCACGGCCTCCTGCAGCGCGGCACGGAACGGGGCCTTGTCCGCGTTGGCCACCAGGCCGCGGAAAGCGTCGTCGGTCGGCATCGCGACGATCGCCGTGAGCAGCCGCTTGAGCAGGTCGTTGTCGGCTTTCGCGGTCCACCGCACGAGTAGCGGCGCGGCGGCGGGACCGATCGTGCGCACGACCGTCGGCAGCGCCCTGGACTGGCGGTGGAGCCCGTAGCCGCTCCCGAGCGCTTCGAGCTGCTCCGCGCTGTGCACGGCACACAGGTACAACCACTCCGTGAGGTGGTCGCAGTCGTCGACCTCGGCGGGCAGCTCGTCCACCCACGCCCGCTCCGTGGGCGCCAGGAACGCGGCCACCAGCCGGGTCGTGGGAGTCTTCCGGAAGCCGCCGAGTACCTCGACGACCCGCGCGTACTCGTCGTCGCCCGCCGCCGCGATCGCCGTGCGGACCTCCGCGAGCACGTCGGGGCCCGCCCAGCGCCACGGCACGTGCTCGCCCTCGTTCAGCCGGCGCAGCGTGGTCACCGACCGCCGCCCGTCGAGGCCGTGGGTGGTGAGCGTGGGCAGCCGCATCGCCGCCTCGGCCGCGAACAGCAGCCCGTGCTCGGCGAGCCAGAACTGCCCGAACCGGCCGGCGTCGTCCCGGTCGTAGTAGGTCGCGGAGGAGCTGAGCACGGTGAGCACCGCCGCGGCGCCCAGCGGGTCCGGGGTGCCGCCGAGGTGTGCGCGCGCGGCGGCGACGACCAGCTCGTCACTGCCCGGCGCGTCGAGCAGTTCGTCGACCTTGCGCCGGTGCCTGGCCAGGAGCCGGTCGGCCACCACGCGCGCGTCGGGGGAGGGGCGGTAGCGGGGCTTGCCCTGGTCGCGGCGGGGGTACGCCAGCCGGACCACGCCCGCCGGCGGGTCGAAGGTGTCCTCGTCGACCGCGGTCGCCGCGGGCGTCCGGGCTGCCGGTGCTTGGACGGCGGCGGTCGTCCGTGTGTCCGGTGCCCGGGTGACCGGTTCCTGCGTGGCCGGTGCTTGCGTGTCCGGTTCCTCGGCGGCCGGGGTGGGAGCCGCGGTCACCGCGCCCGTGTCGGCGTAGCCCTTCTTGATCTTGTCATCGGCCTGCTTCGCGAGGAACGCGGCCGCGTCCTGCGCCGAGGCGAAGCCCTTGCGCTTGGACTGCCCGCCGGTCCCGATCCGCCCCCAGGTGACGACCACGTCGGTGCCCTCGACCACCCCCTCCCAGAACTTCGCCGAGCCACCACCGATGTACTCAAGACGCCGCACGTTCAACTCTCTCCTGCCGTACTCCTGCCGACCCTGTGCACAAACTAGCTGTATGAGGCCATGACATTGGTGACACCGGTGTCGAGCCGGGATGCTGGTGGCTGATTTCCAGCAGCAGTGTGGGGACGATGATAGTTGTAGTGC